>NZ_CP034035.1:1239413-1549266 GCF_005484945.1 Brenneria rubrifaciens
ATATGCGACAACCCGACTGGCTGCCTAATTTCCCCCTCTATATGGTCTGTGCCACTGCGCTGCTGATTGTTGGCGTATTGGATGACCGCTACGATCTCCCCGTCTTACCCCGCATCGGCTTACAAACGTGTGTTGCCGGGTTAATGATGTCCGCAGGACTGTATCTGACCACCCTGGGAAGTGTACTCTTTGGCTATGAGCTGTGGTTAGGTATGTTTGGCTATACCGTTACCCTGTTTGCGGTATGGGGAGCCATTAATGCCTTCAATATGGTGGATGGCATTGACGGGTTGTTGGGGAGCTTGTCCTGTGTGACGTTTGGCGCCCTGGTGGTGGTTTTCTATCTTGGTGGTCAACGTGATCTGGCGCGCTGGAGCCTGTGCTTTCTGGCTGCGGTACTACCCTATACCCTGTTGAATTCAGGTCTGTTTTTCGGAAAAAAATTTAAAGTGTTCATGGGTGATGCCGGTAGTACGCTGGTTGGTTTTTCGGTAATCTGGTTACTGATCCTCGCCACGCAAGGGGACGCTAGGGTAATGCACCCAGTGACTGCGTTATGGCTCATTGCTGTCCCGTTAATGGATATGGTGGCGGTGATCATACGCCGTATCTCAAGAGGGAATAATCCCTTCAAGCCCGATCGCGAACATCTGCACCACATATTAATCCGCGCCGGGTTTACACCGCATCAGACGCTGGCCGCTATCGTTGTTCTTGCGGTTTTATTTGCGGTGGCAGGCATCATTTGCGAGCGTAATAGCGTAAGTGAGTCTATTATGTTAAGCGTATTTTTGATGGCTTTTGCCGGGTATTTTGGATCAATAACATTGATGGGGAGAATGCGTGTATGGTTTCGGAGAAGTGTCATCTTAGACAGATAAAAGTGTTGATTCGATGCCGTTAAAGGGTAAATTACGCTTGTTTTATATGTAAGATCTAAGTTCATCTGAAGAGTTCTTCTCTATAATCATTGACTATTTTGTAGGGATTTGCGCAATTTTCAAACAAGAGCGATGGCATACACAGGATGATAAATTACAAATTAAAATTGATACCCTTTGTGGTGTCAGCAGCTCTGCTTAGCGGCTGCACCATAATTCCAGGCTCTCATCTTTCCAGCAGTGGCAAGGAAGTCATCAAACAGCAAGATGCTGATTTTGATATCGATAAGCTAGTGAATGTTTATCCGTTGACGCCGTATCTGGTGGAAAAAATGCGGCCCAAGCCACTGATTGCACAAACTAATCCGGCGCTGGAGAGAGAACTTCAAGGGTATGAATACCGTATTGGTATTGGTGACGTTATTATGGTTACCGTATGGGATCACCCTGAACTGACCACACCGGCCGGTACTTACCGTACAGCGGCGGATACCGGTAACTGGGTTCATTCCGATGGCACCATTTTCTATCCTTATATCGGTAAAGTGAGCGTTGCTGGTAAAACGGTCACTGAGGTTCGCGATGAAATTATGGGTCGGCTGGCACAATACATCGAGTCACCGCAGGTAGATGTCAGCATTGCCGCCTTCCGTTCACAAAAGGCTTATGTAACGGGGGAAGTGGCGACCTCGGGGCAACAGCCTATTACCAACGTGCCGTTAACCGTGCTGGATGCGATTAACAAGGCCGGCGGTCTGACGGAAAATGCGGACTGGCGTAACATCGTATTGACGCACAACGGTAAAGAACAGCGGTTGTCTCTTCAGGCGCTAATGCAAAACGGCGACCTATCGCAAAACCATCTCCTCTATCCTGGCGATATACTCTACATACCCCGCAATGACGATTTGAAAGTGTTTGTTATGGGTGAGGTCACGAAACAAAGCACGCTTAAAATGGACCGTAGCGGCATGACGTTGACGGAAGCGTTGGGTAACGCGGAAGGATTTTCCCAGTCTGTGTCCGATGCAACCGGCGTATTTGTGGTTCGTTCGCTACGCGGAACGCAAGGACCGAAACTGGCGAATATTTATCAGTTGAACATGTCTGATGCCACGGCAATGGTGATGGGGACGGAGTTTCAATTACAGCCTTACGATATTGTCTACGTTACTGCGGCACCTATCGCTCGCTGGAACCGTGTTATCAGCCAACTTGTACCGACCATTTCCGGCTTTAATGAGT
Source organism: Brenneria rubrifaciens (assembly GCF_005484945.1). NCBI lineage: Bacteria > Pseudomonadati > Pseudomonadota > Gammaproteobacteria > Enterobacterales > Pectobacteriaceae > Brenneria > Brenneria rubrifaciens. The sequence continues at coordinate 1,241,540 of NZ_CP034035.1, forward strand.
TGACTGAAGGTACATTGCGCGTACGTACCTGGCCGTAGAGATAAATATGTTTGATTCAATATTAGTGGTTTGTGTAGGTAATATCTGCCGTTCCCCAACTGGGGAACGGCTGTTACAACAGGCATTGCCAGCTAAACGGATTGCTTCAGCCGGCTTGGGCGCGTTGGTGGGAAAACCTGCTGACAACACTGCTACTGAGGTAGCGAGCAGTCACGGCCTCTCTCTTGAAGGGCATACTGCGCAACAAATTACTTCGTCTTTATGCCGCCAGTACGATCTGATCCTGGTTATGGAGAAAAGTCATATTGATGCGGTAAGCAAATTAGCCCCCCAGGTGCGCGGTAAAATCATGCTCTTTGGCCATTGGTTAAATCAGCAGGACATCGCCGATCCTTACCGCAAAAGTCGAGAAGCGTTTGAATTCGTGTACTCGCAACTTGAGCAGTCTGCCCAAAAATGGGCACAAGCATTAAGTCGTTAACCAGTCAGGGAAAACCATGGCAGAAAAAATTTCAGTGAAAGCATCTGAAACCAGTTCAGATGAAATTGATCTAGGGCGTTTATTAGGTACATTACTTGATTACCGATGGCTAATTATTGGTGTCACTGCCGTATTTGCAATCATTGGGATTTTATATGCCACATTAGCGACCCCCATCTATAAAGCTGATGCATTAATCCAGGTCGAACAAAATTCGGGCAATCAGTTGTTAAAAGATATCTCCCGTGTATTGCCAGACGGCAAGCCCCAATCAGATGCAGAAGTTGAGTTAATAAAGTCCCGTATGGTGATAGGTAAAACCATCCGCGATCTTTCATTGAATACGGTAGTAGAGCAGAAGTATTTCCCTGTTTTTGGTAAAGGAATGGCTCGTCTTTTAGGTAAAAAGCCTGGAGAAATCGCCGTATCTCGCTTAGAAGTTCCTGATTCTTGGCAAGATGAAAAAATCGAATTAACGGTATTGAGTCCAACAAGTTATAAAATAGAAGCGGGTGATGTAGTTAGTTTTACTGGTACTGTTGGGCAGCTAGAAAAGAATAATGGCCTTTCTTTGTTAGTCAGCGATATGGCTGCACCAGAGGGAACTGTTTTTAGAATAAAGAAACTGAATGAGCTTACAGCGATCAATACGCTGCTTAATGATTTTACTGTAACTGACACGGGTAAAGACACCGGTGTTTTACAGCTCACTTTGGAAGGGGAAGATCCGGCTAAAGTGAGCAAAATTTTAAACAGCATTAGTCAAAACTATCTACAGCAAAACGTCGAGCGTAAATCAGAAGAAGCAGGTAAAAGCCTGGAGTTTCTAAAAGAGCAACTGCCGAGTGTTCGAGCCGTACTGAATGAAGCGGAAAATAGACTTAACGCATATCGCCAACTGAATGAATCAGTCGATCTTTCGCTGGAAGCAAAAGCTGTGCTGGATACCGGTGTTTCGGTTGAAACACAGTTGAATGAGTTGACATTTAAAGAAGCGGAAATATCCAAACTCTATACCAGAGAGCATCCAGCCTACCGTGCTTTATTGGAGAAAAGGAAAACATTAGAGCAAGAAAGGAAAAAAGTTGAACAACGTATCAATGGTATGCCACAAACTCAGCAGGAAATATTGCGTTTAACGCGCGACGTAGAGGCTGGGCAAGAAGTTTATATGCAATTGCTGAATAAACAGCAGGAGCTGAGCATAAATAAAGCCAGTGTAATAGGTAATGTTCGCATTATTGATTCAGCAGTGACGGAATTAAAACCTGTTAAGCCTAAAAAATCACTAATAGTTTTGTTAAGCCTGATTGTAGGAGGAATTACTTCTGCTTCGTTTGTGGTTATCAGAACTATGCTGCATAAAGGCATTGAAAGTCCAGAGCAACTAGAAGAATTAGGTGTCAATGTTTATGCCAGCGTTCCGCTTTCTGAGTGGCAACAGAAAAAAGATAGAGCGCTATTATTAGGTAAAGGTAAAAAGAATGTTCGTTCTATAGAGCTGTTGGCTATCGGGAACCCCGCAGATCTAGCTATTGAGGCCATTCGTAGCCTGCGAACCAGCCTGCACTTCGCCATGATGGAGGCTAAAAATAATGTGCTGATGATTTCCGGTGCCAGCCCCGCTATTGGTAAAACCTTTATCAGTGCTAACTTAGGCGCGGTGATTGCGCAGGCTGGGCAACGGGTATTGATAGTTGACTGCGATATGCGTAAAGGTTATGCCCATGAACTAATGGGAACCGATTATAGTAAAGGTCTTTCCGATATTTTATCTAGTCAATGCAGTGCTGAGAACAGCTTACGTAAAACAGTAATTGAGAATATGGATTTTATTCCGCGTGGTCAGGTACCGCCGAATCCGTCAGAGCTGTTAATGCACAGCCGTTTTGCTGAGTTTGTGAAATGGGCCGGTGAACATTACGATCTGGTTCTGTTGGATACGCCTCCGATTTTGGCAGTAACCGATGCTGCTATTATCAGCCGACATGTGGGGACGTCATTACTGGTGGCTCGTTTTGAAGTGAACACGTTGAAAGAAATTGAGGTTAGTATTCGACGGTTTGAGCAGAATGGTGCTGAAATTAAAGGTGTTATTCTGAATGCTGTAATGAAAAGAGCAGCAAGTTATTATGGTTACGGTAATTACGATTATTATACCTACGAGTATAAATCAAAATCATAATATGTTACTCCATACCGATTTACTATTATAAAATAGTAAATCGGTTGTTCGGAAAAGGATATTTCCTGCTTATTAATATGAATTATTAAATAGCAATTAAGGGATAAATTTATTAATTTTCCTGTTCAGCTTTTTTATCATTTTTGTAGATAAATAAAGCCGTTTTGATAATTGAATATCACATTGTGTTGTGATGATTTTAAGTATTCATGAAAGGTGTTTAAATTTTATGAAACTATTTGGGGTATGACATTATGCATGCGCGAATTTTTTTTAGAAAAAATAATATTGTTAAGTTTTTTATGGCATTGTCCGATTTTGTTTTTTTTAATTTGGCGCTGCTGCTTACATTAGGGATAATGAGTCTGCTGGGCTACGACATATATTCTTTTATTCCTAAATCTGAAATTTCAGCGAGATTTATCTCACATATTACTTTATCTCTCCTGTGTGTTAGCTGGTTATGGATAAGATTACGTCACTATACATATAGAAAGCCTTTTTGGTTTGAACTGAAAGAAATTATCAGAACGTTAGTCATATTTGCAGTTTTTGATCTGGCTTTGGTTGCATTTTCAAAATGGCAATTCTCGCGGTATATCTGGGTTGCGACATGGGCATTGGCTATTTTTCTGGTTCCTGTTGGCCGCGTAATTGTAAAAAGGTTTTTGGATAAATTTAATATCTGGAAAAAGCACACCATTATTATAGGAACGGGGAAAAACGCCAGAGATGCTTATGCCGCACTTCAAAGTGAAGAAGTTTTAGGGTTTTCCATTGCTGCGTTTTATTCTAGTAATGGCTTTGATACTGTTCACGAAATTTTTGGTGTTCCGGTAATAAAGAGTGAAGATGAACTTTGGCAGCAAAGTTGCCCTGAAGATACCCAGTTTATTGTGGCTGTAGAATTTGAAGAGCACTCATTAAGGGATTTTTGGTTAAAAAATCTCGCTAAACATAATTGTCGATCAGTATCTGTTATCCCGACATTGCGGGGTGTCCCTTTATATGGCACGGAAATGTCTTTCATTTTTAGTCATGAAGTGATGATCTTGCGCGTTAGCAACAGCCTGGCAAAAAGAACCTCTCGTTTAGTTAAGCGGACATTTGATATTTTTGGTGCCTTAGTGATTGTCACTGTGCTTTCACCCTTGTTGCTTTCCTTATTTTATCTGGTTTCAAAAGATGGCGGAAAGGCCATCTATGGACATGAGCGCATAGGCCGAAATGGGAAAAAATTTAAATGCTTGAAATTTCGTTCAATGGTTACGAATTCTCAGGAGGTTCTGCGTGATATATTAGAAAATAATCCGGATGCCAGAGCTGAGTGGGAAAAAGATTTTAAATTGAAAGATGATCCGAGAATCACTAAAATCGGTAAATTTATTAGAAAAACCAGTCTTGATGAACTCCCTCAACTTTTCAACGTTATCAAAGGCGAGATGAGTCTGGTTGGCCCAAGGCCAATTATAAAAGATGAGTTGGATAAGTATGCGGGGGATGTTGACTATTATCTAATGGCTAAGCCTGGTATGACCGGACTGTGGCAGGTTAGTGGAAGAAATGATGTTGACTATGATACACGTGTTTATTTCGATGCCTGGTATGTGAAAAACTGGTCTTTGTGGAATGACATTGCGATCCTTTTTAAGACTATTGGTGTTGTTTTAAAAAGAGATGGTGCCTATTAAGAGTGAAGATTTCATATCAACTCAACGCCAGCAATAAATATTTGATTATAGCGTTGCCTGGCGTTGTTGAATAAATCGAACTTTCAGCGGTAAACAGGATCAGATCACTCTCTTCCCTGACAGTACATGGCGAACCGTGGCAAAGCAGAAGTTCAAAATCACCAACTGGAAAACGTATAACCACGCCCTCCGTCAACGGGGGTCGCTGACAGTCTGGCTCAGCGATGACGCCACCGCCGCATGGTACGATGCCGCTGAGCCTGCGCGGCGAGGCCGGCCGTTACGTTACTCCGATATGGCGATCACCACTGCATTGATGCTCAAGAACGTCTTTAACCTTGCGCTGCGGGCGTTGCAGGGATTTATCGATTCGGTTTTCCATCTGATGAATGTGCCGCTGCGCAGCCCGGATTACACCAGTATCAGCAAACGGGCCAAAAGTGTTAACGTCAATATCAGGACGCCGACACGCGGCGAAATCGCGCATCTGGTCATTGATTCCACCGGGCTTAAAGTCTTTGGCGAGGGGGAATGGAAGGTCAAAAAACACGGTGCGGAAAAGCGGCGGGTGTGGCGCAAGCTGCATCTGGCGGTGGACGCGGGCACACATGAGATAGTCTGCGCTGACTTGTCACTCAGCGGCGTGACGGACGCGCAGGCGTTGCCGGGGCTGATAAGCCAGACGCACAGGAAGATAAAGGAAGCGCTGGCAGACGGGGCTTACGATGTGCGCGACTGCCACGACGGTTTGAAAAGGAAGAAAATCAGGCCGGTCATCCCGCCGCGCAGGGGAGCGAAATACTGGCCTTTGGAGCGATATCAGGAGCGAAATCAGGCGGTGGCGCAGCAGCGGTTGACGGGAAACAACGAGGCGTGGAAAAAGAAAGTGGGTTACCACCGGCGTTCACTGGCGGAAACGGCGATATCGCGGATGAAGATGATGTTGGGAGACCGGTTGTCGCTGCGTGATTACGATGGGCAGGTGGGTGAAGCGATGGCGCGGGTGAAAGCAATGAACACCATGACGCGGCTGGGCATGCCGGTCAGTGTTCGCATTGCCTGAGAGATGAGGAAAGGGCTTTGCTGCACCCCGAAAATGATTTATTCAACAACGCCGCGTTGCCTACGAATTAGCCTTTCCGTATTACTACATCAATAATCGTTAAAAGAGAAAAAATGAAATATTTTGTAGCGGTCCCAACCTATAACGGTGGCGATGTTTGGAAAGAGACAGCAAAAAACATCAGAAAATATAGCCATGATGAATTACATGTTCAGGTGATTGACTCTGGAAGCAATGATGCTACTACTGAAATAGCGGATGGTTTTGGCTTTAACGTTATTAATATAGACGCTAAAGAATTTAACCACGGTGGAACACGTAATCAGGCTGTTGATATTAATGCTGAAGAGTATGATATCGTTATTTTCTTAACTCAGGATGCAATCCCTGAATTAGGTTTTATTGATAATATCCTTACCGCTTTTGACGATCCTGACGTGGTTTGTGCTTATGGTAGACAGTTACCCCATCTGGATGCTAATCCAATCGCTCAGCACGCAAGATATTTCAATTACCCGGAAGAAAGTCATGTTTGTAGCCTTAGCGATGCAGCTCAAATTGGATTGAAAACCGTTTTTATGTCTAATTCATTCTCTGCCTACCGAATTGACGCGTTTAAAAGATTAGGTGGGTTTCCATCAAATACTATCCTGTGTGAGGATATGCATTTTACAGCTAAAGTTGTGTTGGCGGGATATAAAGTAGCCTATGTTTCAGAGGCAATAGTTAGACACTCTCATAATTATAGCGCGATAGAAGAGTTTAAACGTTACTTCGATATTGGCGTATTTCATGCAGACGACCCCTGGATTAGAGAAAAATTTGGCGGGGCAGGGGGAGAAGGAAAGAAATTCATATTCTCTGAATTGCGTTTTCTTTTGAAACACAGAATAACCTATATTCCCTTTGCCTTTATAAATAACCTCATGAAAGTAACAGGATATAAATTAGGTCAGAATTACAAACGTATTCCCCGTGCTCTTGTGAAGCGATTTAGCATGCACAAGCGTTATTGGAATTGATTCTATCGACGATCAAAATATCAAGATGTCAATGTAACGAGGATAGTATGAAAATTATAGTAACAGGAGGGGCGGGCTTTATAGGATCCGCCGTTGTTCGTCATATTATTAGCAATACCAATGATGAAGTATTGGTTGTTGATAGCCTAACCTATGCGGGAAATCTCGAATCATTAGCCCCGGTTTCTGATAATAAGCGTTTCAAGTTTGAACGTGTCAATATTTGCGATCGTGACCGTCTTGAGCAGGTATTCAATGAATATCAGCCAAATGCTGTCATGCACCTCGCAGCAGAGAGTCATGTGGATCGCTCTATTGATGGCCCCGCTGATTTTATTGAAACGAATGTGGTGGGTACCTATACGCTGCTTGAAGTCACCCGCCACTACTGGGGGACTCTTGAAGAGCCGGAAAAACAGGCGTTTCGCTTTCATCATATTTCAACGGACGAAGTGTTTGGCGATCTGGATGGCACTGACGATCTCTTCACTGAAACCACGCCTTATGCGCCGAGCAGCCCATACTCTGCTTCTAAGGCTTCCAGTGACCACCTGGTGCGTGCGTGGTTGCGTACCTACGGATTGCCGACCATCGTCACCAATTGTTCCAACAATTATGGTCCCTACCATTTTCCTGAGAAACTGATTCCGTTGATCATCCTTAATGCTCTGGCCGGTAAACCGTTGCCAGTATATGGCAACGGTGGGCAAATCCGAGATTGGCTTTATGTAGAAGATCACGCCCGCGCATTATACCAAGTTGTGACAGAAGGTAGTGTAGGGAAAACCTACAATATTGGCGGCCATAATGAGCGAAAAAATATTGAAGTAGTGCTGACCATCTGTCAATTGCTGGAAGAGCTAGTGCCTAACAAGCCAACGGGTGTTGCCAACTACCAAGATCTGATTACTTACGTCGCCGACCGCCCCGGACATGATCTGCGCTATGCGATTGATGCGTCGAAAATTTATAACGAGTTGGGGTGGAAGCCTCAGGAAACATTCGAAAGCGGTATTCGTAAAACCGTCAAGTGGTATTTGGAGAATGAGGTTTGGTGGCAGCGAGTTAAAGATGGCTCTTACGCTGGGGAACGCCTTGGCCTATCTCAATAACTAACCTCAGGAGTGAAACTTATGAAAGGTATTGTATTAGCAGGTGGAACCGGGACACGTTTATATCCATTGACTCGCGGCGTGTCCAAACAATTGATGCCCATATACGATAAGCCAATGGTTTATTACCCCATTTCAGTATTAATGCTAGCGGGCATTCGCGAGATCCTGATTATTTCAACGCCGGAGGATATGCCCGCATTTAAACGAATGCTGGGTGATGGTAGTCAGTTTGGGGTGAATTTCAGCTATGCGATACAACCTAGTCCAGATGGACTGGCGCAAGCGTTCTTAATTGGCGAAGAGTTCATCAACGGCGATCGTTGCGCACTGGTATTGGGAGACAATATCTATTTTGGTGAAAGCTTTGGTCGCAAACTCGAAGGTGTTGTTGAGCGTCAACAAGGGGCGACAGTATTTGGCTATCAGGTGATGGACCCTGAACGTTTTGGCGTGGTGGATTTTGATGATAAATATCGAGCGCTTTCTATCGAAGAAAAACCGGCCAAGCCTAAATCTAATTGGGCGGTAACTGGCCTCTATTTCTATGATCAAAACGTTGTTGAGATGGCCAAACTGATCAAACCCTCCTCACGCGGGGAACTAGAAATCACGACTCTCAATCAAATGTATCTTGATCAGAGAAAGCTCAACGTTGAACTTTTAGGGCGTGGTTTTGCATGGCTTGACACTGGCACGCATGAAAGTCTGTTGGAAGCATCGCAATTTGTTCATACGATTGAAAAGCGTCAAGGTTTTAAAGTAGCGTGCTTGGAAGAGATTGCGTTCCGTAAAGGCTGGCTTACGGCTGTAGAAGTTTCTGAACAGGCAAAGCTCATGGCAAAAACACAATACGGTCGCTATCTGGCACACTTGATTGAAGGTAAATAAAATGCAGGTAATTGATACGAAAATTGCTGATGTGAAAATTATTCAGCCAAAAGTATTTGGTGATGCGCGCGGTTTTTTCCTCGAAACTTTTGAAAAAAGTCGCTATCAGGAAATGCTGAATACTGATCTGGAATTTGTACAGGATAACCATTCGCGTTCCTCGAAAGGGGTCTTACGGGGTCTTCATTTCCAGACTCAAAATCCGCAGGGCAAGTTGGTGCGTGTTGTTCGCGGGGAAGTCTTTGACGTGGCTGTCGATATTCGTCAGGGTTCGCCAACATATGGACTGTGGGAAGGTGTGATTCTGTCTGAAGAGAATAAAACCCAATTTTGGATTCCGCCAGGTTTAGCTCACGGTTTTGTTGTACTGTCTAATCTTGCTGATTTTGAATATAAATGTACTGATTACTACAACCCCAATAATGAGGGGTGCTTGGTCTGGAATGATGCGGATGTAGGTATTGAGTGGCCTATCGATAATCCGCTGCTTTCAGAGAAAGACAAGTTAGGTAAACACCTCAAGGAGTTGGCAGTATGAAAATTCTACTAACCGGAGCGAACGGTCAGCTTGGACGTTGTTTTCAGGATCGTCTGCCAACGGATTGGCGTATATGGGCAACTGACTCCGCCGAGCTAGATATAACTAACTTGGAAAAAGTGTTGGCAGCGGTAAAAGAGTACCGCCCGGATGCTATCGTCAATGCGGCTGCTTATACTGCTGTCGATAAAGCGGAAAGCGAGCCTGAACTCGCGGCGCTGGTTAATAAAACAGGGCCGGAAAATTTGGCTATTGCGGCAAAAGAGTATGGGGCTCTTCTAGTTCACGTTTCAACCGACTATGTATTTGATGGTACAGCCACGCGGCCTTATGTGGAAACGGATAAAACCAATCCACTTGGGGTATACGGGAAAACCAAGCTGGAGGGGGAAGTCGTGGTTTCCAGTATACTTCCTGAAGCGATAATTATCCGTACCGCTTGGGTATTCAGCGAGTATGGAAATAATTTTGTTAAAACCATGCTGCGTTTGGCAAAGGAGCGTGAAGAACTGAGTATTGTCAGCGATCAACGCGGTTGCCCAACCTATGCCGGTGATATTGCTCAAGCGATTATTGACTTGCTGACACAACGCGCTGATGGGGGCGTTTACCATTTTTGCGGGGACGATGAAGTTGCGTGGAGTGACTTTGCCGAAGCAATATTCAGGATTGGCGTTGAACAAGAGAGATTGGCAAAGCGGCCCCAAGTCAATAAAATCAATACTGATCAGTATCCAACACCCGCAAAACGTCCTTTATATTCGAGTTTGAATGGGAATAAAATAAAATCACTGAATATTGGGCCGTCGAAATGGGAACAAGCGTTGTATAACATTATAAAAAAATTATAGAAATTATTATTTATGCCAGAACTAATGCTGGCATGATTTATTATGTGAATGTATTTTTATAATGTTGAGAGATATTATGCAATATGAAAAAAAACCTAAGGTTAGTATATATATAACAACACATAATAGGCTGAATAAGCTGAAAAGAGCGATATGTTCTGTATTAAAGCAAGATTATTCCAATATTGAGATATTAGTCTGCGATGATGCGTCCTCAGACGGGACGAAAGAGTATATGGCTGCATTGGCTGAGAAAGATTCGAGAGTTATATATTTAAGAAATGATAATAATCAAGGTGCTTGCGTTGCAAGAAATATGGGGATATTTAAGGCAACAGGTAAATTCATAACTGGTTTAGATGACGATGATGAATTTACGCCCACTAGAATAAGTTTTTTTTTAGATAATTGGAGTGACAATCTGTCTTTTATTTGTTGTAACTTTAAAGAAAAATATGTAGATGGGCGGGAAAAGTTATATTATAAAGGCGGAGAAAAATATATTGAGGGCAGTTATGAAGATTTGCTTTTTTGTAATATAGCCTCAAATCAGGTATTTACTACAACTGAAAAGTTAAGAAAAATTGGTGGGTTTGATATCAGGGCTAGAAGATTACAGGATTGGGATACGTGGCTAAGATTATCTTTTGAGCACGGCCAGTTCAAAAGATTTCAAGAGCCTACATATATTATGCACCATGACCATAAAGAGAATGAAAATAGGGTTTCTAAAAGTTATCCATTCAGTAAAGCTCTGATAGATTTAAGAGAAAGGAATAAAGAAATATACCAAGGGGAAAAGCTTGATTTTATGAATTATATCATATCAACAGTGGAGCGTCGGGCCGGACTCATGGAAAGTATTACATGGAGTTTTTCTAAGAGAACGCCTAAATATGCCCTGAAGTATGCTTTGCAGTTTTTACCTTTGAATCGTTACGACTAAGTTGATGGAGTAATTGTGGGGAAAAAATGTTTAGTCATCATTGTTACATATAACAGTAATAAACACATTAATTGGGTGGTAGAAGGATTAGACTCGTCAGAAAATAATCTAACGATTAAGATTATAGATTCTGGTTCGAGCAATACTTCATATCTGTATGCAGTGAAAACAAAGCATCAAATCTATATTGAAGAATGTGAAAATATCGGTTTCGTGGCTGCAAATAACAAAGCGCTTGATAACATTTCGGATTTTGATTGGGTTCTTTTCTTAAATCCAGATGCAAGAATCGAGGGAAAAGATTTCGATAAATTACTGACTATTGCGTCGCTGGATAAATTTAAACAGACCGGTGTGTTTTCCGTGCCTTTGATAAGATTTGATATTGAAAATAACAAATCTCTTGGTGTTTACGACTCGCTTGGTATCGCATGCAATCCTTTTGGACGATGGTTTGATTTGGGAGCAAACGAGGTTGTTTTAACTAAAGAAGAGCTTGATAAAAAAGATTGCTTTGAAGCGGTTGAAGCTGTTTGTGGCGCTTTTATGTTAGTGAGAAGGACTATGTTAGAGCAGTGTCCTGATAGTTCTGGTGATATTGGTTTTGAACGTAATTACTATATGTACAAGGAAGACATAGAATTATCACTTCGCGCCAAAAAAAAGAAATGGGATGTAATGATTATAAATAATATAAATGCATTTCATTGCAGAGGCTGGAATAATAGTAGATCTAAAACTCCTTATTGGGCTAGATATCATTCCGCAATCAATGATCTCGATGTGGCTTGGCGTTATAAATTCAGGGCATTACCATACGCTTTGGCTAAATATGTATGGGTTAAGTTCATCGAAAAAAAATGATAAGAGGAGATATTCTTTTAACTTCTATTGCAAAAAAAACGACTGAAGAGGTTTTTATGAAAAAAATATTTTCTTTATTTTTCAATTCTTATTTTTTACTTTTACTGCTCCCGTTTTCGTTTTCAACACTTGCTGAATCAAATTATTATGAAAAAATAAAAGAAACTAGAGAGGAAGTAAGTGACGATGTATCAAAATATGTATATGATAAAATAATTAATAGAAATCTGGATGAACAGCGTTCCAAAAGAGATCCTAATACGCAGTTTGGTTTACATGGGATGGAAATACCTGCTATAAATGCTGATGGAGATATAAAAAAGATAGATGAAGTCTACTCATTACTGGCTCACGCCGGTGTGGATTCACTTAGAAGTTTTGAGACTTGTTGGCATCGTATAAGTGATAAAAATGGCAATCCAAATAATTTCAAACAGCTTGATTTTCAGCTTCAAAAGGCCAAAGAGTATGACTTTTCACTCTTATTTGTTTTTGGATATCCTCCGGCAAAATTCACTGTTGCTAATAATAAGTTATCAGCAGTAAATGAAAGGTTTTATAATGAGTATGAACATTACCTTGATGTGACGCTCGCCAGAATTAAAGGCCATAATGTTGAATATTTAGAATTGGCAAATGAGGTTGATGCTCCGGCGGTTTGGTGGATTAATTCAACACCAGCCCAATATGTTCAAGAAATGAAAATGCTCAAAGAAGCTATCAACAGAAGTGGGGAAAATTTTAAAACTGTCGCCTTTTCTGCTACTTACTCCAGAAACGATTCTTTAGGCGGAGGTAAGGGCGGAAGAAGATTTGTTGATGAAGCGTTTAGGCTTGGGATAGATAAGTATACTGATGCATATTCAATCCATCATTTTGTCTATCCGAAAGATGATTTGCCTAATTATATACGTGAAGAACAGAAGAAATTTAAACTAAAATCCAAACCAATATTTGATACGGAGCAATTAGATACATCTATTGAGTTTCAAAGAGACTCTAATCCATACGATATGATAAAAATATTTGCACGGGCATTTTTCTTTTATGATATGAAACGAGTTGATTATTTCTTAGCACAAGATCGTTTTTTAAATAATAGATTATACTCGTCTGGACTTTTTGATGTTAATTGGAAGCCAAAGTTAAGATTGTTAGCCTATGCTATGGCGGTTGATTCAATGAAAGGGAAAGAGTTGGTAGGAAGATATTTCCCTGGAAATGGCATAGAGGCATATATCCTTAAAGAAAATGGAAAAGAAAATAATTATTCAATTGTGGCATGGAATAATAATAAAAACGATGCATCTACTTTGACGGGAGTAAAAGGAAGTGTCTCGGTAGAGAAGTGGAATCTTGATGTTGAAAATAATGTGGATGCAGAAAAAGGCATTGCATTAGATAATAAGCCTATCGCAATTTACACGAGTCAATTACCTGATTGGAGGTTGGATGATAATGAAAGAGTTATTAAGAATACATTACCTAGCCATGCCCCGATGCCTTTTGATTAATGTAAAGTCAAGGGTAAGCTAACGCCTATTCACTCTAAATGTGTTTTCAAAATAAACTAATAGAAATCATTTTAGAGTAATACTAATAAATTATGGTGCCGTGGCATGGATTGGTTGATAATCGTATGTTATTGGAAATATATGGTTTTCATCGAAGGGTGATTGTTATGGCATTAAATTTTCAGCCAATGAATCATGCTTACCGACGCCCAGTTCGGTAATAAAAGTGTTGAGAATTAGATGGCAATCGCTTATCTTACCCGCAAGATGCTTTTTCGGAATAGAATCCTGTTAGGATAGACATTAATGAAAATAGGAAAAAGTTTTTTAATAAACCTATCTATATATTTAATGGCATTACGTAGTCCATTAATTATTTTAAGTATGTGTGCGTATATATTTTCCAGTCAAATAATGATAAGGCGAATGGTTTTTAAAACATTCCCCTTTATTGTTTTCTTGTTGCTGGCTACGATATATTCTATCGTTCAGGGGAATGTCGAAGAATATATTTTGGGGCAAGCAAGGGATATACTTTTATCTGTAGTGGTAGCGTCATTTCTTATATGCTGTTGCGATTTATCTAATGATAATCGGGTGGTAATCTATAAAACAATAAAAAAGATGTTTGTCATTATTGCAATAATAAAAATTGCCATTCTCGTCTTTTCTTTATTGTCTGGTGTTCCTATGGGCGATATTATCACCTGGATTCGCGATACATGGAATATTCAAATGATGTCACTGGGTGTTCAGGGGACATTTATCTCAAGATTGCAAATACCCTTAGACTCAGCAGTACCATTTTTCATGTATTTTATCACCAGAGAAATTATTCATAGTCAGAGCAACAGGTTTTTACTTTATAGTTGTTTTGCCTTATTAATTATTTCAATGTTGCTTACCCTTTCTCGTACGTTTTGGGCCGAGACTGTTTTTTTTATTGCTCTTGCTATTATTTTAGAAGCTAAGCTATGGAAGGTTTTTAAAATTTGTATTCTTGGGACAGTTGTTATTTTCGTATTGTTAACGATGACGCCACTCGGAGAGCTCATCTTTAAAATAATAGAGACTAGATTTGGTGGTGATAATAACCCAAACATGGCTTCAGATGCCGAACGTATATGGCAGAACAGAGTATTATTGTATGAATTCTGGAAAAAGCCTATTTTAGGGCACGGTATTGGATATTTTATTCCCAATGCATTGAGGTCGGAAGTTACACCTTACCTGTACGAAAGCCAAAGTTTATCGATGCTGATGGCTATGGGGTTCATCGGTGCTGGCGTGTTATTGGTTTTATATATGAATTTGTGTTTTAGCTCTATTCATAAAGATACCTCTGGAAAAACGAAGTTCATTGTTCCGCTTATTTTTACTTTCTTTTGGATATTCTCGGGATCGGTTAATCCTCTATTATTTGGAGCTTCGGGGGGACTAATAATCTTCTTTATTGCTAAATTTCATGTTCTATATAAAAAAGACATCAGTCATTGATAAGTGTTTTGTGTAGTTGAATGTGTTCTTAATAATCTAAACGATATTGATCTGATATTGTCAGTACCCCAAAGCCAGTATCTGAGCGCGATGGGGGTCTTTTATTGAAGCTGATGAAAAAGCCTGTGCAAATAATCATTATTCTGACATTACATAATACCTATTGGGTGTAATGTTTCTATTCTATTTATTTTTGCGCAGATAAAAATAACTGACTCACTTATATCCTGGATTTCTAGCGCACTTTTAAATGCCTGAGCCTGCTTTTTGACGTTTATGGGATAAGAAAAAATATTGAGATCGTTTATGGATAAGGTTTTTATGAGAGGCGTGTATGTGGTCTAATATTATATTGGTGGTTATGTACAATAAGACTCTTCAGGAGTCCACGACCCTTAATACGATATCCTGCTATAAATTTACTGATACAAAGATTGTTATCCACAACAATGGTCCTCGCGAAATCATTTATGAAGGAGAGTTTTCAGCTAAGCTGGGTCAATGCTTTGACAACCAGGTTGAATTAATCAATTGTCTTGATAATTTACCTCTCAGTTATATATATAATGAAGTCTTTTCGAAATATCAAAACGTCGAAAGATTCATTATATTAGATGATGATACTGAAATATCAGAGTCATTTGTTGACGCAATAAAAAACAGTCGTGTTGATCTGGAACTTCCTAAGATTATCTCCTCTGGCGATAATAAAATTTATTACCCCGTATGTAAAAATAAAGTTGTCACAACGGATGCTGATTTAAATCCTGCTTCTACTTTGTCAATTGGCTCTGGCTTGATCATAAATCGAACTTTGGTTGAGAAATTTAAGAAACATAACTTAAAACTCTTTGATGAACATTATGCTCTATATGGCGTAGATTTCAGCCTTTTTCGCCGTATTTATAAGATAGTGGGTAAAGGCGAGAATGTGAAGATTCGCTCGTCTTCTTTTTTAATGCATTCGCTTTCTAGATTGGACCAGAATGAACATAAAAATAATTTCAGAACCAGTGAGCGCGCATTAGATATTGCTATTTCCGCGAGAAGATATCCTACTCTGTACTTGTATTATAAGTTTCTTACTGGAATTTCTAGTGAATTTATGAAGATGAATTGGGGAAATGTATACAACATGATAAAAGCGTATTTGTTAGGTGTCCATCCTAGATGTTCAAAAAACTAATGAAAATTTTAGTTAAACAAACACATGTTGGTTAAGTAGATAGGTGAGGTCATTGTGTTAAGAAAAATACAATCAAAAATTTATGAAAAAATTAAACAAAAGAAAATAACAGCTTTATATATCCAGAAAACTTCCAAATATGATCATGCGGTGGCGTATTCTCAATTGAACGTATATAGTTTAGCTTCTTCATGTATCAATGTTGACTCTAATGTTGAAAAAAAAATAAATTTAGTTTTGCCTGGGTTACCATCCAATGGTATTTTTGCAGGAATTAAAACAGCATTAGAATTCTCTTCGCGCTTGTCATTGAGTCTTTCATTAAACATTCGAATTATTACGTTTGGTACATTTCCTGACGAGCAGGACAGGTCGTGGATAGATAATAACCTTTTTCCGAATAGTGGTGTTGAGTTTGTAAGTGATTATGATATCGTAAACCTTAGTGTTAACCCTGATGATATTTGGATAGCGACCTATTGGACAACAGCACATTCTTTAACTGTTGCTACTCATCTTGGCATAATCAAACCACAAAACGTTGTATATCTAATTCAGGATTATGAATCGGGATTTCATCCTTGGTCGACGGCTTTTGCTTTAACTGAAGAGACATATCTGGCAGGATTTAATCATGTCGTAAATTCATATCCGCTGTTCAATGCATTGAAGAATGCGAACATACCCTGCTCTAAAGAATTGGTATTCTTTCCCGAAATTGATTTAAATATGTTAAAAAAGTCTTATGATAATCGCACATCCTCCAAAAAGATCAGAGTTTTATTTTATGGAAGACCTAGTAAACCTCGGAATTTGTTCGATATAGGAATTGGAGCTCTTACTCTTCTTGCAAAAAAAATCGATGGAACTGATTACGAACTGGAAATTGTCAGTGCTGGTGAAAAGCATAAAGATATAGTCTTGTCTGACAAAATTACTTTGCACTCATTGGGTAAACTATCTTGGGAGGGCTATTTTAATAAACTTGGTGAGACGGATATTGTTTTTTCTCTTCAATGTAGTCCTCATCCATCGCATCCTCCTTTGGATGCAATAACCAGTGGGGCATATGCAGTTACAAATGATCTGAATGGTACTAGACAAGGTTTGCACCCACGGATGTATGTGGCTGTCGCTTCACCTGATAAATTAGCGGAGCAATTACTTTGTGCTGTTCAGGAAGTATATAAAAATGGTTGCTATGAATATGATGAAACCTTAGTTCAATCTTATGGAAGATCAATGGATGATGTCATTACAACAATTTCCAGATCTCTTGCTAACTGAGGCTATGTGATGATTTTCACCAAACAAAATATATGGAAAATGTTTTTATATTTTGTTCTTCCTTTATTGTCTGCAATGATACCATTCATAGTTTATCCAACAATAACATCCTTATATGGTAATAAAGTTATCATTGCAGTCGGTGTTGCTCAATCTATAGGCGGAGCATGTGCAGTCATTGGAGAATTGGGGTGGGGGGTAATAGGACCTCAATTGATAGCTGGCTTAGATGATGAAAAAAAGAAGTTTTGGTACGGAAAGTCTTTATCTTCCCGACTAATTATAAGCTTTTTTTGTATTCAAATCTCCGTGTTTATATGCTGGCTTCTGGTTGATGATTTTTTGTTTTCTGCAATTGTAATGACTATCGCTACTACTTGCGGGGGTCTTTTGCCTATTTGGTATTTGATAGGGTTGAATAAGCCTGAGTATATTCTCTATTTAGTTGTAATTCCAAAATTAATACTGTGTGGCATTAGTATAGTTCTGATTCGTATTTACGGTGGGTTGATGTTTTATAGTCTTGCATTGTTGCTCTCATTTATTGTGTCAATGTGCTTAACATCATACTTTTTAAAAACTCCGTTAATCCCTAAGAGAAATGATTTTGATGGTTTAAAAGTGCTTTTTAAAGAACATTATCAGTTGGTTTTAGGACGTGTCATTAGTACTTTTTATACTTCCTTGCCCATTACTCTAATCGGATTCGTGAATCCGGCTGCTGTGGCGGTTTTCACTGGTGTTGAACGCTTGTTCAGAATGGCCTTGTCAGTCCTGAGCGGGTTTCCTAGTCGATTGCAGAGCTGGATTGGAACCGCATCAGGGCATACTCGATCCAAAAGGATAAAAATCTCAATCATTGTCAATTTTGTGGTTGGGCTTATTAGTATGGTAGGTTTTGCCATTACTTGTTATTTTATTAGTCCATATATATATTCAAATACAATCCATATTAGCTTGGGATATTCTTTTCTTGCCGGGGCTATAGTAGCAACAATTTGTATGTCTAGAGGATATGGCTTAGCTCTCGTTGCAATTGGCATATCTAAAAAAATATCGATTGCAAATGCTGCATCTGCGCTGGTGGGAGTATCTGCTATTTGTTTTTTTGGTTTTTTTTATGGCGTTTTAGGGGGCCTTTTAGGGGAGCTTCTGGCCGAAATGATTGGACTACTTGTCCAGTATTATTATTACAATAAATATGTAAAAAAAGGAGTTCAAGACATTCAGCCTGGTTGATGCTTGATTTGATAGTAACGTTATGGGTTAGGGTAGCTATCCTGACGATAGTGCATTAATAGTTTCTTTTTAAATAAGTAATAATATTTCCCATAAACGCTATGTTTGGAAAATAAGTGACATGGATATTTGATAATGAAGTTGGTACATTGAGATTTACTATGCTTGAGCTTCTTCGGCAAATATCTTAATTGGTTTAGTTTACTTTGAATGGTTGAAAAATGAAAATAGCAATCGCAGGTACAGGATACGTCGGTTTATCTAATGCCATGCTGTTAGCTCAGCATAATGATGTTATTGCTCTGGATATCATTGAAAAAAAGGTTGCTTTGTTGAATAATAAACAGGCACCTATCGTGGATAAGGAGATTGAATATTTCCTGAAGAACAAGTCTCTCAATTTTCGGGCGACGACAGATAAGAGTGAGGCGTATGAGCATAGCGAATTTGTTATTATTGCCACGCCCACCGATTACGACCCTGAAACTCATTACTTTAATACTAGCTCGGTGGAGTCGGTTATCCAAGAGGTTCTGGCCGTTAATCCTAAAGCGGTAATGGTCGTAAAGTCTACGGTTCCTGTTGGCTATACGGTGCAAGTACGGAAAAAGTTTAATACGGAAAATATCATTTTCTCCCCTGAGTTTTTGCGTGAAGGTAAAGCATTGTATGACAATTTATATCCTTCTCGTATCGTTATTGGCGAACGCTCTAAACGGGCAGAAGTGTTTGCCCGTTTACTCTTACAAGGGGCTGTAAAAAAAGATGTGCCACTGCTATTTACTGATTCTACTGAAGCAGAAGCGATAAAACTGTTCGCCAATACTTATCTTGCCATGCGTGTCGCCTATTTTAATGAACTTGATACCTATGCTCAAACGAATGGATTGGACAGTAAACAGATTATTGAAGGGGTGGGGTTAGATCCTCGCATTGGCAATCATTATAATAATCCGTCATTCGGTTACGGTGGTTATTGTTTACCAAAAGATACAAAGCAATTGCTGGCAAATTATGAGGCCGTGCCTAACAATTTGATTAATGCCATCGTTGAGGCAAATCGAACGCGTAAAGATTTTATTGCTGATTCCGTTATTAGCCAGAACCCTAAGATTGTGGGCGTCTATCGTTTGGTTATGAAGTCTGGATCGGATAATTTTCGCGCTTCAGCTATTCAGGGCGTAATGAAACGGATCAAGGCAAAGGGCATTGAAGTCGTCGTTTATGAACCGGAGCTTAAAGAAGATGTTTTTTTTCGCTCTCGTGTGATTCGAGATCTGGCTGAATTTAAGCAATTATCCGATGTGATTATTTCCAACCGTAGGGCGCCAGACTTGTCCGATGTATCAGAAAAAGTCTTTACCCGAGATCTCTTTGGTTCGGATTAGGTGTAATCTTAGTGTCATGCGCCGTGCAGTGGGATTACGCTGCCAGTTGAAAACCAACAGATTAAGAGAGCTAACTCATGACATCATTGAAAGCGATTATTCCCGTGGCAGGCTTAGGGATGAATTTGTTGCCGGTGACCAAAGCGATTCCTAAAGAGATGTTGCCGATAGTTGATCGCCCGGTGATTGAAAAGATCGTCAACGAGTGTGTTAATGCCGGTATTACGGAGATTGTGCTCGTGACGCACGCGTCTAAAAACGCCATCGAAAACCATTTCGATACCTCGTTTGAGCTCGAATCCCTGCTGGAAGAGCGCGCTAAGCGTCAGTTGCTGGCGGAGGTTCAGTCCATCTGTCCGAAAGGCGTGACTATCATGAATGTCCGTCAGGGGGAAACGCTCGGGTTAGGGCATGCCGTGTCCTGCGCCAGACCGATAGTGGGGGATAATCCGTTTGTCGTTGTTTTGCCGGATGTGGTGCTGGACGAGTATACGGCCGATCAGAGCAAAGATAATCTTGCGCTGCTGATTTCCCGTTTCGAAGAGACAGGGCGCAGTCAGGTGTTGGTAAAACACCGTCCTTATGAAATGTTGCCTGAATACTCCGTTGTCGAAACCGCGACCCGGTTAGTGAAGGCCGGCGATGCTTCCGCTATTACCTCAATGATCGAAAAACCGGAAGCGCCTTTAGCCAAAGGCTCAGATCTTTCCGCCGTTGGCCGTTATGTGTTAACCGCCGATGCCTGGCCGCTGCTGGCAAAAGCGCTTCCCGGCGCCTGGGGGCGTATCCAGCTTACCGATGTGATTGCCGATTTGATTCCGACTCAGCAAGTGGACGCAGTGCAAATGGCGGGGAAAAACTTTAACTGTGGGCGTAAGCTGGGTTATGCGCAGGCTTTTGTTTCTTACGGATTGCGGAACCCGGAGCTGGGTGCGGAATTTAAACAAAGTATCAAGGCGTTGCTGAAAAAGCAGGGCTGACGGTTAAGCGTGCGTTTTATCAGGTTCGTCATGCCTGTGCCCAACACGTGTCAAGTGTTTGGGCGCAGAGGCGATTGGAACGCTGTTTCCGCATCTTTTCTCTCCCCTTATGAAAGGCAAAAATGCCCTTGCGAAAAATATTAATGATTTGTGATTTAGTCATGATTTAAGGCTATCAAACCAATCACTACCCACACTTGCTAAGCTGAGTTACCATGTGGGCCTGTTTTTAATTGCCTGCGGGTTTGCAACTGACGTGTTGCAGCGGCGGTGGGCAGGTTATCCTTCAGACTGGAGTTGCTTTAATGTCCAAACAGCAAATTGGCGTTGTTGGTATGGCGGTGATGGGGCGCAATCTGGCGCTGAACATTGAAAGCCGTGGCTATACCGTTTCCATCTTTAACCGTTCTTCAGATAAAACCGACGAGGTGATTGCAGAAAATCCAGACAAAAAACTGGTGCCTTGTTACACCGTTGAAGAATTTGTTGAATCCTTGGAAAAACCGCGTCGTATTCTGTTGATGGTTAAAGCCGGAGAAGCGACCGATAAAACCATCGAGTCTCTGAAACCCTATTTGCAGAAGGGCGATATCCTCATTGATGGCGGCAACACCTTCTATAAAGATACCATTCGCCGTAACCGTGAGCTGTCCGCAGAAGGTTTTAACTTCATCGGTACTGGCGTTTCCGGTGGTGAAGAGGGCGCGTTGAAGGGACCTTCCATCATGCCAGGCGGCCAGAAAGAAGCCTATGAGCTGGTGGCGCCGATTCTGGAAAAAATCGCTGCGCGTGCTGAAGGTGAAGCCTGTGTCACCTATATTGGCGCGGATGGGGCCGGCCATTACGTGAAAATGGTTCACAACGGCATCGAATACGGCGATATGCAGTTGATCGCTGAAGCCTATGCGCTGTTGAAGCAGGCATTGAATCTGGGCAATGACGAACTGGCAGCGACCTTTTCCGAGTGGAATAAAGGCGAGCTGAGTAGTTATTTGATTGAAATTACTGCGGATATTTTCACCAAAAAAGACGAAAACGGACACTATCTGGTTGATGTAATCCTGGATGAGGCGGCGAACAAAGGTACGGGTAAATGGACCAGCCAAAGTTCCCTGGATCTGGGGGAGCCCTTGTCGTTAATCACCGAGTCTGTCTTTGCCCGCTATCTGTCTTCCCTTAAAGAGCAGCGTGTGGCGGCATCTAAAGTGCTGACGGGGCCAACGGCGCAGGCGTTCAGCGGCGATAAAGCCGAGTTTATCGAGAAAGTTCGCCGCGCACTTTATCTGGGCAAGATCGTATCCTATGCGCAGGGGTTCTCTCAGTTAAAAGCGGCATCGCAAGAGAATAACTGGGGTCTTAACTACGGTGAGATTGCCAGGATTTTCCGTGCCGGTTGCATTATTCGCGCGCAGTTCCTACAGAAAATCACTGATGCCTATGAGCAGAAGGCCGATATCGCCAACCTGCTGCTGGCGCCGTACTTCAAGCAGGTGGCTGACGAATATCAGCAGGCGCTACGTGATGTGGTGTCTTATGCGGTTCAACAAGGTATTCCGACGCCAACGTTCTCCGCGGCTATCGCATATTACGATAGCTACCGTTCCGCAGTATTGCCCGCGAATCTGATTCAGGCGCAGCGTGACTACTTCGGTGCGCATACGTATAAACGTACCGATAAAGACGGCGTATTCCACACCGAGTGGTTGGAATAATGTAGTCGGTTTGTTGCTCTCGCAGCGCGATTAGTCAAATCAAAACGCCAGATTAAGAAATATCTGGCGTTTTTGGCGAGAGTGCCATTTGTGATCTTATCATTAAGATTTTTATCGTGTTTTTCATTTTTTTTTGGCCAAATTAATTAAGTAAACCGTCTCTTTTACCGATATCCACATTGTCTATTATGTCAGAATCTTGCTATTTTTAACGATGTTGCAGAAATTGATCTGGGGTAAATGCCTCGGTTTTTTATTTGGGGTGGTTTTTACTGCCATGCATCTATAATGCAAGACTGGAAGGATCTTAGTCTCGGCTGGGCTAACGGTAGAATAGAAGGTTCTCCAATTTCTGGTCTGACCGAAATGAAGGACGGGGTATGGTCGAATCGGCGATATCCCACCCTGAAGTACTCCATGTTCAAAAAAGGAAATCGCAATGAAGAAAACGTTAATTACACTGGCTGCGGTATTAGCCATGTCGTCAAATGCGTTTGCTGTTGATGAAGTGACCAGCGGTACCACTGCTGCTGGCACTACAGCGACCATCACCACAGGTGCCGGCGCTGCCGGTGCTGCTGGCGCTGGTGTAGCAGCAGGCTCTACTGGTCTGGTTGCAGTAGGCGTGGCCGCGGCTATAGCGGCGGGTGTCGCTGTTGCTGTTGCCGACGACAACGATAATGGCGGTACTGGTACAAGCACGAGCACGACGACCACCAGCACCGCTGGTTGATATCGTCTTAATCACAAGGCCACTTCGGTGGCCTTTCTTTTTCAGGGTCAAGCTGTTCAGCGGGAATTTCATTCAATGACCAAAATAAAACGAATGGCAAAAATGAATGTGCTGATTGCCATGCCTCTTGCTTCAATTCTCTTGACCGGTTGTTCCCAAAAAATGGATTCGTTGAGCAAAACGGCCAAGCTGGCCTTTCTGGGGCAGGATGATACCCATGTCACTGCCAGACAAGTTGAAAACACGCCTTATGCTTCCGCCTATTTAAAAGTTGGCAACGCGCCGCAGGCGTTCGTGGTGCTGGCGTTTGCTGAGCAGCAGCAACTGAAATGGATTGCCGCGGACAAAAATATGGCGGTTACCCAGCATGGCAGGTTGGTCAAGACGCAGGGATTCGGTGAAGATATTACCCACGTCAGTAACCTTGAACGGGACCCGCTGGCAGCGGGATTGCTGAAATCAACCACGCCAATGACCTGGCAGAGCCGTTTTGAGTGGGCGCAGGTGTTCCGGGGCGGCTATGAGGTCACGTCGGTGTTTCGTTCCCGCGGTAAAGAAACGCTAACCATACTGGATCAACCGCGTGAATTGATGCGTTTTGATGAACAGGTTACCGTGCCTGCATTGAATGATAGCTACACCAATAGCTACTGGATTGAACCGTCGAACGGACAGGTTGTACAGAGCTATCAATATATGGGGCCGGGCATGGCGCTGGTGAAGTTCACCGTATTAAAACCCTACGTACAATAAGGGGCTTGAATGTTGGCACTCACTCGTATGGCTACCTTGTTGCTGCTGGTTTCCGGTGCGGCGACAGCCGCTCAGTTAACGGTCAAGGCTCCTCAGCAGACCATTGCGGTAGTAAAGCTGGAAGATGGCGCACGTCTCGAAAAATTCTATGAGCAGGTGGCTTTTCCTCAAAATGTAAACTGGCAGGCGGCGTTGATGTCGGATTATGCCACTACGCAGAAAACGTATCAGCAGGGCGATAGGCTACGAACAAAGCTGGCCGAGCTGGAAACGCGTTGGCGTAATTCCGGCGATGGCGACCTGGCGATATCAGCGTGGTTGCTGCGCAAAACGCTGGAGCCGATCGATGTCGCCGGGCGAATTCACACCGATCTCGATCCCGATCGCGTGCGGGTTTATCTGAAAGAGAACCGCCCGCTGGTGGGAGAATATGCGCTGTATGTTCCTCTACGTACCGATACGATTTCCCTGATGGGTTTGCTGAATACCTCAGCCGATGTCGGCGAATTGGAAACTTCGGGGCGCGTCCCGCTCCGGTCAGGGTGGTCGGTTGAAGACTATGTCGCCAATCGACGACTGCTGGCCGGTGCGGATAAAAGTTTCGGCTATTTGATTGGGGGCAATGGTGCATGGCGGAAAGTGCCGCTGGCGCTGTGGAACCGCCAACATATTGAGCCCGCCGCGGGAGAAACGCTGTTTATTGGTTTTGATCCGTCAACGTTACCGGGTGATATGGCTTCACTAAACGATCAGCTTGCTGACTATCTTGCTAACCGGATCCCATTCTGATGACAAAAAACAGAAACTTTAAACTAGGCTGTCTGTCGTTGGCAATTGGCAGCATTTTGAGTGCGCAGGTCATGGCCGCAGATTCGGCAAATGGCAGCGAAACTAACCAGAATACCCGTTTTAAGCCAGCGGGCGTCTCACAGTCCGATTTCGGCGGAACCGGTTTATTGCAAATGCCGACCGCGCGCATGGCGGAAACCGGGGAGTTCAGCGTGAACTACCGTGATAACGATGAGTATCGCCGCTATTCGGTTTCGCTACAGTTGTTCGACTGGCTGGAAACCACGGTGCGCTATACGGACATCCGTACGCGTCCTTATAGCAATAATATTAACTTCAGCGGTGATCAGACCTATAAAGACAAAGGGTTTGATCTGAAAGCGCGTCTGTGGCAGGAGAGCTATTGGCTGCCCGATGTCTCTGTGGGATTGCGTGATATAGCCGGAACGGGATTATTCGACAGCGAATATCTGGTGGCCAGCAAACGGCTGGGACCGCTTGATTTCACCTTCGGCATGGGCTGGGGGAATATGGCTGAAAGCGGCAATGTTAGAAACCCGGCCTGTTCGCTGTCTGACAGTTTCTGTGCCCGTACTGCCAATACTGATACCGGCAAGTTTGAAGTGAAGAATTTTTTCCACGGCCCGGCGGCGTTGTTCGCGGGTATCGAATACCAAACGCCGTGGGACCCGCTGCGTCTGAAGCTGGAATATGACGCTAACGACTATAGCAATGAAGCCGCCGATCGCGGTCGTAGAGATAAGATTACGCGAGACTCGCCCCTTAACGTCGGGATGGTCTATCGCGTAGGCGATGTGCTGGACACCTCGCTTTCCTGGCAGCGCGGTAATACCCTGATGTGGGGTTTAACCTTGAGAACCAATTTTGACACACTGAAACCCACCTATCTGGACGATGCGCCTCCGGTTTACGCGCCCGTGCGGGACGGCAAAGAAACCAACTGGCGGCAGGTGGCAAAAGAGCTGGACGATAAGGCCGGGTATAGCGAAGCGGATATTTACGCCGATCAACGCCAGGTAACGGTGGTGGCCCGGCAGGATAAATATCGCGATAACGATGAGGCTTCTCTGCGCGCGGCCACGGTACTGGCAAACCATGTACCGGAGGGCGTCGGTGAATATCACATCGTGCAGCGCAGCGAGCGTTTACCCATCGCCAGTACGCAGGTGGATGCCAGGGCATTCCATCAGGTACAGCAGGCCACAACGCCATTGGGGCAGGCTGAGCCGCAAACGCATCGCGCGGAGCCTGTAGCGCAAGCGCGTGGTCAGCAGGTATTGCATACTGAACCGAAGCGTTTCTCCTACTCGATTGACCCGGCGCTGAACCAATCGATTGGCGGGCCTGAATCGTTCTATATGTATCAGGTCGCCCTAAAAGGGAATGTCGATTACCGGTTGACGGACCACTGGTCGGTCGGCGGAACGGTATCGCTCAATTTGTTGGATAACTATGATAAGTTCAACTATAAAGCGCCGCCTGCGGACGGTGCCGCGTTGCCGCGCGTCAGAACCTGGATCAGGGAATATGTCACCTCTTCCGACCTACTGCTTACCAACCTGCAATTAACCCGTATGGATAATCCGTCGCGGGATTGGTACACCCAGGTGTATGGCGGTTATCTGGAAATGATGTATGCGGGTGTCGGCTCCGAAGTCTTGTATCGTCCCTATGGCAAAAGCTGGGCGCTGGGTCTGGACGTCAACTACGTGAAGCAGCGTGACTGGAACGACATCATGAAAATGGCCGACTACGATGTGGTGACCGGGCATCTGACCGCTTACTGGGAATTGCCGTTTGTGGAAGGCGCGGTGGCGAAAGTGAGCGTTGGACGTTATCTGGCGGGGGATAAAGGGGTAACGCTCGATCTGTCCCGCCGCTTTGACAGCGGTATTATCGCCGGTGCGTTTGCCACTAAAACGGACGTCAGTTCCAGCGAGTACGGGGAGGGTAGCTTTACAAAAGGCTTCTATATCTCAGTACCGTTTGATTTGTTGTTCACCGAACCTACCGTGAAGCGCGGTGCCATTGGATGGGTGCCGTTGACGCGTGACGGTGGACAGATGCTGCAACGCCGCACTACGCTGTATGGCGTGACGGAAAAATAATGTAATCGTCCGATATCTGGCGTCGTGACGCAAGGCTCTTTATTCTGTCGGTTTGCACACCCGGGATGAAGAGCTTTTTTTTGCCCGTTTCCGTCTGTTACGTCAATCGAGACGCGTTTAAGCGAGCGTTTTGAGGCGGATTCGCAAAAATTTTCACACGGATAATGCGGGATGAAACGAATGATTAAGGAAGAGGTTTTGATTGCGACAGCAATCAGTAGGTGAGTCTAACTAATGGTTTTTTGACCCTCCTTTCGGGACGATTCTGCATTCTTTACCCTTGCGCGCCGCTTTATGATGGCGTCTGCAACAAGGTGCCTATCACTCGACGGTTGAGCGGCAGGGACTGGCGTTTAGGAACCTGCGTTTTTGTCCTTTCGGCTCGGGTGACAGTGTAGCCAGTTGCTGCTCGATATCGGCGGCATCAACCTCGATATCTTCATCGAACAACCCGTGCTGCTGCTTGTTATTACCCACAAATGGTCACATTTCATCGGCTTCGCAGATAAGCTAAATTTGTATGTTATCCAGAGAAGTTAAGGTTAGGCATCGTGGCGAGCGTTTTTAGCGTGCGTTCCACGGCATCAATGCTGATATGCAGCGCACCTGCGGTATCGCGAATACCGGCATTGTTCATCGCAAACTCCACTGTCTGCTCTTTTATGCCGGGTTGACAGGCGTGATGTCAGGCCATCCAGATTGTGCCATGAGCAGGGGGTAAAATTCTCTGCTGGAAAAAACGCGATTTACAGCTAATTCCACTATTTATGCGTCGCGGTCGTAAACAGTTATCTTTTGTTGATGGCATTTTCAGATGATTCTATGGAACCGAAACTTGACGAAATGCCACGAAGTAAACCTGGATAAAACCTAAAATGAGATGAATTAAATGTTTAACCGAGTAGCCTCTACAAGCAATACACCATCAATATCTGATGAAGAGAAACCATTGCAAGAGATGATTGATACTATATTCAACGCCATCAACCCCTTGCAGATAGATAAAGATAGCGGCATCGAACAGCCATTATCACAACTAACCGATTTGCTTAATGGCCGTCTAGGTTTGAAATATGCGGCGGCGTTGAAAGATAAGCTACTCCATACTTACTCAGAGGGGATAAAGTTCATAGATAATGATATCGGCATCATTATTAACGTCATAGACGACATCTCCGGGCCTGGAAATTTTTCATTAAAAGATAGTGTCAAGGAACAAACCCTTAAAGCGATCCAAACCTGTTTGCCCTCTTTTTCTTATGATGACTTCTCTATTTCCGATGAAAGGGATAAAAATAGAGAGTCGATTAATTTTAATCGATTACTGCCTACCGTCGGCATGGCGTCTCAGAATTATGGCTACCTGGGCAAAAAATTGCTTTTAGAGGGAACAAAGCAGATTTTACAAGGCAGCAAGCAGGATGAGCGCTATGAAAAATTTAAAACCGTCATCTTCAACACCGAACCTAATAATGATTCCGTAGAATCCACCCTCATTGATTATTATATGGACTATAATTTGCGTTTTGGCGATCAGTTAGACGAACCCTTGGATGAAAATAGACCGTAATAACCGGAAGTGTGGCCTTACTGTACTATTTCTCCGTGTTCACGATCTGCATCCGTACCTGATAATTTATACTCACTTCACGGGCTGTTTAAGCCCGCCGTCCGGGGGGGACATTCCAGATGGAGGGCGTGAGTAACCGAGATAAAACTGCCTGTACCGCAACCGCTGATATCGTCACAGATCGCGGCTGATATCGGCTAATCATTGAGTGTTGCTCACAGGCATGCGATTCACGTTTTGTCGCAAAGATCTATAATCTCACAGTCACCGCTAATGACTGGTTTACAAAGAATTTTATAGCCGTTACTGTCGAAACCCGGCGCAGCAATCATTAACTTTCTTGCCTCATCCAGACTGTTTACCGCACCAAGCCATAGCCAGTGATGAATAATATGATACTGCGTCATATCAGGCCCCTGTTCTCGCAAAGCGATCGGGCCATTCCACCTCCAGCACACCACTCTGCTTTGCTCAAGCGCTGAAATCAGACGCTGGTGATGCGCAGCCAGGCTTTCTTTGCCACAACAGGCGCCAGCACAACGTTTCAGTGCCGAACGAAAGCAGGGACGCCCCCGACTCAATGGCTCCAGCCCTAATAACCCATAACAGAGTTGATATTGATCAGCGATTGATTGCAGCGATTGCAGTGCTGCTCGCCGGTTGGCGAAGAGCCCAAACAAATCCGACTTTTGGTCAAAATCCACCTCTTTGGCGTAAACCACTTCAGGCTTATCCCCCTTAAGCTGCAATGCACAAAGCTGCTTGTTGCGGCGCAGGCGTTTATTAAATAGCGGTTGCAGCTTTTTAATCAATTGCGCTTCCAGCAACAAGGCCCCTACTTCTCCTGCGGTTCTAATAAAGCTGATACGCCTGGCCTGGCGCAGCATCGCTGCTTCATCTGGGGTTCGCAAATGCGAAAGCACCCGGCTGCGAATATTCACGCTTTTACCAATGTAGAGCGGCAGGGTTTCACTCTCCCCATGAAACACATAAACCCCTGGCAAAGAGGGTAAATCATCAAGGTATTGGCGGAGGTGCTCTGGATATTGATAAATTGCTGCCGCTTCAAATTCTAGCCTGGGCGCGGCGATGCGTCTGACCAATTAAATACCCTCGTACTGATTTTTTATACAGTATAGCGCCGTTAAATGAAGTTTCAAATGACCACAACGAGAACGCCACTCCACAGCAGGTGGTTTCACAGCTCTTTATAATCCTCTGGACGGGAGGGAGGCAGAGGTAACCGGCCCAACCCCTGGGGCAGTTCAGCAATTAAACAATGGTGGTGGATTAAACCGGTTTACCGGTTCCCCGCTGGCAGTGAGGAGCGAGCATGGGCTAAAGCCCTGGCACCTATGTTATTCTGTTTATGTCAATTTCAAAGGACATGGACTGATAAGGCGTATCCAGAATAATGAAAAGTTCTTCTAAAGTTATCCTCTCCGCATGGCAAGATTATTTGAAATGCAGTGGCGCAGAGAGGAGTAAAGTACCAGCCAGTAAGGTGCATGAAGATCATCAGCTCGCGCTCGGTAAAGAAAACTGTGAGGAGCGTCAGAACGGCGTATCACTGCACATCCCCCCCCAAATGCGTGAAAACTGGCGAAGGCGTTTCGTCAAGTATGGTGATAAGGGTGAGATTACCCATATTGAACCCGTCAATCTGCTGTTTCCGCTGCTACGCTGTATCGAGTATGAACGTGGCAAAGCCAACGTGAAATACTTGCCGCTGTTCTCTTTCCCTCTGCCAAAATCGCTGTTTGAACAAAATAGTCTCTCTTTACTCCTACCGGTCAAAGACGGTCAACAGGTAAGCGCGTTGCCATTCGCTTTCCGGGAGATGTTTGGCATTCAGTTGGCAGAGCTGGGTGAAAATCGCCATATGATGAGCATCGTTAGCGCGCTGACCGGTTGCAAATATGACACCTTCGTCCAGGCGTTAGAAGCGCTTCAATACTGGGTAGCAGAGCAATCGGGCAATAAACACCAGGGGCTGGAAACAGCGTTCAACGCCCTTGTTGCGCCGCTACATAACGAAGATTACAACTTGAAGCGCGACGCTGAAGATTTCAGTTGGCTGTGTGACAGTGCCAAAGGCGAGTTCCCACTACTGGAGCAGTACCTCAACCATGTTCATAGCGAGGAAAATGCCCCGGACAGGTATGAGCTGGTAACCGGCGGCCTGTTTGAGACGCGTCATCCGCTGGGTCACGGACAGATGGAGGCGATTCAGGCGATTAATCAGGATGAAACGCTGATCGCGGTACAGGGTGCGCCCGGAACGGGTAAAACTACGTTGTTTAAATCGCTGATCGCCCAGCAGTTAGTGGCCCGCGCGTTGGCCATCGCCGATGGAAATGACCGCAACCTCGGTATGCTGGTGACTTCGACCGCAATTAAAGCGGTGGAGAATATCATTGACGATCTGCGTAGCGACCCCGTTACCCGACAGCTTGACTGGCTCTGGTTTCACGGCGGCTCAAAGGATCAGGTACAGAATGAGCTTGCCCGGCTCGATCAACTCATCAGCCGCTGGCGGCAGGAGAGTTATGATGAACAGAGCCAGCGTGGTTGTTTAGATGTGTTGATCGAACATCGCGCCAGTCTGGATGTTCACTATCGGGCGTACTTGCAAGATAAGGCTGAGGCGCAGCAGTCCGTTGTCAGTTGCGGGCTGGAGACCACGGCAGTACAACAGCTCCCAGGGCGTTTCGCTGCGAAACTTACCGCGTTTGCCACCCACGCGCAGCATCAGGGCGTTGACGCCTCACTGGATCACCCCGACGACCTTGACGACTTCGCCTGCCAGTTGGAGCAGCGCCTGCATGGGTTACGCCAGCAAAAAGCGCGGCGTCAACAGGCCGGGAAAATTTGTCAAACCCTTCGGGCGACCTGGCCGTTGCCGCATAATGTGCAGCAAATCCTGGCCTGGATGGATTCACCACTCCGCCCTGCGCTTGAGTGCCATTACCGTGACTATCCACGTAGCGGAATCAAGCGTTATCTGGCCCGTTTGTTCGAAAGAAAATACCCGGCGCGCTTGCGGCAGATGCGCGCCGCCGCGCCGGAGGATTTTCAGCATTTTAATCTTGCCGCACAGTCCCATCGGCAGTTGGCGGCACTGGCGGATGCCGGAGAAGCGTTGTCGCAACAGCCGGACGGTCTTCAACTGCTGACACTGCTCCTGCACCCTGAACCTGATGTGCAGCAAGAAGATCGCCTACAAAACCTCAGTATCGAAGTTGCAGAACTTCAGGCGCAGTGGCGTAAAGTCTTGCATGCACAGCAGGCGGTGGCCCAGCATCAG
This sequence comes from Brenneria rubrifaciens, assembly GCF_005484945.1. NCBI lineage: Bacteria > Pseudomonadati > Pseudomonadota > Gammaproteobacteria > Enterobacterales > Pectobacteriaceae > Brenneria > Brenneria rubrifaciens. Next base: position 1,273,268 of record NZ_CP034035.1, read on the forward strand.
CAGCGCTATCCCGAAGGCAACTGGTGCGACATTCTGCGTAAACGCTTCATCGGACAGCACCGTGCGATGTTTGAAGCGGCGATTGGCTATCTTTGGCAGGAGCAGTTGAAGCGAAAATGCGAGCTGGAAGAGGTGCTGAATCACTGGCGGGCGTTGGTCAGCGGACGCCAAAGCGCGGGTTACTATCGCTGGCTGGATAAGCTGGATGAATTCTATTGCGCGCTGTCGCTGGTGTATCCGGTGATGGCGACCACGCTGGTATCCGCCTGGAAGATGGCGGGATATCGCAAGCTGGATCAACTCAAGGGGCACAAGCCCTGGCATCTGGCCCTGTGTGATGAGGCAGGCATGATTTCGGTTGAATCGCTGGTTCCGCTGCTGTGCCGCAGCGAGAAAGCGATGATAGTCGGCGATCCGTTGCAAATCGAGCCGATCCGTAATCTCTCTGAAAACCTACAAGCGCAACTGCGAGAGCGCCACTTTGCAGACAACAACACGCTGTATGAGCGGGTTTCGCCCGCTACCGTCACCGGTTGGCACCGCGCCGCTGGCACGCTTTCAGGCCGGGTGGATGAGATTGGCAGCGGCATTATTCTTGATGAGCATCGGCGATGCCAGAAGCCGATCGCCGATCTCTTTATCCGGCTGGCCGGCTATCGTGGCGTGACGGTGGAAACCACGCCGCCTGCCGAACGCATCGCCAAAGCCTTTGAGAAAGCGGGCGGACATCATTTAATGTTCTACAGCGTTGAAGGTCGGAAAGGTGACGTGGTTAACACCAACCTTGACGAAGTCGATGCCATTGAGCAGTTGCTGGATAAGTTGGAAGAAGCGGGCTATGACTTGACCACAGATATCGGTATCGTCACTCCCTACACCAACCAGAAAGCATTGCTGATCAAGCGCCTCGCTGAGCGCATGAATCATTGGCGGAAAAACTGTATCGGCACTGTGCATCAGTTCCAGGGCGTCGGTTTTGAGGTCATCATTTATAGCTCGGTGATTTTTCATCCCCTTGATTACACCAGTTTTCAAAATGACTCGCCTAACCTACTGAACGTAGTCGTTTCACGCGCCAAACAGCAATTTATCGTCGTCGGCAATCATCACCGGCTGCGACAGGCGGGCAACTATCTCAAGGTGCTCGCCGACAGCGTTGCAGAAGATTTTCTTCTTGAGCAGGGCAGCCAGCATCCGCAGTTTGCCAGCCTGAGCCAGACGCCGCGTTTGCAGCGTTACTATCGAGACTGCGAACATATTGCCGCATTTAGCGCGCTGGCGGCGCAAAGTGAACAGGAGATGATTGTGATAACGCCGTGGATCCGACGGGGCGGTAAACGGTATCAGCGACCTGAACTGGCGCAACTGGTGGCTACGCAGCAGCGCGGTGTGAGAGTAAGGGTTTATTACGGTTATTATCATCAACGCTTAGATCGTGCTGATGATAATGACGAGGCGCTGGTTGCCGAGTATTGCGAACGACTTGGAAAAGAGAACGTGATCCGTCTGATGGAAGGCACCCACGAAAAAGTGCTGATGATCGATGGCCGCTACGTTGTCCTCGGCAGTTGGAACTGGCTTTCCCACGGTTACCACGATAGCTGTCAGCGCAGCGAGCCGTTGAGTAATGCCATTCGTCATGAGATAAGCGCTGAACTGGATGACGTTTCGCTTGTAAATGAACTTAGAGAACGTCTGGGGCTGGATTAATTTCAGCGTTCAGCGAGGTCCCCCCCGCGAGCGGACTACCTCCGCTCCGGTGGATTTATTCACATCCGCCCTCTTTATAATAGGTTCTAGGCACATCAACGAAGGGTTATTGAGTCAGGTTTCCAACGGGTAATTTTCAGTGGGGTTCCTCTTGTTGCCTCACTAACCGTCTGACGAATCGCCATTTTCCCTTTAACCTGATGTGGTGTTATTGCCCCTGTTTGTGACAAATCCGTTTCAATGGAGCAACCCGTACCAGGTGCTATCTGCTGCGCTGTCTCATCAAAGCGGGAAAAGCAATATCGTCATCACCTGATATACCGCATTTCCCTTGTACGGCACGACCATTTGATGGCTGACTGGTTTATGACTTAAATGTGTTGTAATGGCGTTTTTCAATGTAAGCATCGATGACTTTTCATCTATTTCAAATGAACGGGAAAAGCAGACTGTTTTCCTTGCCGGACGTTTAATGTGAATGCATAAATTATGGCGTGCCACTCAATTCGCTGCGTGAATATCTTACCTGTCAGGTGTTTTTCTGACGCTATTTCTCGTGTGTAGCTGCCCCAGTCATCGGTGGTGAAAAAACCAATATGTGCTGACACTATCGGCAGGCAACTTCAAGAGTGACTGTCATAAAACGTATCCTTGAAAGTGAAAACTTTATCAAGGACCAGAGACGTGAACCAGTAGGATTAACGTGATACACCGTGTGAATCGGATAGTTTTATGGGGGTAACGGGAGGTTTTAAGTTGCGGATTTTAGTGTCGTTAAGGGAAATATGCGGGTCACTCCTTTATCGAACCGGGAAGACCCCAAATCTGACCACCATTTTTCCCCGATGCGGAGGGAAAACTAGAAACATATCGGGAAGGAATTTCACGCTAACCTGTTGAATCAATGTACAAATAAAGATTCGTAAAGACGCATGAAAACAGGAAAATGGCTCCTCTGACTGGGATCGCCTTTGCCAGTAACTGGCTAATAAGTAAGCTATCTCAGGAGGGCTGTCCTGTCAAGACCACCAGAGTGACCCCCAAATTGAACGATGTTTATACGGCAAGAGTGCGGCAAGTAAAGGGGTATGAGATGAGGTACTTATCAAGCGTTGGTCGATCAACACGCCAGGCGGCTTAAAAGCAAGATCTCTCTAACCGTACCCTCGTCATCAAGTTGTCAGGCTGATACAATTCAGGGCATCGTTTAGTGCAACCAAACCATCCGTCAGTAAGAGTCGCATCTCCGTAAACGCCATAAATACAGTGTTTCATATCCTTCCCTGAGGCAGGGCAATGGTCGAACCGAACGTCAAAAATAGCGACCATGATTTTGCTGGCAGCTATGAAAAATGGGATCAAAACCTGTCTCATTGCGCTTGTGACCGACTTTCTGATGGCGTTGGGTTAATCCCAGCGACAATTAAATCCGAGGAACAGATCCAACAATGCCGTCCCCTAAACTTACACTAGCCCGCCTTGAAAGCCTGCTGTTGACCGCGTGTGATGATCTGCGCGGCAATATGGACGCCAGTGAATACAAGGAATACATATTTGGTATGTTGTTCCTTAAGCGCGCCAGCGACCTGTTCGATCAGCGTCGTGAAGAAATCAGAAAAGAAGGTAAAGCTGCTGGCTTGTCTGAAGCTGACATCACCCTCAATCTGGAAGATCCGGACCAGTATTTCGGCAAATACTTTTACGTTCCGCCGCGTGCGCGCTGGAACGACCCCTGGATAAATGCAGCGGGCAAGCCTCAACCTGCACTAAAACACGTCAAAGACAACGTGGGCTCCGCGCTTACCAAAGCTTTGGAGGAACTGGAAGACTGTAACACTGACGCCCTGCAGGATGTGCTTAAGGGCACCATCAACTTCAACCGCAAGATTGGCCAGAACACACTTGATGACGATACCCTGGTTGATTTTATCCAGAACTTCGAAAAGATTCCGCTTCGGGATGATGATTTTGAATTCCCTGACCTGCTCGGTGCTGCCTATGAATGGCTTATTAAGCACTTCGCCGATTCAGCAGGCAAGAAGGCGGGTGAGTTCTACACTCCGGCAGAGGTGGTGCGCATCTGCGTCGAGATTTGTGACCCACAGGCAGGAATGAGCGTCTACGATCCGACGGTAGGCTCGGGTGGTATGTTGATTCAGGCGCGCGATTATCTGCGTGAGTGTGGTGCAGATGCCAGCGAACTGTCGCTTAACGGACAGGAAAAGATGGGCACTACATGGTCTATCTGCAAGATGAATATGCTGTTGCACGGAATCTCGCACGCCGATATCCGTAACGCCGATACGCTTGTTGACCCGCGGCATAAAGCGGAAAATAACGAACTCAGGCGCTTTGACCGCGTGCTGGCTAATCCCCCTTTCAGCCAGAACTACGTGCGCAGCCAGTCTAAAGATGATGGCACGGGGACCAAGAAAAAAGTCCCCATCGCCTACCCTGGCCGTTTCCACGTATGGATGCCGGAAAAAGGTAAAAAAGCCGATCTGATGTTCGTACAGCACATGTTAGCAGTGCTCAAAAGCGATGGACGTATGGCCACCGTGATGCCGCATGGCGTACTGTTCCGCGGCGGAGAGGAGCGCGAGGCGCGCCAGTATTTTATTGAGCGCGGCTATCTTGAAGCTGTGATCGGTCTGCCTGGCAATCTGTTTTACGGTACCGGTATCCCAGCCTGCATTCTGGTACTCAACAAGGCGGGTGCAGCAGAGCGTAAGCATGTGCTGTTTATTAACGCCGATCGCGAATACCGTGAAGGCAAGGCGCAGAATCACCTGCGACCGGAAGATATCGACAAAATTGTTCAGGCTTATCGTGCCGGGCAAGATATCCCGGCCTACGCTAAACGCGTGGGGATAGCGGATATCGAGGCCGAGGACTACAACTGCAACATCCGTCGCTATGTTGATAACGCTCCGCCGCCAGAACCGCATGATGTACGTGCTCATCTGAACGGTGGCGTACCAGTCAGCGAAGTGAATGCCCTTGGCCATTTCTGGCTGAACTATGTTGGTCTGCGGGAGAGCTGCTTTGTGCCGCGTGCCGACAGCGAGTTTTCAGGCAATGGAGCGGTGGCTTACGTCGATTTTTCATCAGCGTTGCAAGACAAACGTGCTATCGCCGAACATATTAATATCCATCCTGGCGTTTCGGAGCGACAAGCGCAATTTATGGCCGGGCTGCAAAGCTGGTGGCAGCTATACCTTCCCGTGGTTGAAGCGCTGGCGCCCGATGCGAATAACCAACAGGCCAAGGCCACCAATGTGTATCAGATGCGTGCCACTCTGCTCGACAGCATTGAACGCACCTTTGCCAGTCAGCATCTGCTCAATCACTATCAGGTGCGGGGCGCCTTCGCCAACTACTTCAAACTGCTTGCCTCTGATTTTAAATCTATCGCTGCCAGTGGCTGGGGCCCTGAGCTGATCCCCGATCAGGACATCCTTCAAAGTCAGTTCCCGCAGGTGCTGACTGAGCTGGAGCAGCAATATGCCCGTCTGGCTGAACTGCAGGCGTTGTTTGCCGCTGCAGGCGAAGAGGACTTTGAAGATAATGATGATACTGGCGTACTGCCTGCCGACGAAGTTAAGGCCCTGAAAGCCAGCCTTAAAGAAGCCAGGGGTATGGTGAAACTTGCTAGGCGCGATAGCGCCTTTGGTAACTGGCAAAGCCACCAGCAGGAGGTAGCTCGTATTGAAGCGCAATTGGCCCGACATAAGGCTCTGGAAGACGAAGCAAAATCACTGAAGGTAGCGATTAAATCCACCGAGTCGAAAAAGTATGAACTGGTTGAGCAAGCGCGTCTGAATATCAGTAAAGATGACGCGAAGAAGGTTATTGTCGAACGATTAGGCAACGCGCTATTTGACAGTTATCGCCAGTATTTGCGTGCCGATCAACGTGCCTGCATTGCAGCGATCGAAAATCTGTGGAGTAAGTACGCGGTCACGGCTAAGCAGATTGAGGCCGAGCGTGATGAGGCAGCCAAAGCCTTGCAGGCGTTTTTGGTGGAGTTGGGTTATGAGTGAATGGATTGAAAAGCCGTTGTCTGAGCTAGTGACTTTTCAAAAGGGCAGGAAGGTTGATACTTCCGCCTTTGCAAACGAAGGCTTCGCCGCATATTTGGGAGCATCTGGCATTGAAGGTGGTCATGACGGATTTGCTGCGACTCAACACGGGGTAATTGCTAAAAGAACTGACACGCTAATGTTGTGGGATGGTGAAAGATCTGGCTTGGTCGGGTTTGACAAGGAAGGTGTAGTTGCCTCTACAGTATCAAAACTTACTCCAAACGAGCAAATCGACCCGCAATACCTGTTTTTTGTTCTGTCTGATCGATTTGGTTGGATTCAGCACCGTCGAACAGGTACGGGGGTTCCTCACGTACCAAAGGATCTTGGAAGAATCCTGAAGTTGCGCTATCCAAAAGCGTTATCAGTTCAGTCAAAAATTGCAGCTATTCTTACTACCAATGATATTGCTATCGAAAAAACCAAAGCCCTAGTTGCCAAATATAAGCAAATTAAAACGGGTCTTATGCACGATCTGTTTACCCGAGGCGTATTACCCAACGGCCAACTTCGCCCCTCGCGCAGTCAGGCACCTGGGATGTATCGAGAGACAGAGATCGGATGGGTTCCGAAAGAGTGGAAGGTTTCAATTCTCGAAGAATTACTCGCACCACTACCAAACAATATCCGCAGCGGACCCTTTGGTAGTGCCTTACTTAAACATGAACTGGTTGAGGATGGCATTCCATTCTTAGGTATCGATAATGTTCATGTAGAGCGCTTTGAACCTGAGTTTCGTCGGTTTGTAAGTGAACAAAAATTTAAAGAGTTAGCCAAGTACAGAGTTCGTCCTCGTGATGTTGTCATCACGATTATGGGAACTGTCGGTAGATGCTGTGTCATTCCAGATAATCTTGAACTTGGGCTCTCTTCCAAGCACCTTTGGACGATGACATTTGATCTTGAGAAAGCTATTCCTGAATTGATCTGCTGGCAGCTTAACCATTCAGCATGGGCCAAAGCGTGGTTTCGCCGTGCAATGCAAGGGGGGATAATGGATGCAATTCAGTCTAGCACCTTAAAGACTCTACATTTGCCAATTCCAGATCTTAACGAGCAAACATTAATTTATGCTCGATATATCAAGGTTTCAGCGCAAATTCAGCAGGAAAGTTTGCTACTAGAAAAGCTCAGAAAACAAAAAATCGGCCTGATGCAAGATCTACTCACCGGCAAAGTGCCTGTACATGTTAAGGAACCAAACACTGAGGTAACGGCATGACATCAGAGCGCCCGGTTTCGATGACCCCAGAACCCAGCGGCTACGCCGACTGGCTGGCCGACCTGAAGGGGCGTATCCATAGCGCCCAGCAGCGTGCCACGCTGGCGGTCAACCGGGAACTGGTGGGACTGTATTGGCAGATAGGTCGGGACATCCTTAGCCGACAGGCTGATCAAGGCTGGGGGGCGAAAGTCATTGAACGGCTGGCGCATGACCTACGCACAGCCTTTCCGGAAATGAAGGGATTCTCAACGCGTAACCTCAAGTATATGCGCGCTTTTGCCGAAGCTTGGCCGGATGCGGAATTTGTGCAAGCGGTACTTGCACAATTGCCTTGGTATCACCAACTGGCCCTGCTGGACAAACTTAATCGCCCGGAAGATCGCCGTTGGTATGCCGCCAAAGCTATTGAGCATAACTGGTCGCGTAATGTGCTGGTAATGCAAATTGAAAGTCGCCTGTTAGAGCGTAGCGGCAGTGCGATAACCAACTTTGATGTCAGCTTGCCTCAGGCGCAGTCTGACCTGGCGCGTGAATCACTGAAAGACCCATACCGATTTGATTTCCTTGGGCTAACTGAGGAAGCACAGGAACGTGAAGTGGAAAACGCCTTGGTAAAGCATGTGACCGAGTTTCTGCTGGAGCTTGGTGCGGGCTTTGCCTTTGTCGGGCGACAGGTGTTGCTGGATGTAGGCGGTGACGAGTTCTTTATCGACCTGCTGTTCTACCATCTCAGGTTACGTTGCTATGTGGTAATCGAACTCAAAGGCGGTAAGTTCAAACCGGAGCATCTTGGGCAATTGGGATTCTATCTGACGGCGGTGGATAGGCAGGTGAAAGACGAGCAGGATAACCCGACAATTGGTCTTTTGCTCTGTAAGAGCAAAAACAAAGTCGTTGCCGAATATGCCTTAGGGGATAAGTCCCAGCCTATGGGCATTGCTGAATACAAGTTAGTTGAATCCCTCCCAGTGGAGCTGCAAACCAGCTTACCGAGCATTGAGCAGTTGGAGCGAGAGTTGGCAGGAGATACAGAAGAGGACTCTGTATGAGCGAATACAGCGAAGTTGAAAAGCCTTTTCTGAACCAACTGGGTGAGCAGGGCTGGACGGTGATCGACCAGGGCTGCGGTATTCCACAGCAGGCGGGCCCCAGCTTGCGCAACAACTTTCGCCAGTGGCTTTTACCTGAAATCTTCGACAAGGCTGTTCGAGCCATCAACCGTACTGACGATAACTGCGAATGGTTAACGGACAGACAACTGGAAGAGTTGCGCGGCCAACTGCTGCGTCAGCCCAATCTTACTCTGCTGGAGGCTAATGAAGCCGTGCAGGCGCTGCTATTCAAGGCGCAGACTGACAGCAACGAACTGACTGGTGAAACTGACCCGGTGGTGCGTCTGATTGATTTTCACACCCCAGCGAACAATCAGTTTCATGCCGTTAACCAATTCCGCATTGACACGCCGGGCTGTGTGAAGGCATTTATCATTCCCGATATTGTGTTGTTCGTGAATGGCATCCCGCTGGTGGTGGTGGAATGCAAGAAAGGTTCGGAAACCTGTGCTAACCCGATGCAGGAAGCCTTTGTGCAGTTGCAGCGCTATATGGGGCGACGCAAGGAAACTGCAAACGTGGGCCTGAAAGAAGGTGAGCCGCGACTTTTTTACAGTAACCTGCTGCTGATTCGCAGTTGCGGCCTGGAGGCGGACTACGGCAGCATCACCTCTGGCGAAGAACATTACTACGCTTGGAAAACGATCTACCCGCAAGATGATGCCGCCCGTGAGGGCATGAATGCCCAGCAGCAACTGATTGCCGGGATGCTGAATAAAACCAATCTGCTACAGATTTTGCGTACCAGTGCGGTGTTTATGGATACCGACGGTGGGCCGCGCGTTAAAGTGGTGTGCCGTTATCAGCAGTTTCGTGCTTCGGGCAAGATTATCGAACGCCTGCGTCAGGGCGATACATCGTTGGAGCGTAGCGGTGTGGTATGGCATACCCAAGGCTCAGGCAAGTCGTTGACCATGGTTTTTTTGGCCCGAACGATCCGTGCCAGTCTCGACCTGAGCGATTACAAGCTGGTTCTGGTGAATGACCGACAGGATTTGGAAGAACAGTTGTGCAACACCGCTACCCTGATCGGCGGGCGGGTGAATGTGATTGAAAGCCGCCAGGGCTTGCGTGCACATCTTGCCACTGATAGCTCGGACGTTAGCATGGTCATGGTGCACAAGTTTCAGGAGCAAAAACAGACGTTGACTAATGTAGTCGCCGAGGCGCTGGGTACTTATCTGGCCATGCCCGCAGGTAAGACCTTTGGCGTGGTGAACAGCTCTGAACGCATCATTTTGATGATTGATGAGGCTCACCGTACGCAAAGTTCGGACCTAGGTGATAACCTGTTTGAGGCCTTTCCCAATGCGGCCCGGATTGCATTCACTGGCACGCCCTTGATTACCGATCGTCATGGCGAAAAGAAAACCCATAAGCGTTTTGGCGAGTACATCGATACCTACCGGCTGATGGATGCGGTGAACGATGGCGCTACGCTACAAATCCTCTATGAGGGCAAAACCGCTGACAGTGCGCTGAACGAGAAGCATGCTTTTGATACGGCGTTTGAAGATTTATTCAAAGACCGCAGTGATGAGGAGTTGCTGGCGATCAAGAAAAAATACGGCGCTACCGGCGATATTCTGGAGGCAGAAAACCGTATCAACGCCATTGCTCGCGATTTGGTTGCGCACTATGTGGACAACATCCTGCCAAACGGCTTTAAGGCACAGGTGGTGTGCCATTCGAAGCTGGCCTGTGTGCGTTACCGCAACGGTATTGAAGCGGCATTGGCTGAAAGAATAACCAAGGAAGAAGGGCTGACTCTGCCAGATACAGCGTTGATTGAGCGTCTGCGTTTTCTGAAAACTGCGGTGGTTATCTCCAGCGATGGCACTAATGAAGCGGCCTTTATCACGTATGCGCGCAAACAGGCGCAGCGCATGAATGCGGTGGAGAACTTTTGCCGTAGTTTCGATCTGAATGATCCCGACAAAGCAAATACCGGCATTGCCTTTCTGATTGTGTGCGACATGCTGTTAACGGGCTTTGATGCGCCGATTGAGCAGGTGATGTATATCGATAAAAAGTTACGCGAGCACAGTTTGCTACAAGCTATCGCGCGGACCAACCGTGTGAAAAAGGGAAAACAGCGGGGATATATCGTTGATTATATCGGTCTGGCCAATCACCTGACAGAGGCGCTTACACTGTACGCCGCCAGTGATGAGTTGCAGGAACTGCACGATGGAATGCAGAATATCACGTCAGAATTGCCGGTGCTGGACGAACGCTATCAGCGGTTGCTGCAACATTTCAGCGCCCTGGGAATCAGGCAGATTAGGGCCTTTGTTAATGGTGAGTTATCTCATTTGGATGCCGAGGCCGCCGTCGTGCACCAGGCGGTCAAGGCCCTGAAAGATGAGAAAAAACGTGCAGACTTCGAGGTCTACCTCAAAAAGTTTCTGATGAGTCTGGATATCATCCTGCCGCATCACTCTGCCCAGGCCTATCGTGTACCTGCAAAACGGTTCGGCTACATTTTGCAGGTCGCCAGAGAGCGTTATAAGGACACCAGTCTTGACCTTGGTAGCGCAGGTGAAAAGGTTAAGGCCCTGATTAATGAGCATCTGATCAGTCTTGGTATCAACCCGAAGGTGCCACCGGTAGAGTTGTTATCAGAAGACTTTCTCGAGAAGCTGGCCAGCCATGCCGGGCAGAACAGTGAAGCCAAAGCGAGCGAGATGGAACATGCTATCCGCAAGCACTGTACCGTCCACCACGATGAGGATCCGGCCTTCTATAAGAGCCTGTCTGAAAAGGTGAACGCGCTGATCGAGAAGCACCACGACGAATGGGAATTGCTGGCTGAAAAATTGACTGATCTACGCAAGGAGGCTATTGCAGGTCGGCAGCAAGGTGAAGAGGGGATGAGTAAAGAAGTGACCACTTTTTATCAGCACATTGTTCAGCTTGGCTTTGCCAGCGGTACTGTTAATGATGCGGATAAGCCTGCGTTCAAAGCGTTGATGAGTACCTCGGTGACAATACTGCAAGAAAGCATCGCGAGCATCGACTTTTGGCTGAACCCTGACAAACAAAAGCGTGTGCGTGGTTTGATTAAAACCGAGATCGCCAGGACCGGAATCGAGGAGTTGAAGCTGAATCGTGAGCGAGTGGCCGTGGAAATCATGAAACTGGCTAAAAATCGCCATAATGAACTGATTAACATGGTACGGACGGAGGATGCATGATGCAACGCCGGCAGGTTCGCGATATTGAATATCAATTATTGCCAGGAAGCGATCGTCAGACTACCGACATTGTGATTGAACGCAACGGTGCTATTACCGTGCGGCCTCCCCTGCGAATGACACCTGAGCAGGTAGATGAAACTGTGTTCAGCAAGCGCATGTGGATTTACCGAAATCTGGCTGAGTGGCGCGATCTTAATGCTACACGAGTAGTGCGTGAATGGGTTAACGGTGAGACTTTTCTCTATCTGGGAAGCGGCTACCGACTTCAGTTAATCGCCGGACAAATTGATGATCTCAAACTTAAGGATGGCCGCTTCTGCATGCGGCGCGAGATTATCGAAGAGGAGGAGGGCTATTCCGCGGCTCATCAGGCGTTCGTACTTTTTTATCAAATGAAAGGTTTACCTCGTATCCGCAGTCGAGTGGCTTGGTTTGCAGCCAAAGTAGGTGTGAATCCCGGTACAGTACAAATTAAGGATCTGGGTTACCGCTGGGCTTCATGCGGCACGAACGGCGATCTCCATTTCCACTGGAAATGCCTGATGGCGCCGCTAAGCGTCATTGACTATATCATCGTCCACGAGCTTTGCCATCTGCGTTATCGGGATCACTCGGAAGCGTTCTGGAACGAGGTGGACAAGGTATTGCCGGATTATCGCGAAAGAAAAGAGTGGCTCAGAGGCCGTGGGGCTGGATTGGATCTGTGAGAAACTAACCACTTCTCTTTATTTGACGTTAAATATCTGACGTTATTTTAAAACTAAAAGCCCGCTTAAGTTTCCTTGCAGGGGCGTTGTTGAATAAATCATTTTCGGGGTGCAGCAAAGCCCTTTCCTCATCTCTCAGGCAATGCGAACACTGACCGGCATGCCCAGCCGCGTCATGGTGTTCATTGCTTTCACCCGCGCCATCGCTTCACCCACCTGCCCATCGTAATCACGCAGCGACAACCGGTCTCCCAACATCATCTTCATCCGCGATATCGCCGTTTCCGCCAGTGAACGCCGGTGGTAACCCACTTTCTTTTTCCACGCCTCGTTGTTTCCCGTCAACCGCTGCTGCGCCACCGCCTGATTTCGCTCCTGATATCGCTCCAAAGGCCAGTATTTCGCTCCCCTGCGCGGCGGGATGACCGGCCTGATTTTCTTCCTTTTCAAACCGTCGTGGCAGTCGCGCACATCGTAAGCCCCGTCTGCCAGCGCTTCCTTTATCTTCCTGTGCGTCTGGCTTATCAGCCCCGGCAACGCCTGCGCGTCCGTCACGCCGCTGAGTGACAAGTCAGCGCAGACTATCTCATGTGTGCCCGCGTCCACCGCCAGATGCAGCTTGCGCCACACCCGCCGCTTTTCCGCACCGTGTTTTTTGACCTTCCATTCCCCCTCGCCAAAGACTTTAAGCCCGGTGGAATCAATGACCAGATGCGCGATTTCGCCGCGTGTCGGCGTCCTGATATTGACGTTAACACTTTTGGCCCGTTTGCTGATACTGGTGTAATCCGGGCTGCGCAGCGGCACATTCATCAGATGGAAAACCGAATCGATAAATCCCTGCAACGCCCGCAGCGCAAGGTTAAAGACGTTCTTGAGCATCAATGCAGTGGTGATCGCCATATCGGAGTAACGTAACGGCCGGCCTCGCCGCGCAGGCTCAGCGGCATCGTACCATGCGGCGGTGGCGTCATCGCTGAGCCAGACTGTCAGCGACCCCCGTTGACGGAGGGCGTGGTTATACGTTTTCCAGTTGGTGATTTTGAACTTCTGCTTTGCCACGGTTCGCCATGTACTGTCAGGGAAGAGAGTGATCTGATCCTGTTTACCGCTGAAAGTTCGATTTATTCAACAACGCCCCTTGCAGGCTGAAACTATAGCGATTTCATAAACAACTCATTAGAATAACTGGCAAGACCTCCGCTGAGGATTGACAGGAAAAAATATAATAATGTTCAGTGACATTGATAAGCTACTTAACGCTAACCCAGGCCTGACGGGGCGTGAGATCGCCAAGCAACTTGGGTTTGATAAAAAAAAGGTCAATTCATTCCTGAGTCGAAGTGGGCATTTATTTAATCAAGATGAGAATTACAAGTGGTTCCAGTCTAAGAACAGAACTTTTGTACTTTCGCTTCCTGGTGACACATGGCTTACCCAAGATGACTTTGAGGATGCTCTTTCTAAAAGTGGAAATCCTTTAGATGGGACCTACAAAGCAGCCGATATAATCTTTGCCAAAAACTGTTCTCTGATGATGGTGGCTATTGCCAGGATGCTGTCTTTACTTAATCAACTGTCATCCCGAAATATCGCGGTCACTATTGATTTAACTAAATGTAAAAGAACAAGAACTTTCCTCAACCGCTCTGGTTTTTACGATCTGCTGGATCAAAAGATTACCGTTCTACCCTTCAGACCCCAGCTTGGCAATTCTGATGCTGTAAAATATGTTGATAACAGCGAGAGTCTGGTTGAACTAGGCGCGATAGACATGGGTTCAACAAAGGCCGAAATCAGTGAACTTATCAAGAGACTGGGACAACGCTTCGTTTCTGAAGCTTCCAAAGATTATCTTACTGTCATTATGACGGTCTTTAGCGAACTCATTAACAATGTGAAGGATCACAGTAATAGCCATATTCCTGGTTTTGCCGCTCTCCAGAGCTACAATGGAAAGGGAAGAAGGAAGCATATACAGACGGTGATTTCGGATAGCGGGCTAGGAGTAGTGGCAACCTTACGCGCAACGCTCCAAGGTAATTATCCTGAGTTATATGCAAAATTTCCTGCTGGTTTATTACGTTCCGACATAGATCTGGTTAAACACGTTTTTTCTAACGGCGGGATTAGCCGCCATGGTTCAAAAGAAGGGCGTGGCCTTGGTTTTGAAAGTTCTCGAAAGCAAGCGTCCAAAAACGAAGCGTTGCTCATCATCAGACAAACACATTTCAGCATTGAACTGAATTACAAAGATGGTGAACTTGTCACCGCTGAGGTTAAGGAAAATCTTAGCTTGATAAACGGTACTCATATCTGCTTCGATTTCTTTATTGACACCCCTGAATAAAACAGATTAACTTAATCAGATGAAACAGAAATCACTTATCATCAAACTTTTCGATCTTGTCGGCGACTCTTTTGCATTCGGTAACGAAATGGGAAGAGAGGTCTTTGGTAAGCTCCAGCAGATAGTGGACAATAACCCTCAGCAGAATGTGTTCGGCATTTCTCTTGAAGGAATTGATGCCACCGATGCATCCTTTCCCAGAGAAAGCGTTGTTTCACTTGCAAAGTTGCTTCGTGAAGATAAAGGCTTTTACCTCACAGGAGTTACGTCTAAGGACCTACTGGATAACTGGTCATATGCCGCGACAGCAAAAGACCAGCCGATTTTTGTCTATGGCAGTACTTATAGCATCATCGGTCCTGTGCTGACCGAAGGAACAAAACAGCTCATTGATTTCATTATGCGAAATGAATTTACCACGACTAGCATGGTGGCATCAGAGTTCGACCTCTCTACGCAAAATGCCAGTGGGAAGCTCAAAAAGCTTTATCGGCAAGGGTTTATTCTGGGGAAAAAAGAGGTCGCGGAGTCCGGCGGGCATGAGTTTGTGTATGTTCCGATAAAATAATTCTGATAAATCTGCTTGCGTTAATCAGAATCTAGCGGTATTGTCCTGCATGTTGGTTCGCCAACTTGTGTGGCATCTGATAAATCTCTTAAAGTTTATCAGATGTTATTGAGATAACTATCCTATGAGACTGAATCCCATGAACTCTCTCGATACTCTAAGCAGTAAACCACATCACTACATTGAAATTGCTGGTGAAGACCTGCAGTTCCGACAGGTGAATGTCGATGATTTAACTCTTACTGGTAACCAGATTGGCGCTGCGGCGGGTTACAAACCCGACCAGTTGCCTGTGATCCTGCAGTTGCTGGCTAACGGTACACTCGAAAGCCTCAGTCCTGGTGAACTCGCTCGTCCGGGGGCTGACAATAATAAATTTATTGTTGTTATATCTGACCGGACCTACTTCTTCTCCGTTGATGGGGAACGCTTGGAGTGGCCGTTTAATCAGATCACGGGACACACTGTCCGTAAGCTTGGAGAGGTCGCAGAAGGAAAGCGTCTATTACTCGAAAAAGAGGATTCCGCTGATGAAGAGATCCAAGGGCATCAGTTTGTTTCGCTTGAGCCAGAAGGGGTTGAGCGATTCATCAGCCGCGATCCGGTCTGGAAGCTCAATGTGCAGGGTAAAGTTTATTCTTTTGATACCCCCATTATCAGCGTCAGGGATGCCGTTGTGAGAGCAGGACTAAATCCTGATCAGGCTTGGCATATCTTCTTCAATGTTGAAGGGAGGCCTAAAGAGGAAAAAACTATTAACGACCATCTTGATCTGACAACCCCAGGCGTTGAGAAACTGCGTTTGACTCCACGCAATGTTTCAAACGGTGAAGCTGCGGTTGCTCTGCGTCGCGATTTTGAACTTCTCATCAATGACGAGAAGTATCTTAATGAGATGGGTTTTCAGTGGGAAACGTGTGTCAATGAACAATCACGCTGGCTCATCATAAACGATTATGTATTGCCTGAAGGCTACAACCAAAAACAGATCCAACTCGCTTTACTTATCCCTGAGGGGTATCCCATAAGCCTGTTGGATATGTTTTATGTTTTCCCAGCACTTAAACTATCAAATGGCGCTGAAATCTCGGCGACTCAAATTGTAGCGGTTATTGATCAGAACACTTTCCAGGGATGGTCTCGCCATCGTCCATGGGATCCGGACACTGACTCCGTCATTTCACAGCTAGCCATGGCTAACGGATGTTTACTTAAGGAGGTGGGCCTGTGAGCGTAAACTCAAATATGGTGATACCAGAAAGTATTCACCTGCAGCTTCATAAACACCTCTTCCCAGGTGACGGCAAGGAATCTGCTGCAATATTGCTCTGTAATCGCAATGAAGGAAGCCGCCTTAAGCTGCTTGTAAAAGAGATCATTCAAGTGCCGGACGACGAATGCGAATCACGTAAAAATGATTTCATCTCCTGGCCAGGGCTTTACCTAGAAAAAGCAATTGATGCTGCGGAAACAGCTTCAATGTCTATCATTTTGGTTCACTCACACCCAGGCGGCCTCTTTGAATTTTCACAGTTTGATGATGCGAGCGATGCCATCACAATTCCTGCTCTTTATCAGGGTGTCAATGCACTCCATGGTTCTGCAATAATGATACCTGATGGCAGAATACGGGCCCGTTTCTATAGTGAAGGTATCAACGTACAAGACGTAGACCTTGTCAGTGTACCGGGGGATGACATCTGCCTCTGGCGGCCCGGTGATGAAGTGCCGCAAAAGGAAGTCATTGCATTCACCTCTGGAATGACTTCGTGTTTTAGTCATCTCACCGCCGCGGTTATAGGCGTTTCAGGTACCGGTTCAATTGTCGCGGAGCAGGTAACCCGCCTGGGTTTTGGTAAAATATTACTCGTTGACGATGATCATATTGAAAAGAAGAATCTCAACCGGATCCTGAACGCTACGCAAGAAGATGCCTCACACAATGTATCTAAGGTTGAGATGTTTGCCGTTGCTGTTAGCAGGATACGTGGAGAAAACGTAGCGACTGCGATCCACAGCTCAATATTAGATAGGGAAGCGGTATTAGCGGTTGCTGATGCTGACGTTATTTTCAGCTGCGTGGACTGAAGTGGCACACTGAATTTGGCCACCTGAACAGAGGTGATATGCTCACCTCAGAACAACACAGGTGCTCCAATGAAAAAAAGAAATTTTAGTGCAGAGTTCAAACGTGAAGCAGCTCAGTTGGTTGTCGAGCAGAGCTACACCGTTGCTGAAGCAGCAAAAGCCATGGATATTGGCCTTTCAACAATGACCCGATGGGTCAGACAATTACGGGATGAACGACAGGGAAAAACACCGAAAGCTTCCCCCATTACCCCGGAGAAAATTGAAATACGTGAGTTGAAGAAAAAACTACAACGTATTGAAATGGAAAATGAAATATTAAAAAAGGCTACCGCGCTCTTGATGTCAGACTCCCTGAACAGTTCTCGTTAATCGGAAAACTCAGGGCGCGTTATCCCGTGGCTACACTCTGTCACGTATTTGGGGTTCACCGCAGCAGCTATAAATACTGGAAATGCCGTCCTGATAAGCCGGACAGAAAGCATACAGAGTTACGCAGTCAGGTTCAGGAACTATACAACATTAGTCATGGCTCAGCCGGGGCAAGGAGTATCGCCGCAATGGCAACGCTCAGAGGCTTCCTGATGGGGCGCTGGCTTGCCGGCAGACTCATGAAAGAGCTGGGGCTGGTCAGTTGTCAGCAGCCCATCCATCGGTATAAACGCGGTGGCCATGAACACATCGCTATCCCGAATCACCTTGAGCGTCAGTTCGCAGTGACAGAGCCTAATCAGGTGTGGTGCGGCGACGTGACGTATATCTGGACAGGTAAGCGCTGGGCATACCTTGCCGTTGTTCTCGACCTGTTCGCGAGGAAACCGGTGGGCTGGGCAATGTCGTTCTCACCGGACAGCAGGCTGACCATCAAAGCGCTAGAAATGGCGTGGGAAGTTCGCGGCAAACCAGCCGGGGTGATGTTCCACAGCGATCAGGGCAGCCATTACACAAGCAGGCAGTTCCGGCAGTCACTGTGGCGGTATCGGATCAGGCAGAGTATGAGTCGTCGTGGAAACTGCTGGGATAATAGTCCGATGGAGCGCTTCTTCAGAAGCCTGAAGAACGAGTGGTTGCCGGTGACTGGTTACACAAGCTTCAGCGATGCTAACAGTGCAATAACGGACTATATCGTTGGGTATTACAGTACGTTCAGGCCACACGAATATAACGGTGGGTTACCACCAAACGAATCGGAAAACCGATACTGGAAAAACTCTAAAGCGGTGGCCAGTTTTAGTTGACCACTTCAAACAACCCGCCGGCGCGCAACAGTTCCACACAAGCCGATGAGAGGCGTGCATGGAGTCGCGCTTCGCGTCCATAGATACGTAGCATGTCGGCATAGTTCCGAATCCATGCCAGGATTGAAGCCAGACGTTCGTCACCAGCGAAGAAGTAGTCGTCTTGTTGCCGTAGGATCGTGTCTAACATGCGTTTCCTCCTTGGCCCGGTTGGGTACTTGCAGTCGTCATTAGTTGATTAACGTCTTTCATCGTGAGTCATCTCCCGATTTCCACGTTGCATTCGTTCTCCCGTCGACCCCGCGTTCGGGCTTGCAAGAAGTTTCTGTATCAACAATGCGCGAATCTGCCATGTAGCGGCTGGGAGCGAGCACACCTTGGGGATCAAGCAGGCGTTTGACTTGTTCGACGATGACGGCGTCAAGTCCTCTGCCCGCGTCGGCGTAATCGGCGCGTTCATGTCGGGTATCCACCCGGTAGGGCACATAGCCAGCGGTGACTAGTGCAGCAACGATGTGATCGAAAGCCGCATGAGCCGCTGCGGTGCCTTGCGTGTCGCGGTGGAAAGATATGGCGACTACGAGATCGACAGTGTCATGGTCGAGTACGTTGACGGTTGTACCCGCGCGGATAGTGGTCCCGGTGACTCCGTCGCGGACGATCTGGATCGCTTTCTCGACGTCGTCTCCTCGCATCGGGACGAAAGGCAAAGCAAAAATCCAGCCGCTGCCATGTTCGTCGGCCTCCTCAGTGGAGGCGTTCAACGCGTTGCGGACGATAATCTCGCTGCTGCGCGTGTCTCCGTCATAGAGACGCGCGACAGCCGACATCAACGGATCATTGGTAACGAAGTCATCCGACACTCGTTGTGGGTCGACATCCGCCAGGGTGCGCCACATCACATCAAGCTTTGCTTCAGTAATGGGGACGGGGCCATCAATGCAAGTGTGGATAGCGATCCGTGCCTCCCGCGCGCCATAGAGTGCACTCGATTCGTGGTCGTAGATTTTTGTGACCCCGCTGAGTACGCCATCGCGCACGAGTTCTCTCACGTGGTCGACGACCGTACGAATGGTCCCTGGCTCAACCGTAAAGGTGATAACTTTCCGCCGTGATGGCCGAGGCCGCAGGCGCACGGAGGCAGCAGTCACGACGCCAAAATTTGACTGGGTGAACAAGTGGAGGGCCGATGGGCCGAGTCCCAAAGGATTGGCGGCTAGAGACCCAACGCCGGGCCACCATCCGACTGTACCTATTCGACCGTCGGGTAGGACAACCTCGATTCCGAGCAAGTCTTGGGTTCGCTGTCCGTGCAATCCAACGCCTCGATCCATGATGTTGCCGATGACTGAGGTCTTGGCGCTGGATGCCGTACAGTTCAAGTAGCAGCAGCTTCCCAGTAAGGCTGTGCTCAGTTGCTCCTGAGTGACCCCAGCCTCGATGACGGCATACCCTCGATCTTCCGCAATCTCCCGGATCGATTTAAGACGGTACAGACTGATGATATCGGTCACGGGGCCGGGGGTTGAGGCTGAGCCCAGTCCCCAGTTGTAACCACTGGATACCACTCGCAGCGGTCGCTTCAGACCACTGGAACGAGACTTAATTATTTGTTGAACCTCAAGCACGTCATTGGGCTCAAGAATTTCTCCCGGTGCGGAGTAGGCGAATTCGCTGACATTGTTGCCCGTTAGGTGACTCATGGCTGGTACCTCCAGGCACGGATATGATCATCCTTGAGCGCTACATACGAGTGCTCGTCGTCGAAAGACCCATCAGCGTTGCGCAATCGGGAACGGCGAACGGACTCTAAGTGGTACCCTGCCTTGAGTGCGGTAGACACGGAGGCAGCGTTGCCCGGCTTGATGCCCAGTTCGATTCTCTGGACGCTGAAAGCGTTGAAGACCCACTGAGTAAATAGCCTCAGGGTGTGTGCAGCGTAACCGTTTCCGCGATAGGCGCTCATCGTCGAGTATCCGACATCCAGAACGCCAGGCGGACCCAGACGACGGACCGACAATGTCGTCAAAGCCACACCGTTGAAATCGCGACGCCCGACCAAGAACGTCGAATCTCCGAGTCGCCAGCCCGCATATGCCCCGACGATCCTTGATTCCAGCGCTGCCGAGGAAGCTGGTGGAAAGATAGAGTGGCGCTGGACCTCGTCGTCAAACTCGTTCGCATACAGGCCGGTAATATCTTCTAGAACCGGATAGGTCAGGACCAAACCATCACCGCATATACAGGACTCCGACAGACGTGGCAGAAAAGTCTTACGTCCAGTGGAGTCGGATTCTTCGCTTTCAGGAGAAGAGGTCACCCAGCATTGGCCCCCAACGTACCTCCACCCGTGAGTAATCAACTGCTCGATCTCACGGTGATTACGATAGTCGACTACTCGTGTGCTTAGCTCAGCGTCTGTTTGGACGCGATAGTCCTGCAATGTCATTGGCTTCTCCGATCAACTTGATGTTGTTTCGCAGTACCGGTCCCACCTTTGGTAAAACCAGAGCCCTCATATTTGCTTAGTATTGTACTTTAAAATACAAAAACAATTTTATTGTACTTTGTAATCCAGAAAAAGCAACGTGTCTGAATCATCCTGACTTTTTGGCGAGTGTTAAGTCGGGGCCGGACGTTGTGCCAGATGATATGTAACGAAGGCTGTAGGATTGGGCACTCATAGCTTTGAGGGGGAACTGGACGGCGAGATGTCCTACGCCTCCAGTGATTCTCGTGACTGTAGTCTGCGCACATGGGGGCAAAGCCGCTGCCTCGACTGCATGAGGTGCCTAAGTCCGGCAACGTGCAATGCAGCGGTAGCTGCACTCTCGAACTCGGATGGCTCGACGGCGAAGTTCTGGTCGGAGATCACCTGGTTCTATGCCCAGGGCCCAGGCACTGGAGTATCTTTAAGTCGCCATGCGAGTTTCGACTGTAAGAATCGAGCCTGTCAGTGCTTACGAGTGTGACCGTCCTGTAGGCATCCGGCCAACACCCCCGCCTAAGCGCCATGAACTCTAAACGTTCCACGATTGAGTGAGGTAAATTTGATGTCGATGAGGGCAGTATCGGGCGAGTCTGGTGGCGTCAGCCCAGCATCGAGCCTAATAGACCGTCTGCGTTCTCGCGCGGCCCCTGTTGGATACGATCGCTGAGTACGAGTTCTGTATATTACTATACAGAATATGCTAATATCACGTCATGGGTAGACCACGTTCATTCGATACAGAGACGGTACTGGACTTTGCGGCGGCAGAGTTCCGTGTTCATGGTTTCGCTGACACTTCTACAGAGCGGCTGTGCGAAGTCGCTGGCGTGCGCCGTAGCAGTTTGTACAATGCCTTCACCTCGAAGGAAGAGCTGTTCGTGCAAGCCCTGCGTCGATACGTCGAAGTCGTAACGCTACGGCAGGAAGCGGTACTCACTAATGCTGAACTTAATGGCGGTACGCGGTTGTGGCGGATCGTCGAGATGGTTATTGACGAGGAGCGGGAGGCTCGCAAGGAGGGGCGTGCGGCTGGGTGTATGACTGTGCACACGTTAATGTCGCCGGATATACGGCTGAGTGATCGCCGGGTGCAAACGATCCTGGACCATGACCTGAATCGCCGTCTTTCTCTCTTGGCTCAGGCCGCGAAAGTTGGGCAAGCCGACGGCAGCGTGCGCCCCGAATCCTTGCCAGAGGATGTGGCTACACTGATTGTCACCGTGGTCTCGGGCCTGCGGGTGCTCGCCCAGACCGGCGCAGAACCGGCTCAGTTGCTCAGGATCGCACGAATGAATCTGGGGTCGACGCTGGCCTGATTACTTTACACCTTGTCACGAATGAACCTCCTGCATAGCCCGCCCGAGAAAAACCACATTTTTTTGCGCTGCGTGATTTAAGCCAGCTGTCCGTAATAGTTATTTTGGGCCTAACCGGGTCATTACTCAGGCACATATAAAAAGCAGTATCTGATTTGACAGATACTGCTTATATATTATTTATCTGTCACGCCATTATTGATTCAGGCCGCCTGATGGTTATTTTCTTGGCTCCAGATATACGGCGGTACATAATTTTCCTTACATGCACCCAGATAATCCGACCACCACTGCATCATCGCTTTGCGGGCTTCAAGATGGGCGGCTTTGTGGATATAGGCCGCCCGCACGCTATTGCGTTCCTGATGACTCATCTGGCGCTCAACGGCATCTTGCGACCAACGCTCTGACTCCATTAATGCGCTACACGCCATTGCGCGGAATCCGTGACCGCAGACATCCTTTTTGGTGTCATAGCCCATTAGTCGCAATGCTTTGTTGACTGTGTTTTCGCACATGGGTTTATACGGGTTATGGTCGCCGGGAAACACCAGTTCCAGATGGCCTGAAATCGCTTGAATCTGCTTCAGTATATCGATGGCTTGCCTGGACAGCGGCACGATATGCGGCGTACGCATTTTCGCGCCACGCCCGGAGTAGCGGACGCCGGCAATAGCGTCGCGGGTAGCGGGAATGGTCCAGATTCTGTTTTTGAAATCAATTTCACTCCACCTTGCGAAACGCAGTTCGCTGGAACGGATAAACAGGTGCAGGGTGAGCAGTACCGCCAGCCGGGTTAACTCCCGGCCTTGCCGATAGCCTTCAATGCGTTCCAGCAATTCCGGCAGACACTCCAGCGGCAGGGCCGGATAATGGCGCCTGACCGGCGGAGCCGTTACGCCGACCAGATTCAGCGCCGGATTATTTTCCACCCATCCTTGTTGAACTGCGTAACGCATAATATTGCACAGGTGCTGTCGGGTACGGGACGCCACCTCCAGCAGGCCTTTTTCTTCGATACCTTTCAGCAGGACGGTGAAGTGCCGGGTTTTGAGTTCCGTTATCGGCTGATGACCCATCGCCGGGAAAACGTGATTGTTCAGGCTGGCAAGCAGGCGGGCGGCATGGTTCTCCGACCATGTTTTATTGCTTTTATGCCAGCCCAGCGCCACGGTCTTGAAATGCTTAACCGGTGAACGCGCCGCCTGCTCAGCGGCACGCTGTTGCGCCGGGTTGATATTCTGCGCCAGCATCTTGCGGATGCCATCGCGTTGTTGCCGGGCGTCGGTCAGCGATACATTAGGATAAGCGCCTAAACTGAGGCGGGACTCTTTGCCGTCGATACGATATTTGAGATACCAGAGACGTGAACCGCCTGGATTGATTAAAAGGTACAGGCCGTGAGAATCGGAAACTTTGAAGGGTTTAGCGGATGATTTTAAGTTGCGGATTTTTGAGTCGTTAAGAGACATTTGGGGGTCACTCCGTCATCGAACCAACTTGACCCCAAATCTGACCACCATTTTTTCCCGATGCGGAGGGAAAACTAGAAACGCATCGGGAAGGATTTTCACGCCAACCTGTTGAATCAATGTATAAATAGGGATTCGCAAGGATGCATGAAAACAGGAAAATGGCTCCTCTGACTGGATGCTGCATCTCATATATCTAGTTGAACTTAAATGAATTTAATTTTTTAAATTGAAATGAAGCCCTCATTAAGGCCCCAAACATTATCGCTGCTTTGAAATGTGATGTCTGTCATATTTTAGATTGGGATTCTAGTTTCGAAAAATATCAGTTCACTGTATGAACGTAGTGCGTTTTGCTGGTTACCGAGCTTAACGCCCAAGTCTTATCCGGCGGCCATTTGTGGATGAAACACCTTTGAAGCTTTGTGCTACAGACATTCCCAAAAGTGGAGAGGTATTATGTGAAGTTATTTAGCTACAATTAAAATATGATAGGTAGTTCAGTGCCAAATGTAGATATTGGTAAATATCTAAACTCACCTCTCAGCAAAATTCTCTAAATTATATGTTATAACATAACATTTTGAATTTATTGACAATTCTTTTTAGTGGATTTATAAGATTATTCTAATTTACGCAGAGGTAGTTATCATGCCATTAATTACATTTATAGTACTAGCAAAATCAATTAAACATAAAAAATTTTGCATAGCAGGAAAACGTTTTAGTAATGGGACTATTGGTGAGTGGATACGTCCAGTAAATGCTACTGACTCGAATAGTGATGCATTAACTTACAATGATATTGAATATTCTAATAACCAGCGCCCTGAACTTTTCCATATTACTTCTTTTAGTTATCTTAAAAAAACTCCGCATGAAATTCAATGTGAAAACTACTCAATAGACACGTCCTTTTATTGGAGGAAATCTGGTGTATTTAATAAACTTAATATCAATCAACTTTTAGATAACCCACAAAATCTCTGGTATAATAATTTTTCATCATATAATGGTGAAAATGACAGATTCCCTATAGCTTTAGTTAAAAGACCAATGCAATCTCTTTATTTTGTCAATGTATGTAATCTTAAGATTCGAGTAAAAAGAGAATGTATTGATTTTGGTAATGATTTAAAGCGATTTAGAGGTTTTTTTACCTATAATGGTATTAATTATGGGCTGATTATAACTGATCCAAAAATATACTCTGCCTATGGGCAACAGAAAGAAGACACCTATGATTTTGGTGATTGCTATATTACTTTTAGTACTGCACCTCATACAGATGAATATTGTTATAAATTTATTACCGCTATTATAAAGTAACTTAATAGGATTAATTATGAAAGTTTATTCAATTGGATTCACTGAAAAATCAGCAGAAAGATTTTTTAATTTAATTAAATCACAACCGATAAAAACATTAGTTGATGTAAGACTAAATAATGTCTCCCAACTTGCTGGCTTCGCCAAGAAAAACGATCTTAAATACTTCCTGAAAGAAATATGTACAGTCGGCTACGCTCATATCCCAGATTTAGCACCGACAAAAGAGATGTTAAATCCGTATAAAAAAGGGGATGTTTCATGGGAGGTTTATGAGGATAACTTTATGAATTTAATGGGGAAAAGGAATATAGAAAGAATTGATAAATCATTGATTGAAGATAGCTGCTTACTATGCAGTGAACACAAACCCCACCACTGCCATCGTCGGCTTGTGATAGAATATCTTAATAGCCATTGGGATACTGATTTTGAGGTTAAGCACTTGCTATGATGAGAGTATTGATAATGTATCATCCTGACTTTGCATCGAAGGGAAAGTTTGAACGTAAGCTTACTCGGATTTTTTCTAAGTCAAGTGATTATAAAGTTCTGTATTTTGAAGATCACCATAAACTAATAAATGGCTATTTTCAGTCTGATGTATTAATCAAGCTTAGTGCTGATGCCCTTTCTGATCCGTTTTCTGTTGAACCAACTCATGCAATAATATTTGATTCAACGACTAAACCCGTATTCTCAACTCCACACGAAGTTTTATCCGAAAAAATTCCAGTCCGTTATATTGAAGATAAGATAACCTTTGTGTCTAATAAAGATAAAGGTGAGCATTTTGACACATATATTGGCCGTGGAACATTATGGGGAAACCCTTATGCAATCGGCCATGATGGTGATCGCGATGAAGTGATTAGAAAGTTTAAGTATGACTTTGAGCGTAATTTTCTCAAAGGTGGAAACGATTTTAAGGAAAAACTAAAAAATCTCAGGGGTCATACGCTAGGATGCCATTGTAAGCCATATGCATGTCATGGTGATGTTCTGGCTCATTACTTGAACGAAATAGATGACGGAGAGTAGATATGTCAACCTGTTTCCTGTTCATTAATACATTAGCAATGATTTTCACCATTACTACACAACCCTAAAATGGCATCTCTTCTACCGAGCACCAGATTTATCCATACCTTGATATAGAATATGTCAAAATTGAATAACAACTAATCCATTTTACTCTTTAAATACTCTATAGATCTCATTTGCTCCATTTAATATTGGCTCAAGAGAAAGATTAAACCAATTGCTGATTTTATTTGAAATATTAATATTTTTATCTAAAAGTGAAGAATCATATCCGAGTACTCCAGAGGCATGTCCAATTTGTCTTGATATTTCACCTATCGTAATTTCAGGAATAGATGCGATTAAGTAAGCAATGTTATTTGCAATTTCTTCTTTGTTTTTTATTTTGACCGATTGATCTTTTGATAGTATTCGGGAGACGGCTTTAGAAATTTTAATTCCAACTAAAAGATGTTTATCAAGAATACTCAAGAAATTTTTCTTATTTAATTTTTTCTCTATTTTTGTATACAGGTCAGCATATAGAATATCAAAATGAAACTGAATCTCATTAGCATGACTTATACTTAACTCATAGGTGGAGAATAACTCACCGCATAAGTTACTACTCTTTCTATAATTATGTATTTTATCAATATTCTTAATGAAAATAAATATTGACTCGATGTCATGCTCAATTAATTCATCTAAATTGTATGGTAACTCGTATTGTTCCAGACATGACTTTATAATTTCTTCTAATTTCGCATTGTCATTCTTTTTCAGGAAAATTTCAGCTAGTATTTTTTTTGCTTCAATATCAAGTGGATGTTCTTCAATCTGTTGTGTAAATTCTTGAATTGCCATTTCTGCTAACGTAGTGTCAATTGACCATCTATGGGCTAGAATTGATAGCTTGAGATTTGTGAGATAAAATTCTCCTGGAAAATATATGAGTCCATTTTGAATTGTATCTATAGCGTCAAATATTCTATCCCCTTGATAAAAAGATAGAGATTTCTGATAAAATATAGATCTCATGTCAAAACCTGTTTGGACAGCAATACTCATTGCCTGATCATATAAATCTATTGTATCAAGAGGGGCTTTTTTTATGTCGCGGATCATTCCTGCTTTAGTGAGAATAGCTTCAATTAGCTCAGGATTAATACTTAACGCCTGTTCAAGACACGAAAATGCTTTTTTATTATTACCTATTTCATAGTAACATTGTGCCAGATTTTTCCACGTCTTTTCATCTTTCGGATTTATCTTTAACGATTTATTATAATTATGTATGGCATCCTTGAAATTACCGAGCGCCAAATCCATATTCGCATAGTTATAGTAGTCTAACCAATCCCAACATTTACCATGTAATGCTTCTTTATGAATTCTTTTCGCATCTTTGACAATATTGAGGTTCTTTTCTTTTATGCCTTTCTCACAGAATATACAGGCCTTAATTCTCAAAAGGTGATTGTTTTTTAATCCCTTATTTTCAAACAGAAGAATAGTCATTAAGGATTTATCATACTGATGTAAGTTATAATAACTTAACGATAATAAACTGACTTCCCCTAATGTAAGATCTTTCTTATTTTTCAGTTTTCCTATAATGGAATTATAATCTTTTTCTTTGAAAAAATTCAATAACAAGTCATAACTAACTTCCTCAGTAATCAGGTTTTCTAACATACCTCTCTCTAAAGAATTTAACCCTAAGTTAATGATTATTTCATTATTGTTTTTTATAGTGAAATAAATTTCATCGATACTTTTTTTATCAAGGATTTTATGAAAAGAGTATTTAAAGCTTTTTGCTCCGAATTTTTTATTTTGATTCGCTTTTTCTAAAATTATGGAGTTCCACTCCCAATAAACAATATTTTCACTTATGGAATAAATAAAAAATATAGAGCTAAGAGCATTCGATAGATAGTTAATGGTTTTGATCGGTACAGAGTACTTAAAATAACCATCAGAATCGATAACTTGATTTTTTTTACTTTTTAATTGAATATGACTCCTAATGTTTGTAGCAAAACCATTCTCGATAATTTCAATAATGCAATCAACACCATAATCGCCGCCACTTTCTTTACGAAGAATAAACATTTCAGATGGGATTATTGATTCTATTTTTCTAAAACTATCGGTTTCTTGCTGATGCGTTGGATAAACTTGAGGAAGTATTCCCATCATAATTTCCTGTTTAAAAAAACACGTCTGTGATTATTCTACTAACTGGAATAAAAGTAAAATTGAACATATCTCTCATTACCTCGACCCGTAAACCTGCGCCACATACCGCCCCCGCCCGTCGCCATGCCCCAAATCCATCGCTACCATTGCCAGCGTCTCTTTTCTGCTAAAACCCTGTGCCAGATAATGACGAATGGCGTCCTGCGCCCATGCGTAGCGTAGAGAATGAGGGGAATATGCGCCGGTCAAGCCGATACGCGACGCCTGACCGTACCAGTAGTTCATCGCGCTTTTCAGATCCGGTTTGTCAATCAGCCTGTTGTTACGGCTTTCTGCTACAGTTAACGCATTATCCAGCGCCTTTCTGACTGCGCCGGCATCCAGAATCACCGTTTCGCGGGGCCGTCCGCCTTTGGTGCCAAAAACAATGGTTAGGCGCGTGTCGCCGCGTTCAACGGTGTTTCCATGTGTTCAGCGACTGAGCGCTTTGCACCGCTTCCTGTGAACGCAGGCCCATTACCCGTGCCAGTTCCAGAACCGCGGCCAGCCCCGGATCTTTCATTCGGGCCGTTTCCAGCACATGGAGGTAGTGTTCCGGCGTAATCGCCTGTCGCGTACCGTTGCGTGATGCGCCGGACAGTCCTAATGCGTTGTTGGTCAGCCGCTCGTGCTCTGCCAGTTGCCTGCGACCCGCCTGTTGCAGCACAGCGCGCAGTGAAGCCATGTCATTCTGTAGCGTGCGTTTGCCGATCTCCTGCGCCAGCCTTTCATTAATATAGCTTTCAATGTGGCGAACCTTAATCTGCGCCACCCGCTGGATATTTAGCGCCCGTAAATGGTAGCTGAAACGCTGCACGATATGAATGCGATCGTTCACCGTTTTGTGGCTGCCGCCGCCGTTTTTCGGCAGCGCCTTCATCTCCCCGCCTAATTTCCCCATACATCCCCCCTGATTTGAAAACACAAATGGTCTCCGGCGTATGCTTTTTGGCTGCGCCAGAACGATACCGGTAAGTGTCAAGGTAGTTGGCAGTGTGTCCTGAAGGTAGATCTTCTGGATGAAGTTTTACCATGCTGTATTTGTGATGAGGGTAGGCCCTTCGGGTTCGCCGATCAGGCGGTGATCCCAAACCACCTTGGGCTGCATACGTAAAGAGCGTGTGTGGTGAGCGCCATGGGAAAAGGCGGAGCAAGACTCCGTTAGGTAAGAATGATTGAGACGAACGCAAGTGAACCACTGAAGACATGTCGATAATTGCAACCGATATCAGAACTAGGGTCTTGTCAACGCTCTGGGATAAGTCAGACCGATACCTGAAGTGCGGGTCTGACGGTATCCGGCACGGAGGTGGCGTGACGATCATTCAGGCACAAGTATGGAACAGGAGAATCTGTCATTCCGATGCTAAGGGAGCGATTCAAGCAGCGAACCTGTGGAGGATCTGAGTACCGATGCGGAATACAGAGACGGAGTCATGCGTAGTAGTGAGAAAGGTACTGTAATGGTATTGGAGCGAAGGCATGACCCTATCCCGTTGAAAAGTTAGGACAACTGTGCATCAGGATGAACCTTGCTTGTCAACAAAACCCTTTGATATACCCAAACGTACTCTGTGGGAAGCGTGGAAATGCGTGGCCGCCAATAAAGGTGCGCCAGGCGTTGATAAGGAAAGCATCACCGCCTTCGGGGAACGGCTGGGAACCAATTTGTATAAGTTATGGAACCGGATGAGTTCGGGGAGTTATATGCCATCCCCGGTTCGTCAGGTATTGATCCCAAAAGGAGCCGGCGAGTTCAGGCCTCTGGGGATCCCTACCGTAGGCGATCGGGTGGCGCAAATGACGGTCAAGTTGATAGTGGAAGCGAGGCTGGAACAGCTTTTTCATCCCAGCTCATTTGGATATCGTCCACAACGAAGTGCCCACCACGCAGTGGAGCAGACGCGACGGCATTGTTGGCGATACGACTGGGTGCCGGATATGGATATGAAAGCGTTCTTTGATACTCTCGACCATGATTTGATGATGCGTGCCGTTGAAAAGCATATCCCTGAAAGCTGGATACGACTGTATATCAGACAATGGCTGGCGTGCCCGGTGATAGTAGCTGACGGACAATGTCAGCCACGCGTTCGTGGAACGCCACAAGGCGGAGTCATTTCGCCGATATTAGCCAACCTCTACTTGCATTATGCATTTGATAGCTGGATGAATAAACATTTTCCACAGGTGCCGTTCGAGCGTTATGCCGATGATATTGTCTGCCATTGCCGCACCGAATCTGAAGGAAAAGCGTTGCTCGAAGCCTTACAGGCGAGATTGACCGCCTGTCGGTTGCAACTTCATCCGGAAAAGACGCGGCTGGTGTATTGCAAAGATGGACGTCGAACCGGCGATGCCGAGCATACCCGATTTGATTTTCTGGGATTCAGCTTCCATGCCCGGACCGTACAGGATCGGCAGGGGAAGTTGTTTAGCGGATTTAATCCGGGTGTGAGCAGGAAAGCGCTCAAACGGATGGGTGAAGTATTACGCGGTATGAAAATCGCCAGGGCAACCGGGATGGATCTAGGCCACTTGGCGAAACGGATCAATTCCCGGGTGCGAGGGTGGATAACGTATTACGGAAAATTTTACCCGGAAATATTGTCCCGAGCCTTGGTCAGAATAGATCTGCATCTGGGGCGATGGGCCCGTAACAAATACAAACGGTTGCGTGGACACAAACGACGTTCATGGAACTGGCTCAAACAGATAAGAGGGCAATGTCCTAAATTGTTTGCGCACTGGGCATTTATCTATACAAAGGCAGTTGGATAAGAAAAACCATATGAATCGAGAGATTCACGTACGGTTCTGTGCGAGCCTGAGGGGGCGGTTCCCTTGGGCTACTCGACGCTACCGATATGAAGCAGCGAGGAAAGCCAGACCGGGTCGATGGTCAAGGCAATGCCGCCAATGGCAACGTGTAGGCGTGGTGATGTTGAATCCAGATAAGCCACAACTGGCATCAGAAAAAGCCGCCTAAAAACTACTCATTAAGGGTGACAACTTCGTTGACAGCTACCGGCAATATGAGTTCGCCAGACGTTTACGAGGCAGGAGCCGTATGTGGTAGTTCCGCACGTACGGATCTGGGCGGGGGGCAGGTAACTGCCACCCCTACCGCAACCAGAGAAAATATCAATGACACAAATCAAAAAGAGGAATGAAAAACTATAATTAAATAAAGATGGGGTGTTCAAAAAAAATAACAGGCCCAATAATCTCAAGTAAAATACTGATGGACCTGTATATATATTTGGGCTATTTAAATTGATGAAGAAAACGAATGTCATTTTCAAAAAAAGGACGTAAATCATTAACACCATAACGTAGCATTGTCAGTCTCTCTACGCCCATACCAAATGCAAATCCAGAGTATTCTTCAGGATCAATTTTGACAGCTTGTAAAACCTTTGGATGCACCATTCCACATCCCAATACTTCTAACCATTTACCATTTTTCCCCATTACATCGACTTCAGCCCCAGGTTCTACAAATGGGAAGAATGAGGGACGAAATCTAATTTGTAATTCTTCTTCAAAAAAATTATAGAGGAATGAATGAAGTATTCCCTTTAGTTGCGCAAAGCTGACACCATGATCAATAAATAGTCCTTCTATCTGATGGAACATTGGCGTGTGAGTCATATCATAATCGTTTCGGTATACTCGTCCGGGGGCAATAAGTCTCAACGGAGGGGATTGAGTTTCCATTGTTCT
The DNA here is from genome assembly GCF_005484945.1 of Brenneria rubrifaciens. Classification (NCBI taxonomy): domain Bacteria; kingdom Pseudomonadati; phylum Pseudomonadota; class Gammaproteobacteria; order Enterobacterales; family Pectobacteriaceae; genus Brenneria; species Brenneria rubrifaciens. The sequence continues at coordinate 1,305,152 of NZ_CP034035.1, forward strand.
TATTTGTACGCTTGATGTATGCGGACGTAACATAACCTCCGGATTAAAATAAAATGTATCTTGAGAATCACGAGCGGGATGATATTTTGGCATATTTAAAGCGTCAAAGCAATGGAATCCATCTTCAATTTCTGGCCCTTGGGCCACAGTAAATCCCATTTCAATAAAAAAATCTTTAATTCGTTCAATTGTTCGGGTTACTGGATGTAGTCCTCCACTTTCTATTCCTCTTCCAGGGAGTGACACATCAATAATTTCATCTGTAATAAGAGCATCAATTTTTTTTGTTTCTAATTCCTTTCGTTTTTTTTCAAATATTTTCTGTAATTCTTTTTTTGCCTCATTTATTAGGCTACCAATCACAGGACGTTCTTCCGGGGGAAAAGATGGTAATTCTTTGGCTTTTGATGTAAACAATCCTTTTTTACCTAAGTACTTGATATGGAATTCTTTTAGCTCTTGTAACGAAGTGGCTTTAGAAATATCCTTCTTACCACAATTTACAAGTTGTTCTATAGTTGTCACATTCCCTCCTATCTTTATGTTTTTAATTTGTTGTTTTTTCAATATTTTGATAAAATCAATACTCTTTTGTTACGCTTTATAGATAGATAAAGGTACTACCAAAAATGTCTACTTTTCCAGTATTTTTTGATCTTTGGCGCAAATTGGTATGATTGTTTCTTCATTTTTATGCACTTAATAATTTATGATTTTCGAACTGAACACATCTTTAATGAGATACAGATAAAACCAGTGACCTTGGTCATTGTTTCATGCACACAACAGTTCAACGCTATCTGTTCTGATATCTGTGTCAGTCGTCCTCATCAGTTTCTCCGTAATAGTTCAGTGATCTACTATTTTGAAAAGTTATTTAATTATATAAACTAAAAATGTTTTATTGTTAACTATCATTACGGGATTCCCAGAAATCAATTAATTCTTCTGTAGAACATTTTTTTTCAAGACTTACAATCTTAATATTACTCCCTAGCTGGCTGGCAAATCCTGAAGAAGGGATACTATACTTCAAATATCCTCTTTTTTTTCCTGTAGTTACACTCATTCCATAGTATATATATTCAATACCAGCTAATTGAGCAACTGTCATGCAAATTGGACACGGTTCGCAAGTTGATATTAGTATCGCCCCTTTTGGGAATTGGTTAACGTCTAATTTTCTTAAAGCAGTATAAATGGCTACGACTTCTGCATGATCAGCGGGATTATTATTTCTCATGGCGAGATCGTACGTGCAAGTAATTATTTCTTTATCAACAATCACACAGGCACCAAAAGGATTTTCTCCTTTTTTAATACCTTCAAGAGCTTTTAGTTTACACTTATTAAGTGCGCTAATAACAAATGAAATGTTATTGTTTCTATTTATTTCTTGCATGTATCACCCATACACTTGGAATTTTGAAAGCTAATTCAAACTTATCTTTGCTGGAAATGTCAGGATCATTACGCCATTGTTCGTAATTATGGTGTTTTTCATCAATGAATCCTTCTTGAATATCTACGATTTTCAAATTGAGTTGATTACAGCAATGTATCCAACTGCTTATATCATGTATAAAGTGTTCTAACTTAATATATGTTTTATTCATTATAAATCCCCTAGTGAATCCACATGAAGCACGAATTGGGTGAAAATCACTAATAATGATTTCTCCATCTTTTTTAACAACTCTTTTGGCCTCAGATAAAACTTTAAATAAACTATTTACATGGCCGATAGCAAGAGATGATACTAAAATATCAAAGGAGCTATCAGCTAGAGGAATATTCAAAATGTTACCATGAATTACTTTCAACTTGGAATGTTTGTTTATTTTTTTACATTTTTCAATCATCGAATTAGAATAATCAAAAGCAAGTATTTTTTTTGCACCATATTCAATACATAGTTTTGAAATACGACCAGCGCCGCAAGCGGCATCTATAATTGAACGATTTAAACAACATGTTTGTAGTTTACGTTTTAAAATTATATGTTCTGATTCCATTAAAGGGTTAAATGGCTGATTGCTATATAGAGAAGACCACGTGTCATATTTTTCAATATTATTCATTTAATAAAATCTCCAATAAATATTCGGCCTGTTTTATATTGGATGCTCCAATGATAATATAATCAAGATCGGCCATTACTGACTGGATAGCAAGTTTCTCAATCGGTATATTGATTGCTTGCGCTAAATTGTAAAGTTTTTTTGTTTTTTTTATAAAATCATCTTCTATTTTTATGCCAAGGCGATTGAATCTATATCTATCATTAGTTGGACAATGAATATATTTACCTGTAAGTAATCCTCCGCCTAAAATCGAATAACCATAAAAGTGAATTCTTTTCCTGATGACTAAGTCTAACATATCCCAAGTGTAATTTCGTTCCAAAAAAGAGCATTTATACTGCACTGATGTAAAACGTTCTGTACCTAGTTCTATAGCTTGTGCTAGTTGATATCCAGTGAAATTACTTACGCCATATTCAGCTATCATTTGATGATCGCAAAGCCATTCTAGCGCAGATATTGATTCTGCAATATTAACTGAAGAATCAAACCCATGTAATAAGAATAAATTTATTCTGTCAACTTTAAGGTTTTTTAAAGACATCATACATGAGTTAATTATGTTTCTATATGATAGGTCGATTGATTTATTACCATTAATTGACTTACTAACTTTTGAACAGATATAAACATTACTATATGATTTAAGTGCATTGCCTAACATATGCTCAGAAGCTCCATCTGAATATCCATAGGCAGTGTCAAACCTTCTTATTCCAGCGTCATAAAAGAGACGAACTAATTCGATAGAATTATTAGTTTGATTAGAACCAATTCTGCTGAAAATTCCCTTATTACCAAAGGTCATAGTTCCAAAGCATAGATTTTTTGCGGAAATATTTACCATGAAATTCAGTAGCCTATTAGTAGATGATGTTTTGGTAGCATTGGCATAATTTCTTCAAACCATTCTACCTGTTCTAGATTATCCTTTATTTCATTGAAATAAAGGATATTGTTCGTCTCTCCAAATTCCTCTTGAAATCCGACCAAAAAATATTTGAATAGATGTAAATGGTCACGTGTGATTTTCCTTATATATAATGGACACTCACTCAAAGACCATGTTGAGATAAAAAGATTTTTTTTATAACCCGATATGGTGTTTAAAACTGATTCCCATTTGTCTGGATCATGAAATAATAAAACTTTATTTAATCTATGGCTATTTAAAAAATACTGTTGAATAGCACTCATGACCTCTAAATCGAATATATGATATGAGCCAGTAAACCCTATTTCATGAATTGTTTTACACATATTTCCATATCCACCGCCAAATTCGAATATATTGTCAATCTCATTAATTTTGAGATTGCTTTTATCTAAAAATTTCACTAGGCAGTAGCTATGATGCACTATCGCCCCCGTTAGTTTTATATTTCCTAGAAAAGGAAGTGGGTTGCCTACCTTCGGATAGGTTATATTGTCCTTTATTTCTTTCCATAATTTATTATTCTTTAAATATTTATATTCTTTATATAAAAAAGATGAATTTTCTTCACCCATGGTTTCTTTGATGCACTCCCATTGTAAAAAATTATCAATCCCTTTTTCTTTAATATTGGAAATTATTTTTCTGGTAATCACTGACCATTGGTTAAAGGATTTATACTCGGTATCAGATATAGGATCGGTTATTTTTATTAACTCAGTATTTAGTTTGTTTACATTCTCATGTAAAGGTGAGTGATTTCTACTATAACACACAAGCCATATCAGTCTTGCCAAGTAGGCTTTCATTATGATTTTATATTTACTTTCAAAATAAGTGTCATCTATCATGTAATTGTTCACAATTTTCCTCCTTATGAGGTAAAGCCGCAGCAGACAAAATCAAATGTATGATTACAGCAATTTATATTTTTTCCCCACATCGTGGCACAATTAATTACATCTCCGTTATAATTTATGAAAATTATTTTTTCATGCATGTCACATTTTTTATAAATTTTATTTTCTTTTTTATTAATTACTTTTAAAATTGTTTCAAGGGAATCATTTGAATTTCTAATTTTATTTTTATACCTTTCATTTTGCTTTAGTTCTAATAGTTTTTGAATTATAATGCTATCTTTAGTTTGTAAGATTAATTCGGTAGGAATATTACCTGTTTGTACTATGGGTTGAAAACGTATCTGAGAGACACCATGGTTTAACCAGTCATCAATGATCTTGTGAAAATTTTCAACATGTGTGGTGAGTAAAGAATGAAGAATAACCTTTAATTCAACTTTAAAACCATATTCTTTAGCTGCTTTTTCAATAAAAGCATAGGGCATTTTACATTGTCTTAATGTAGTTTGATGTTCTTCTAATAGTTCTGAAGAAACATGAAAATTTAGATTTATTTTCTCATTATACAGTGATGCTAAAATTTCAGATGCTTTATGATGTACGCCATTTGTATGGATGGATATAAATTTACCATTTTTTTTCAGATCTAATGCCAGTGTGATAATGTTTTTTGCGGCTAGTGGTTCTCCACCGGATAACATTACTTCGATGATATCATCATTTAAAAGCAAACTTATATTTTTTAATTTTTCGTTTTTATTGCTAAATTTTGATAGTTTATCATACCAGTTTTCTTCCCCAAGAGGTCGGCAATAAATACAATGTAAATTACATCGATTAGTAATCGAAATGATGGCGAGTTTATTTTTTTTTAAAAAAACTCTGCTTAACCGATCTTCATTTGAATAAGTATCCATGACTCATCCTCCCATATACCCAATATTTCCTTTACATCCTATCGACATGAACTCCCAGTCATACGGGCACCAAAAGTTTCTCTTTTTATTTTCACTAATTGGAAGTTTTCTTATTACTGGACATAATTCGCTCTTTTCTATAACTAAGTTCTCTCTCCTTTCAATTATTTCTTCTAGTGAATCACTGATAATGTTACCTAGAAGTAAACTATTATTATTTTTTTGCTCTGAAATGTGTTCAGCCATTAACAGACAACAAAAATAGACATTACCATCAGCCCGAATGTCGATACTATGCGTCGATGCTTTTGCACATAGCTTATAATTTTTCTTTAGTGGATGATCGAGATAACTATTTTCCCATACAAGACTGAAGGTTGGATTATTTAAAATCAACCAATTTTTAACTCTTTGTTTTAATATTCCCCATATTTTTTGATTGACCATTTTATATTTAGAATGTTTTGCCTGGCCAATCTCAGTTAAGCTATATATAGAAACGTTATCCACCTTATACTTATTAATAAAATCAAGGATTTTTTCAATATGACTATAGTTATCGCGATGAATGACTATGTTTATATAGACATTTACAGGACTATTTTCTAGAGATTTTAATAAATAAAGAGTGTTAGTAAAGGTTTTTGGTTTTAATTGATCATGAATCATTATCTCGGTAGAGCTTATATCTACAGAAATACGCTTGACACCTAAAGATATAGATCTATAGATTTTGTCTATCCTTGCTGAAGCATTCGTTGTTATGCCAATATCCAGCTTTTTTTTGTTTAAAAAATAAATTAAATCATAAATTTTTTTATATAAAAAAGGCTCTCCACCAAATATGTTTACATTGCATCGTGGGGATATATATGACGAATTCTTGGCAAAAAAATTTATCCAATCTGCAGGTGATAACTCTGGGATAGTAAGCCGATTTGACAGAAAAAGGCAATGTGAACAGCATCTATTGCACCTGTTGGTTAAATGTATTTGTACTGAACTGATCATATCTTTATTCCAACATTATAATGTTGCCATTGGTATTCTTATCTGCTCATTAACATATTTTTTATACTTATTACTTCTAATGATACAGTAATGACAATCATACTTTTCAAAGTATATATCTCTCAGATTTCTTGCTTCTTTTAATAAACTATTTAAACTGTGATCCCTTATATTTCCGATTCGATATTTTGTATCAAGAGCGTGTGTATCTACAAGAACTTCACCATCATGAGTAACAGCAAAGCCATAATAAAGATAGCAACATGCGTCCCCATTAATTTGGGGTACATAAGTTCTCACCATTGCTTTTTTTACACTATTACAAGCATCAATACATGATTGATATTCTTCATAGATCTCTGGATTTTCATTGGCAACACCAATTTGAGCTATATGTTCACAATCAAAATATATATCATCACCGCACAACTCAATTATTTTAGGTATATTCATATAATTTTTTGATGTTACAGTCATATGAATGCAAAGCCTTTTTATAATGTTTCCATTTATTTTTTTTATATCTTGTCGATATATTTTGCGAGCATATTCTATATTTTTTATAACTTTGTTTAGATTTGCTGAACCTCTATAAAAGTTTTTATATTCTTCGCTATTTAATGTATCTAGACTTATGGCAATGCTAACATTATTTTCATAAAAAAAGTCAACAATTTTTCTGTTTAGCAATAATCCATTTGTAGCAATAAGAGTAATGATATTTTTCTCACTTATATGTTTAATTATCTCTCTGTAATTAACTTCCTTGACCATTTTATCTATAAATAAAAGAGGCTCGCCCTCTCCTAAAATACAGACACACTGTATACCCTTTTCCTCAGCTGCGTCTATTAAATATTTAACTTCTTTTGTGCTCAAAAATTTTTCTGGATTCTTCTTAGCTGCTGAAGTAAAACACTTTTCACAATCATAATTACAAACAGGTGGGACGTTTATCATTAAAAAGTCTAATTCTCGCTCCCCCAATCTTGTAATATTTTCCATATTAAAAAAGTCGGGCATTCCTTTTAACATATCCATAACCCCTCCTCATAAGACTGATTGTACAAATTAATGGTCATTATTGATTTGTTTATTTTTTGATCAAAGACCATAGTTTTGTTATGGTCAATTTTTTCCGTTCATTGATTTGATGTAAATCAATAAATATTGATAAATTTTAATTAATCCACTAATATTTGATGTGTGTCAATATTTTAACTTGTATGTTTAGATTTGTTTGTTTAACTCTCGATTGTTTATAGCTGCGATCATTGAAATTGTTTGGTTTTATGAAGTTTAAGGATCCTACAGAATTAAATAACTATTTAGGGTGTGTCTCGTAACTGTTTTTGTACATATCAGCATTGGTATAACTGTGCAAAAAATGCTTTTAGGCGATAAAAATCGCCCCAAAAACGCTCAATATTCAACGAAAAATCACATTTCGGAAATGATTTCTACAGCACTTTTTGGTATTCAAGGAGGTTAAGGGACACACTCTGGCTGTGTCCGCAATCGGTCGTGGTGCCGTCATTGCGTCCATAATGGGATAGACTCTTCTCCATACCGGCATAGTGAGCCATTCTGCTAGTGCGACCCACTGCAAAATGAAGAGGCGTCCCATGGAACAAATTATCGGAATTGATCTGGCAGAGCGGATTTTTCAGGTTCATATCGTTTCTGCACAGAAGGTGAAGAACGCTAACAAAATGATCATTCCAATTGTATTTGTGAAACCACAGTTACATGACGCATGTTACTAACTTTGCCCCTGAATAGGGGCAAAGGGCAGGCTTTCCATTAATTGAAGGAAAAATAAAGCGTTGTACTTTTATTACGATGCTTTTTTCAGATCGCTGGCATACCGATAAGGTAAAATATACCCGTCGAGATTCGCATCCAGATAATCCGCCCACCACTACATCATCTTGATCCGCTCTTCCAGATATTCAGCCTTGTGAATATAGGCAGCACGAACGCTGTTTCTTTCCTGATGGCTCATTTGTTTTTCAATCGCTTCGTTCGTCCATCATCCCGACTCACTCAGCGCCGCACACGCCATCGCTCGGAAGCCGTGGCCGCAGACGTCTTTTTGGGTATCGTAGCCCATCACGCGCAGAGCCTTGTTAACGGTATTGTCGCTTATGCACTTATCCTGACCGTATTCGCCGGGGAAAATAAATGCCAGATGGCCCGAGAGCGTTTCAATCTGCTTTAGGATGGTAATAGCCTGATTGGATAGTGGAACAATTTGCTGAGTTTTCATTTTTGTGCCACGGTGAGAAAAACGCACGTTTTCGATCGGTTCCCGCGTTTCCGGGATTATCCATAATTTCTGCTGCCAGTCGATTTCACACCAGCGGGCAAAGCGCAGTTCGCTGGAGTGCACGAAAAACAGCAGCGACAGCTTAAGGGCATATTGGGTCAGCAACCTGCCGGAGTAACTGTTTGTCCGGGATAACAATTCAGGCAGCTTTTTAAGCGGCAGGGCAGGGTAATGATTGGTTTCCGGTGGCGTAAATTCACCGTCCAGATCCAGTGTCAACGCCAAGATAGTTGGCCGTTTTTCGCCATTTTTAATGTCCGCTATTGGTCATTAATGTTGTCCGCTTTCCGCCATTTCATCATCACTGATTGGCGTGGCGTTTTTTGCCAGCACTCCCGCTTTGCGTTTTTCCTTTAACCGGTAGCTTTCTCCTTTGATGTTCAGTGTGGTTGAGTGGTGTAGCAACCGATCCAGGATTGCCGTTGCCAGCACGTTATCGCCGAACATCTCTCCCCAGTCGGCGAACCCTTTATTTGACGTCAGCACGATGCTCGCTTTCTCATATCTACGGTTCAGCAACCGGAAGAACAGACTGGCTTCCTCACGGGTCATCGGCAGATAGCCTATCTCATCCAGTATCAGTACCCGGGCGTAACCCAGCTGCTGTAGCTGTTTTTCCAGCCGGTTTTCCTGCTTTGCCTTCATGAGTGTGGCGATCAGCTTATCCAGTGGCATGAACAGTACCCGGTGACCAGCGTCAGCCGCTTTTACCCCCAGTGCGACTGCCAGGTGCGTTTTACCCACACCTGGCGGCCCCAGCAGGATCACGTTCTCGCTGCGCTCCACGAACGCCAACCCGGCCAGCTCCCGGACGACCTTACGATCGATTCCAGGCTGGAAGCCGAAGTCGAACTGCTCCAGCGTTTTGACCCACGGGAAGCGGGCCTGTTTCAGCCGGGACTCCATACCGCGCTGATGCCTCCCGTTCCATTCCTGCTGCAGCGCCATGCACAGGAACTCGCGGTAGTTCAGCTCTTTTTTGGCCGCCTGCTCCAGCAGACTTTCGACGTGGTAGCCCAGATGTTCCATTTTAAGACGACCCAGCAGTGTCTCCAGTTCATTCATCACAACAGCTCCTCATACGCACTCAACGGCCTATGTTCCACCTGACTGACCTGACTGACCTGACTGACCTGCTGCCAGAGCGGGGCGTGATGCTCCGGCACGGTCTGCCAGCCGGATGCAACCGAACAGAGACGGTGCGATGCTACCTGCTGCTCATTACTGTAGATCCGCAGTTCATCATCCAGCGAGATCCGTATTGAGACCGGCTGGCCACACAAGCTTTCCGGCACGCTGTAACGGTTCCCGCCAACCTCGATATAGCCATCCCAGGAGACATGACGGATGTCGAAGTAGCTGGTATCGAAGTCCGTACCCGGCAGCGGCTGCAGATGCTCCTGTTCCTGCGTGAAGCGCTGTTCCGGTGTCTGCCTGAACTGGCGAAGTTCCCACCTGTCGGCAACGTCAGCCATCCACTGCTCCAGTAGCTGATTAACATGGGCGAAGCTGTCGAACCGGCGATACCGGACGAAGAAGTTCTCCTTGAGGTATTTCACCATCCGTTCCACCTTACCTTTGGTTCTGGCCCTTCGTGGACGGCAGGCCCGTGGTAGGAAGCCATAGTGATCAGCCAGCAGCAGGAACCCGGAGTTGAACACCACCTTCCCGTTGTTATTTTTCAGCACTGCGGCTTTCTGGTTATCGACCAGCACGGTTTTCACGCTGCCGCCGAAGTAGCGGAAGGCGCGGACCAGTGACTCATAGGTATGTTCAGCATCCTGCTTTGGTGCCGCGAAGACATGGAAGCGACGTGAGAACCCCAGCGTGTTAACAGCGAAGTTAATCCTGCATCGTTGCCCGGCAACCTCAGCCTCAACTTCCCCCCAGTCATGCTGGAGCTGGTAACCGGGCTGAGTTTCGAAGCGAACCGTTTTCTTCGATGGCCGCATCTTACGTTTGGGCTGGATGTAGTAACGCAACATGGAGCGTCCACCGGTATACCCCATCGCTTTGATTTCCGCGAGGATGACCTCGCCGTTCCAGACGTTCTCTGCCAGACGCATGTCGATATAGTCCATGAACGGTCTGAGTTTGGCCATTTTGTGGCGTGTTTTTCTGGCCGGAGGTTCCGGGTATTTCAGGTACCGTCTGACAGTCCGCTCAGAGCAACCAACCTGAGTGGCAATATCGACAATATACGCGCCCTGCTGGCGCATTTGCTTTATCATGTAAAAGTCCTCTCTGCTCAGCATGCTGGTGTCCTTTCTGGTGTGAGAACCTCAAGGAAACAACATGTTGGGTGGAGCGGACAATCCAAATGGTGAATTACCGTCTTATATCACTGGCGCTGACACCAGCGCCGGGTTCGATTTAATTAACTGCTTTTTCACCGCATAGCGCATGATCTCCGTTACGTAGTTTTTCAGCCGTGCGGTGATTTCCAGAAAGCCTTTACTCTCCACCTTACGCAATGTGAGTAACAGATCCGCTGTCGTGATCTGATCGATAAGGTTGTCCCCGACATCCGGGAAAACATACATTTCCAGTCTGCGCTGGATGGTTTTTGCGTAATGCGCAGACCAGCGCCGGTGATCGGCGTGCCAGTTCATGGCGATCTGGCGAAATGTCTGCCCGTTTTTCTTTTTCTGCTGCGCGAGCTTCTTATCAGCGGCAGGATCGGCCCCTTCACGCACTTTAGCACGAGCGGCGTCGCGTAGCTGACGTGCCTTAAACAGGGAAACACCCGGGTAGGGACCAAAGGCCAGCTTTTTCTCTTTGCCATAGATGCGGTACTTCATGTACCAAAGTTTTGAGCCGTTGGGTTTGATCAGCAGGTACAGTCCTGAACTGTCTGCCAGTTTGAAGGATTTATCGGAGGGTTTGATCTTGCGGATAGCGGTATCGGTTAATGCCATAGCGGGGGGCTCCATTTTCTCAACGAACCGTGAGGCCCCCGATTAGGCCCCCAAAAACTATGGATATCAAGAAACCCGGTAGTCCTTCTCAGGATAACCGGGTAAAGATAACTTATTGTTTTTCAAACGCATCAGGACTCACTGGGATGTCATGATACTAAAATCTGGCTCCTCTGACTGGGATCGCCTTTGCCAGTAACTGGCTAATAAATAAGCTAAACCTGAATTGCTTTTCTGTCAAGACCACCAGTATGACCACCAATCGAAACTGGTGAGGGGTCTCGTACATTTGGTTATCACTATTATTAATTGATAGACTTTGTCTCTTCCCAAAATTTATTTGGTAAACACAGTCAACAGTGGGTCACATTATCTAGATATTCATAGACCGATTTCTGGCTTTCAGATGTTGACACGAGGGGCTTACTTGAGCACTTTGAGTCATTATTTCATCTCGATTAGATCCCACACACCGCATCGTGGCGTCAGATTAAAGAGAGGCGGAAACTTACTACGGCAATTCATCTAGTAGATAGTCGTTTTGGCTAAAAGGCCAATCTCAATCTCCTGCAGCTTATAGCGACAGATTGTGTGAAGAAATAGCAGAATGCTATTTTGGGTTTATTGAGATAGGTTGTAAGGGCCCTCGACCTGGATATTTAATTCTTGATCGAGCCTTTGTCTTCGGTCAGTCACAGGTTTTCCGACAGTTTCACGGTACCCAGCATCGGCATGCCAATCCCTATGTTGATCAAACCGTGGGCGGTATCGCCATCGGCTGGATCGAGCGATGCCAGTAGCCTGATGGCATGCGCATCTGGAGTGAACAGGCGCACTACGAGCAGAGGATAGATTTCTTGCCTAGCCTTTGGACAGCAGGTGCGTGAGCATGACGGTAACATGGCTGTATTCCCACGGATGAGCGAAGCATCAGATGTGCTTTCACGCCTTCCCACGAAAGTGCAGATGCCGAGAGGGCACGCATCCGCAGAGGCGTAGGAGCACTCAGACACATGCCCGGAAGTCAGGAAAGACACGTCTCAGGCTCTGCGCTTTTGAAGAAAATCGTCTATTCTGATTTCAGTAAAGGCACAAAAATCGGTGAGATTGGATGAATGATTTAAATACAACGTGGTTTTGATTGTGCTGCGAATCGACACTTCTGTCTGTGCAGAAGCGAACCGTCTAGCGCCGCCGACTCCACCACCTTCGAGGCAACTGTGTATATGATGCGCACATGGGCAAGATCGAACGGGGTGCAACACGACGACTCTAATGACGGAGATTAAGCAACAACTTCATCCCGATGACGTTTTGCACAGGGGGTTAATTTATGACAGTTAATGGCTTGGCTATCGGCAAGGTATCGATGTCGAACTTAAGGCCTTGTAATCTTGATCTTAGGCTATTTCTAGCTTAATTTATGCAAAAATAATATCGCAGGAAATAGCATGTCTTCCTCGGAAATATCACGTGTACGCGAACGATCCAAGTGCCGCAAGCGACTGAATGAAATCTACGATGAAGCAATTAATGCGTACGTCATTCATTATTCTTGTGAATCGTTCTACGCACCAGATGGACAGTCTCCGCTAGCTAATTCGACTCGGGTTACCTCTATAGCCGTGAGAAACTTGAAATCTGGTCAGACAAAAACCTGGTCGATTCACAAGTCTGCCGAACTTGGTAAGCAGCTAGAAAAATTGAACGAATTGATTAAGGCAAATGCTCCGCTTATCAATCAAGAGCAGGATGCTGACGTTCCGCGAACGGAGGCAACCGCATATATCAGCGAAATCCTCAATCCACTTGAGTTAGACATGCTTAATGGATATTTTTCATTTCTTTCAAATCATTCCGATAGCACATATGTTCACTGGAATATGCGGGATGACAATTATGGCTTCTCCGCACTGGAACATCGTTTTCGCGTCTTAGGCGGAAACCCCGTCATACTTCAAGATAACAAGAAATTTGACTTGGCTAGGGAATTAATAACTCTGTTCGGCAAAAGATATGCTCCCCATACATCCCCCAAGGGTCGAAGGGGGCGATTGATGAGCATAATTGAATTGAACAGGATCGCGGATACCGATGCTCTTCAGGGGGCTGAAGAAGCAGCTGCGTTCGTTAACGGCGAGTTCATAAGGCTTCAGCAATCAACGTTAAGAAAGGTCGATGTCTTGTCAAATATATTTGACAGAACTCACGACAAAAGCCTGAAAACAAACGCATCCTTTATTGACAAGTATGGCGTTCACCCTGTAGCACTAATTGAGATGGCGAAGAACAACCCTTTTGTTTCTGGGTTTGTTTTTCTTGCGGGTGTTCTTGCCGCTGTGGTTCGTTACAAAGACAGCATTGGAGCATTTATCTCTTAGCCAGAATCATGGCTTAAGGTAGGGCTGACCAGACAGCAAAGTGCCTTTGCTGAAACCAAAGCGCTTGCTTCACAGATGTGAAGATCACGCGGCTAGTGCCTCGGCCTGAGGCTGCTCAACCGCCACGGTGGCAACACGCGACGAATCATAGCCTCGCCGTTGTGGTCGATGGTGACGATGGCACCGACGGCAGCCTTGACGGCTTCCCCGTAGTTCTGCAAGCCATCTTCCAACGCCTGCAGCTGTTCGCCTTCCTCCTGCAAGGCGTTGGCCTCCGGCCAACACTCTGTAATGCTCGCCGTCGGCGGTCGCGAGAAGGTTTTGCAACAGGCCAACACGCGAGATGCTGTCGGCGAGTTCGGGAATCGACATGCGCGGAGTCTTGCGCACACTTCGGTCCGTGGGGCAGGATACCAACCGAGAGAGTGGAACCAGAATCTTGCATATGGCATGAGCTACAGTCGCGAGCAATTCATAGATTCAGGAGAGACGGCTGGACATGGCAACAGCGTCGTGATGTGCAGACCGCACGTATGCGAAGCGAGCAGGCCCTAAGCTGGAAGTCGGGCCGTAGGTGTCAGGGATTAGAGAATAGTGGACTTGGAGTAGTTCGATCCGAAAAGCGGAGATGCAAGGCTCTTCTTGGCCTATTATCTATTTATATGCATCTGCAACCTAAGAAATTTTTTCCTGTTCAGGAATCTCAAATATAAAAGGGATAGCGCCTTGTCTGATGTCAACTACGAAAAGCAAGCTCAGGACTATTACAGCAAGGCTCCCATCATTATTCTGGGGAGTGGAGCCTCAGCTGCACATGGAATGTCTGGCATGTGGGGGCTTGCGCAGCATTTGATAAAGAATACTGATGTTTCAGGTCTGTCTGATGCTGAAATGGAGTCTTGGGGTCTGTTCTGTCAGATGCTGACAGACGGTGTGGATTTAGAGGCAGCTCTCCACCGAGTAGCAGTATCTGAAGTGCTGACGTGCAGAATCATAAATTCCACTTGGTCACTTATAAATCATGAAGATTGCGGCATCTTCAAGAGTGGCTTGCAAAATAGCTCGATGTTTCCGTTGAGCCGCCTGCTTGAACATATGTTCAAAACAAGCCTGAAAAAAATAAATATCATCACTACAAATTATGATCGCTTGGCCGAGTACGCATGCGAGCAAAGCAGGATTCATCACTACACTGGTTTTACACACGGATTTTTCCGTCAACTGGCCGCACCCGATGAATTGACCTGTTCGCGCAGAGTGAATATCTGGAAAGTACATGGATCTCTAGACTGGTTCCAGTCCCCACTAGACGACACTGTCGCAATTTCAGGTTCACAAGAAATACCTGAAAACTATAGTCCGCAGATTGTCACGCCTGGCACGCAAAAGTACCAAAAGACGCACCTTGAGCCATTCCGCTCAATTATTAATAACGCAGACGTAGCCATCAACGAGGCAGGATCATATTTGTGCATTGGATATGGATTTAACGACGAACATATTCAACCAAAACTTATGGCCAAATGTCAGCGACATGGAGCACCAGTCACCATCATTACATACGCGCTTTCCGAGTCAGCCAAAAGACTTATCCTTGGGGGAAAAGCACAGAATTATTTAGCCATAGAGCGAGGAGCAACAGATGACCAGTCCATTGTCTACTCTTCTCTGTTCAGTTCTGCGATCTCTGTAGAGAAAAACATCTGGAGCCTTGAGGGCTACTTATCACTCATCATGTAGAGAGGACTTATGCCAATATTCAACTTTAGGGATGAAGATGCACTTGGAAAGGTTGCCTCAGTTGACACCGCGAATGTCGTTGTTGATGTCGAGAATGTTTCTCATCTAAAGAGACTGCAGGTTAATCATCTAGCTGTACTTCAGAGTAGCAGGCCAGGGCAGCACCTTATTGGTCTTATTACACAAGTGACCAGAAAGCGAGGTATCGAGAATCTTTCTGATGATGGGATCGTAGACCAAAAATCAGAGTTGAATCTGTGTCGCATTGCTTTAATTGGAACCATGCTAGATCGTGATGGCTCCAAAGAAAATGTTTTCCGTCGAACACTCGAAAGTGTTCCTGAAATAGATGCGAACTGCTTCGCTCTCGAAGGCGAGAACCTCACGGGATTTATGCGTACTCTCTCCAGTGTTTCAGCTGATGGCAACGCATTGACGCTTGGCAAATACACTCTGGATGAGAATGCAGTAGCCTACCTTAATGGAAATAAATTCTTCCAACGTCATGCTTTTATTGGAGGAAGTACAGGGTCTGGAAAGTCTTGGACAACCGCCAAAATTATTGAGCAGATGTCAGGGCTCATTACTGCTAATGCTATTGTCTTCGACCTTCACGGAGAATACGCGCCACTGACAGGACCTGGAATTCAACATTTCAAAGTTGCAGGGCCTGCAGATGTTGAAGCCCAAAGCACTATTTCTGACGGTGTGCTTTATCTTCCTTATTGGCTGCTTTCTTATGAGGCCCTAGTTTCCATGTTTGTGGATCGCAGCGACCAAAATGCCCCGAACCAAGCCATGATTATGGCTCGCGAGATCAATCAGGCCAAAAGAAAGTACCTTGAAGACAATGGGCAACAGGACTTGCTAAAGCATTTTACTGTAGATAGCCCTGTGCCATTTGATCTTAACTTCCTGATGTCGCGACTAAATGAAATAAACATCGAAATGGTTCCTGGTGCGCGTGGCGACAAGCAAGGCGACTTCTTCGGAAAGCTCGCACGCATGATTTCTCGGCTTGAGAACAAAATTTCCGATCGACGCCTCGGATTTATGTTCAATGGCGGTGGAGATATTCTTGATTTCACTTGGCTTGATAAATTTGCCAGTGCCGCTCTTGGTAGCACAGCGGAGAACGGAAAAGCAGGCATCAAGATTATCAACTTCTCCGAGGTTCCCTCGGACGTTTTGCCCCTAATAGTATCCCTCGTTGCACGAGTTACGTTCTCAGTACAACAGTGGACACCATCAGAGCTTCGCCACCCCATTGCTCTTCTTTGTGATGAAGCGCACCTCTATATGCCGCAGCGCAATATGGCAGATTCTGCCGACGATATTTCATTGGATATATTCGAGCGAATTGCCAAAGAGGGGCGAAAATATGGCGTCAGTTTGGTTGTAATCAGTCAGCGCCCATCCGAAGTGAACAAAACACTGCTTAGCCAGTGCAGTAACTTTGTATCTATGCGTCTGACCAATGCTGAAGATCAAGGCGTTATCAAGCGCCTACTTCCCGACAGCCTCGGAGGCTTCAGCGACATCCTTCCTACGCTCGATACTGGCGAGGCTTTGGTTGTTGGCGATGCCAGCTTATTGCCAAGCCGTATCAGAATCGACGAACCACAGAATAAGCCGAATAGCGGAACAGTGAATTTTTGGGATGAATGGCAGATCCCAGTCGAAGAAAATCGGCTAATGATTGCTGTTGACAACTGGCGAAAGCAAAATATTCAGTAATAACACTTTTATTAGAGTGGGTACTATTTGAAATGGGTTATTGCTTTCCGCCACGCGAAAAATAAATGCGAAGCAATAACCTTTTCATTTTATTTTTACAAGGGCTAATCGGTTTTTTGTGTACATATAGCGAGTTTTTTGGAGGAGAAGGATGAGGGATGTATTCAAGGATCTCAACGATGAAGATTGGGAGAATTTTGCTCAAGATGTCCTTTTTCATCTTGGCTACACAATAGCTTTAGGGCCATCTGTGGGACGCGATGATGGAGTGGATCTTATTGTAGAGAAAGGTGGACAGAGGTTTATTGTAAGCTGCAAACATCATCAGAAGGCTATTGGTGTTTCGCAGGAGAAAGATATACGAGATCGCATGGAGCTTAATTTATGCTCTGGGTTCATCGCGTTCTACTCATCATCAGTAACTTCAGGCCTGAAGAAAAAGTTTAACAAGCTTCGCGAGCTTGATTTTAAAGTGGTTGAGTACTACAGGATAAACATCCTAGACATAATTCCCACTATGATGGGATTTGTTCTGGAAAAGTACTTCAAACAAGTGCATGATCTATACCACCATGTCAATACAGGTATGGTTTACAAGCCGCTACCTTGCGTAATGGAGTGTGGATGTAATGATATTTTATCAAAGGAGGCTCTTCCTTGGTCAATGGTTACCCTTGTAAAAAAGGGTAATAAATTATGCTTTGAGTATGGCTGTAAAGAATGCCTCGGGAATTATCCTGAACATAATATTGGTTTCTTCGAACCCGAAATAATAGGTAGATTCGATTTTGTAGAAATATATTGGATGGAGTTGTCGCAGATTCGTTTTTTTGAGGAATACTTCAAGTGGCGAGACTTAATTGACTTATGCCTCGAATATCTCGAAGTTGTCCCTGACGACGATTTCTACAAGAATTTCTCCATATTCAATATGGCACTGATGCAAATTATGGTTCCACAAGGATGGGGAGTGTGGTTACCTGCTGAATATGAAGTCACTACGATTAGCTTGATGTCAATTTGATGAATGATTTCTGAGTAGTCAGAATAACTCTAAAAATCCTCTCAGCTAGAAATTAAGTATTGATATATAGTTGTAAGTATCCCGGTAAACCGAACCATTCACTTTTAGAGATCTTCCGACATACTGATTATGTCCCGTTGAGGAGATCGCTATGCGTAAAGCCCGATTTACTGAGCACCAGATCATCGCCGTTTTGAAGTCTGTTGAAGCCGGACGTACCGTCAAAGACGTTTGCCGCGAAGCGGGAATATCCGAGGCATCGTACTACAACTGGAAAGCGAGGTTTGGCGGAATGGAAGCCTCTGAAATCAAAAAGATGAAAGATCTGGAGGATGAAAACCGTCGGCTAAAACAGATGTTTGCCGATCTGAGTCTGGAGTGCCGCGCACTCAAAGATGTTATTGAAAAAAAGCTTTAAAACCAGCGATAAAGCGTGAGCTCGTCAGTTATCTGACCGCGCAGTTTACGATGAGCATCCGCCAGGCATGCAGGACATTATCGTTGAGCAGGACGGTGTATTTTTATCAGCCTGACACCCGGCGTGATGAGCCGGTCATTCAGGCACTGACTGAAATGGCGGAACGCTATCCGCGATACGGCTTCCCCCTCTGTCAGGATAGTTGTCAGTGTGTCCTGAAGGTAGATCTTCCGGATGAAGTTTTACCATGCTGTATTTGTGATGAGGGTAGGCCCCTCGGGTTCGCCGATCAGGCGGTGATCCCAAACCACCCTGGGCTGCATACGTAAAGAGCGTGTGTGGTGAGCGCCATGGGAAAAAGGCGGAGCAAGACTCCGTTAGGTAAGAATGATTGAGACGAACGCAAGTGAACCACTGAAGACATGTCGATAATTGCAACCGATATCAGAACCAGGGTCTTGTCAACGCTCTGGGATAAGTCAGACCGATACCTGAAGTGCGGGTCTGGCGGTATCCGGCACGGAGGTGGCGTGACGATCATTCAGGCACAGATACGGAACAGGAGAATCTGTCATTCCGATGCCAAGGGAGCGATTCAAGCAGCGAACCTGCGGAGGATCTGAGTACCGATGCGGAATACAGAGACGGAGTCATGCGTAGTAGTGAGGAAAGTACTGTAATGGTGCCGGAGCGAAGGCATGACCTTATCCAGCGGAAAAGTGAGGACAACTGTGCATCAGGATGATCCTTGCCGGACGGCAAAACCCTTTGATATACCCAAACGAACCCTGTGGGAAGCGTGGAAATGTGTGGCGGCCAACAAAGGCGCGCCGGGCGTTGACAAGGAAAGCATCACCGCCTTCGGGGAACGGCTGGGGCCCAATTTGTATAAGTTATGGAACCGGATGAGTTCGGGGAGTTATATGCCATCCCCGGTTCGTCAGGTATTGATCCCCAAAGGAGCCGGCGAGTTCAGGCCTCTGGGGATCCCTACCGTAGGCGATCGGGTGGCGCAAATGACGGTCAAGTTGTTAGTGGAAGCGAGGTTGGAACAGCTTTTCCATCCCAGCTCATTTGGATATCGTCCACAACGAAGTGCTCACCACGCAGTGGAGCAGGCACGACGGCATTGTTGGCGATACGACTGGGTGCTGGATATGGATATGAAAGCGTTCTTTGATACGCTCGACCATGATTTGATGATGCGCGCCGTTGAAAAGCATATCCCCGAAAGCTGGATACGACTGTATATCAGACGGTGGCTGGCGTGCCCGGTGAGAGTGGCTGACGGGCAATGTCAGTCACGCGATCGTGGAACGCCACAAGGTGGGGTAATCTCACCGTTATTAGCCAACCTCTACTTGCATTATGCGTTTGATAGCTGGATGAATAAACATTTTCCACAGGTGCCGTTCGAGCGTTATGCCGATGATATTGTCTGCCATTGCCGCACCGAATCTGAAGGAAAAGCGTTGCTCGAAGCCTTACAGGCGAGATTGACCGCCTGTCGGTTGCAACTTCATCCAGAAAAGACGCGGCTGGTGTATTGCAAAGATGGACGTCGTACCGGCCATGCCGAGCATACCCGATTTGATTTTCTGGGATTCAGCTTCCATGCCCGGACCGTACAGGATCGGCAGGGGAAGTTGTTTAGCGGATTCAACCCGGGAATCAGCAGGAAAGCGCTCAAACGGATGGGTGAAGTATTACGAGGTATGAAAATCGCCAGGGCAACCGGGATGGATCTAGGCCAATTGGCGAAACGGATCAATTCCCGGGTGCGAGGGTGGATAACGTATTACGGAAAATTTTACCCAGAAATATTGTCCCGAGCCTTGATCAGAATAGATCTGCATCTGGGGCGATGGGCCCGTAACAAATACAAACGGTTGCGCGGACACAAACGACGTTCATGGAACTGGCTCAAACAGATAAGAGGACAGCATCCTAAATTGTTTGCGCACTGGGTATTTATCTATACAAAGGCAGTTGGATAAGAAGAGCCGTATGAATCGAGAGATTCACGTACGGTTCTGTGAGAGCCTGAGGGGGAGGTTCCCTTGGGCTACTCGACCCCCCATCGAAAATACTAATGACAAGATGGGAGCAGATCGTGAAACGAATTTCACCAGAACGTAAAGCGGCCGCACTGGCTAAATTACTACCGCCTTACAACATGACCGTCACTGCTGTTGCACAGATGGAAGGGATATCGGAAGCTACCCTCTATTACTGGCGTAACAAGGCGAAAGCAGAGGGAATACCGGTGCCGGGTGCAGACAAAACCACAGACCAATGGTCAGCCGAAGCCCGGCTGGCTGTGATTATTGAAACCGCCACACTCAGCGAAACAGAGCTCGCGCAATACTGCCGTAAAAAAGGGCTTTATCCTGAACAGATTAGTCAGTGGAAACAAGGCTTTTTGCAGGTGTCTTCGCCCAATGACAAAGCGGCGCTCAAACAGAGCCAGAAAGAAGTTAAGCAACTAAAACGCGAGCTGGTTCGTAAGGAAAAGGCGCTGGCGGAGGCGGCGGCGATACTGGTGCTGCGAAAGCAGTTGCGGGATTTTTACGGGGAAACCGACGAGGAAGACTGACGCCCGGAACAGAGCGGCAGGCACTTACCGCGTTGTTCGGGTGTTGGACGGGATAGTGGCAAACCGAGGATATCCGCTAAAGATACGGATGGATAACGGTCCAGAGCTGGTGTCGCTGACGATGGCACAATGGGCGGAAGAGCACGGTGTAGCGCTGGAGTTTATTAAGCCGGGCAAGCCAACACAGAATGCCTTTATCGAACGTTTTAACCGGACGTACCGAACAGAAATACTGGATTTTTACCTATTCAGAACACTGAATGAAGTGAGGGAAATTACGGAGCGCTGGCTGCATGAATATAACAGCGAGCGTCCTCATGAATCCCTGAATAACCTGACGCCGGAAGAATATCGGCTGATGGCTGAAAACCCAGAAATCTCAAAAAGTGTGTGGAACTAAAACGGGTGTGTTTACACTTTTGGTTTCTTCTCGTCCATATTTTGCCTGTCTCCGCTGTTGGATTGAACATATCAAAAATAGGCAATTAAACAATTTAAATTCCAGTCTCAAAACCTCGGCTATGCTGGAGGATACCTTTTAAATAAAAAGACTATTGATCATACTACACTGATGGCAACCATTAATGTCTGCGGCCCTCAAGAAATCTGTATGATTAATCAAAACTGCATTACTAACACCTGAAAACTGGAGCTGTGCATATATTCCTAAGATTGATTTTTTTTCATAGTATTGAGCTCTTCCATTGTAGTGTTCACCAGTGCTAGAACTTAAAAATTTCTTCGTGCTTTCCTCTCGTAGCTGATTAGCTTGCAGAAAGGTGACTATGTCTTGTCGTAATGATTGATTTTTATTATGGAAATAACCTAATAATTGGTCTTCAAGAGTTCCTAATTGGGTTTGAATATCATGAAAGATATACCCACCCCATTCACATCCACCGAACTCAACAATGTTGCCATTGTTAAGTGCAACAGCGTCTTCTAATCCAATTTCGGTTCTAATCTCGGTTATCCTTGCATCAATGCCATGGTTATCTGCATCAAAAAAATATAAAAATCTATATAAAATCTCTAAACTAAAATCATCTGTACCAGAAAGCTCTTTATACATGGTGATTAATTGATTTCTTTCACTGTTTCTACCATCACCGTTTAGGTTATGAATGAAAATTAAATTCCCATTTTTAAAAAAACATACTGATGGAAGCTTTGGTCCGTTAGGCTGAAAACCAAGTTTTTTATCAGGAATTCTTACTTGACTCAACTCCTTGGCAAAGCGTTTATCAAACGGAGGTGGTAGTTGACCAATCTTTAAATCTTGAAGAAGAAATCCATTGACTAAAAGAACTCTACTAAGAAAAGCGACGTCATGCTGCCCCTCACAAAAGGCAACTATAACTTTATTATAATATTCAGTCACAATATCATCCTCTAATATCAAGATCAATATTTTGGATCAAATAGCCAAATCTTTCACCATCAGCCCTTTTGACCACGACCTTATCATCAATTTTGCTTAATTGAAAACCAGTAATATAATCATTATTATATTCATTTTCTAAAAAAGCTTTAATGCATTCACCTGAATGGGAGGTCAGAAATACTTGTACATTGAACCGCTCTGCAAGTTGTTGTATAAATCTAGTAAATTCCAGTAATAAACTATAATGTATTGCAGTTTCAAATTCATCAATAAAAAGTACGCCGTTGCGACAAGCTGCAAAAGATAGAGCTATATAAAATATCCGCTGAATACCTTCACCATAAGATGTAAGATCGAAACTTCTGTTAAAGTCATATGCTGATTCTACGATGAATCTTTTGAGTTCCATATCCTCAGTGAATCTGACATCTTTTATCGTAGGCTCGATTTTATTCATAAAATCGATTACTAGACCGATAGCTGATTGAATATTCAAATCATCCGATTCAGAGCTAGATACCGAAGTTAAACTCGCACCTATGCTTTTATTATAATCGCCAAGTAAATCGTCGATATCATAAAAATAAGGGCTTTTAAATGATGAAGAACACAAATGTGATACTTGATCTGCATTTCTACGCATACGTTCATGAATGAAAGTATGAACGGTATTATTTCTAAACTCCCCATCAATACTAGATTTTAAACTATAAGACGCAATATAATCATCTTGTTTATCTATCGAGGAGTCGTCATATTTAACCATTTCAACCGTAACATTAGTATCATCAAATACTCCCGATAAAATAATTTTATCTTGGAAAAGAGCGTTCAATAACGTAGGGCTTAGAGTGCTAATTTTATTTTTTTGTCTGATAAGATTAAAATATGATGATATGTCATTTCGCTGCGTCAATAAATAAATGGCTTCAAGCAAAGATGTCTTTCCTGCATTATTGAAACCAGCGATAATGTTAATTTTATTGAAGTTGTCAAGTGCGAAATCTTTAAAGAATTTATATTTTTTTATATGAATGGACTTAAAGTGTTTTTTTACACCATACTCAAAATTAGTTGTATAGTTTCCACCTTCAATATTTATGGCCGTCTGCTTGGGCATAATTTGCGTTAACTGCTCTTTTGCGTTATCCAAAAAACGTAAATCTTCTTGACTTATAAGACTACTATATAGGTTTAGATCTTTTAAAGAATCTTCAAGCTTACTTAGGGCATTTTTATAGTTTTGCTGATTTACTGAACCACTTGCTGCTAACCCTCTTGCAAGGCTACGTTCATCTTCCATAACCTTCAAAGCTTTTTCATTGTTGATAAAAAGAGCAAGATCGCGTATCTCAAGAGATTTAGTAATTATAGGATCTAATTCAACGTATTCACCATTACTATCTTCTTCAAGATCTTCTTCTAATTCATTTCTTTCAAGATACTCATCGGTTTTAGATATCCATGAAAATAGCCTATCAAGATTGACTGAGTTACGAGCATAATATCCATTATCATTCCAGTCTAGCCAAGATTTAATGACAGGCTTTTTGATTATCTCTTCAAAAACACCAAACATATTTGGTTCGAATTGCTCACCGTATTCACTTTCTTTATATAAAGAAATGAGGTTGTAAACCCTAAGCATAGAGCGTAGACGAGTCTTCGATATACCTAATGAATTAATTAGTTCATCTTCTTTTTCAACATATTCATCTCGTGCTTCTTTTTCATATGGCTTTAAAAAATCATAAAGAAGCTTGGATTGATTGAATGTTGACCATTTTTTATTGCCACTTATATGTTTTAAGCCCATGACAATCAGATGTTTTTCAACATCCTGATTATTATGAATTTCAAAAGGTACACTCCTAAAAATGGATGGGTCTAGTTTACCAATGTCGAAACCCTTTTCATGAGCCTCCTGCAGTACTTTCAATGCAGTTACACGACGATTACCTTCGAGTACTAAGTAGTTGTTATCTCCTAAGTCCTTAACTTGAATAATATCAACGTCGAGGTACCCATTGGCTTTGAAACTGGCTATCAAATCTCGTATGTTTTCTTGTCTATTTCCCTCTATAAAGAATCGAGTTCTACGCTGAATTGTTGGGTCTAGAATGTCTTTTCCTGAAACATTCTTGTGCTGATCATTATCAACAAAACGATAATTATTAGGGTCTAAAAATAAATTTTTTAAATTTTTGCTAATTCGCGGGCGAATTTGCTCGATATTCATACGTCGCCTCAATGATGTGGGAACTACACAATCCAACTTTACTTGATACGTTTGAAATCAACAACTTCATGTTTTGAAACTAAGCGCACGAAGCACATCCACTTGCCTGCTTCATTTAGCAAAATGATTTTCATGCACCCCGTAAGCTGCCTTAGAAGCAGCCACACAAGGCTTTTAGCGTAAAAATGGTGCACTAAATAGCTTCACATAATAGTAGAACGCTGTTTGTACATACAGGTTTTATTTTCAGGTTACCAGGATTAACGGCTAAGCCCATCAGGCGGTCGCTTGTAGATGAGTTATCCCTGATTCCTTGTGATACAAACTGTTGCCAAAGTGGAGCAGTATTATACGAAGCTATTTAAAACACGATAATGTCAGTAATTCCTCAATTAACTGAGAGAACAACTGCGAACTTCCTCTGCATACTCAAAGCAGAATGTCAGATTTGAGTGTGTTCTACCACAGAAAACTGCTAACTCAGGTCTGAACTGGTACGGCTAAATCCAACCCAACCTCATTTCACCTCTGCGGAACAAGGGGCGCTACGCCTGCCTATGCAGGGCCAGTTTTTTCTCCCGCGTGACTCCGCTCTCGTATCTGCTTCCGGTTAATCGTTTCCTAACACAACCCGTCCCGCAAGGGTAAATGGCACGCATTCTGCGCCCTTGCGGGACGGAACGATGCCGGGAAAGCGAACCGTCAGGCGATACGAAGACGAAAATCACACCACTGACGGAGAAAAAACATGACCATTTCCCTGTATACCACCCAGACTAGCGCCCCTAACGCCGCAGCGGCGACCAGCGTATCCCCGCTGGAGCAGTCAGGCTCCTCAAAAACGAAATTTTCTAAAGCCAAAACCGATATTTATCAGACTGTCACCAACAACATCATTGCAGCGCTTGAAGCCGGTGTAAAACCATGGTCTTGCCCATGGCCACGAGTGCCGGGCATGTCTGGGTTGCCTTCCAACTTCGCAACCGGTATCGCGTATAGCGGAATGAATATCATGCTTTTGTGGTGCAGTGCGTCAAAACAGGGTTTCGGTGATTCACGCTGGATGACCTACAAACAAGCACAGGCAGTAGGTGGGCAGGTTCGCAAAGGCGAGCACGGCACTACAGCCATTTTCTATACAACCTTAGAGAAAGAAAACGAAGACGGTGAAATCGACCAGATCCCGATGCTGAAAACTTTCAACGTGTTTAACGTTCAGCAAATTGACGGCTTGCCTCTGACAACTGAAACAGTCAGCCCGGAAGCAACCTTTAACCCGTTGCCGGAGGCTGAAAGTCTGTTCCAGAAGAGCGGCGCAAGCATCATTGAGAAAGGACAAAACGCCTTTTTCAGCCCCTCAACCGATGAGGTCTGGTTACCCGAGCGTCATCTTTTCGCTGATGCGGCCAACTTCTACGCTACCGGCCTGCATGAGCTGGTTCACTGGAGTGGTGGTAAAAAACGACTTAACCGTGAAATGAAAGGAAGATTTGGCAGTGCAGATTATGCGGAGGAGGAATTAGTGGCGGAGCTGGGAAGTGCTTTTCTGATGGCGGATTTGGGTATTGTTGGAGAGGTGCAGCACGAAAGCTATATTGCCTCATGGCTTCAGGCGTTGAAAAACGACAAGCGCTATGTTTTCAAAGCGGCCAGCGCCGCCTCAAAAGCACATCGTTATCTGATGGATAAACTCTGATTCCGGGCCCGGACAACCGCAAAGGAGTGCGGTTCCATGGTTTTTAATCAGCAACGCGGCGAGGCGCAGACTGAGGCGGAACGCAGTGCAGCGAGTACCGAACAGTCTGCACCTCGCAGTGGAATAAAAAATTACCCGGCTTGGCGGTATTGCCGCCAAGCCGGGTAAGGTCATCATGATGACCAGGGTAAGACTTACATGTAGTTATCTAATGATAGGTGTGTCAGTTCATCAAGCGTATAAATACGAAAAACATTGCGGTGACGTGCTTCCAGAGGGATAGGTTGATGGTTAACGATAACGTGCCTGATGCTGCCGAATAGCAGTTCAAGGGCGTGTTTTTTCTGTAGGTCCGGGACGATATAAAAGACGTAAATCCAGTGCTTTTGTGTCCGGGCCAGCAAATGGCTGGCGATAATCGCCTGGTATCGAGCTTTGGTTTTCAGGCGGCGCTCGGTTTCTACTGCGATGACCTGTCCGTCAGGGAGTGTGATGAGTCCATCTGGACGGTGTTTGACCTGATACTGGCTGAGGAACGTTGAGCGATCGCCGTTTACCCATCCGGATGCGCCTTTTTTCTCCAGGATGAGCCTAGCAACCTGATTATCAAGGTGGTGCTCCAGCGTCCAGCCAGTGATTTTTGACGGTTCAAAGCGTGCCGGGAAAATGTCATCGTCCGGCGTTAAAACGATAGCCAGTCCGTCGCTGGTTATGCCCCACAACGACATTTTCATCGTCCGTGATTCAAACACATGCTTTTGTATTAACCCCATTCGTTCAGTTTTTGTCAGCAGCGTATACAGCGATTTGTGATCCCTGAAGCCAAACAGCAGCATCAGCGTTTTAAAGTCGCTGTAGGTTTCTTCCTTCAGGAAATTCAGCAGCCTTTTTATCTTTTCGCTGTTGCGGGCGGTGCGCTCGCTATGCGTGGCGATAAGCATTATGCCTCCTAAAAATTGAGCGAGGACGGTGTTTCGTCATCATCAGATCTCGGTTTTGCTGATTTACTTTCCCCTTCAAAGAAAAGATCAGGCTGGGTTGCCGCGACATTGGTCGTTGAAGCGGATGTCGCTCCTTCCTCGTCGAAGTCCAGCGCGATTTTTGCCGGTGCTGCCGATGCGGCAATATCCGGAGAAACGGAACAGATCTCCAGCTCGTGTTTTTGTACCTTGATGGGGGAAATCAGTGAGGCAGAGGGAAGCGTTCTCGTCGTAAAGATAAAGCTGACAAAATCGGGCAGGTTCAGGATCATATTGCTGTCGATAAAGAAACGCTCTGCCTGTCTGATAGTACGTTCACCGTCGATGGTTTCCGTCAGTACGGCATCAGTTTTGGCTTTGCGGATTTCATCATCCACTAAGATGGTGCCAGACATTCTCGCTACCCATTCCGCTGTATCCGGGTCCATAACGCGGTATACCAGCTTGAATTTGGCGTTTTCAACGACTGCACCGACAACTGCATCGCCTTTTAAATCCGCCGGGCAGTCTTTTAAATCGGCAATGGACTGATGGGCCATGATGATATGTACGCCTTTATCCCGCGCTGCGCCTAACCCCTCCAGCGCTGGTTTTGATAAGTGGTATTTCAGTTCGTCAAGAAAGATGGCTATGGGGCGGGGCGTTTCTTTTACCCGGTCGCGCCTTTCTGCTAATTGGTAAAGTCGTACCAGCAGCATTCGCTGGGCGGTGATAATCTTGCTATTGCGCATTGAGCCGATGACATAGCAGCAGCCACCTTCATCAAAAACCGATTGGAGTGAAAATCCTGTCGGCGCGTTGATGGCATTGAGCAACGCCAGCTCTTCAATCTTGCCGAAAAAGGCTTTGATATCCTCCGCGATACCTTGAACATATTCGCCGTTATAAATATCGCGGATAGTCGAAGAGGGATGATTGCTGACAAATTGTGCCGCCATACGTGCCGCTTTTCGGTCGTCGATACGATAAAAATCGGATTCCTGACCTTTTTCCGCCAAGCTGAATCCCGCAACAAACAATTCCTCCAGTTCGTCAGGCGTAATATTTTCAATCAGATTTAATTGGTATTGCGGTTTTCGCAGGTCAATTAAGGCAAAGGGTTTGCCTGCATCCTCACAGGCCTTGCGATAAAGATGCGGTGCCCATTCATCATCCTTAGGGTCCATAATAAATACACCTTCACCCGCCAGGATACTTTGGTAAAGCAATATACCGGTTGCTACACCTTTACCGGCTCCGGTGGTGCCGATAATATCCGCATGTTGTTTTTGCCAGTCTTTTAACGGGAGATACATCGGTTGTTTATCTTGGTTCATCCCGATGAAAATACCTTTTTTCAGGTCGATATAATCCAGCGGGTTATAATGCAGCGCTTCCGGCAGCAGCGATTTCACCGTGCGTACATCGGTGCGTAATTCTCGTTCAAGACTGGTCTTTTTGATGAGTCGTTTTTTTATTTTATCCAGTTCAGGCGTTAATGTTCGGCGCAGAGCAATATGGAAAATAAACCCTGCCACGGTAAATATAATTAATATTGACCAGTCCAGAATGGGAGTGCGGGTAAGTATCCGATCGTTATAAAGCCACTGAAAAATGCTAATAAGTAAGGGGCTCATTATGCCAAACAGAAAACACTGCAGGGAAAAACTGATAATCAGCTTTTTCCATAGCGAGGCTCTTTGCCGTTCATCGCTCTTCATTGAGGAAAAAAACGGCAGGGTCAGTCCCGATAATAGCGCCAGCATCAATTGATGCTGTTGCATAACATCAATAAAGGACAGCACACCATTTACTATCGGCGACAGTGAAATGGCAAGCTTATTTAACATCATGGTGCCTCCTTTGTCCGCGACTCGCCCCAACGTATCGCCCCATCAATTCGCCCCACGGTGTTGGGCGAAAAGGCGGGGCGAACGTCAGGGGCGAAGAAGGTGACCGCTCTGCAGCCATGTGTCGGAAAGCATGCTTCCCGGCACGAAACAGCGTGCGCCAGTTCATGCGGGCTGGACGCCCTTATGGACCATCGCATGGGGGTAATGTCGCCGCTGGACGCTGCGCCAAAACCCCCAAAGTCAACGGCGGCACACCGTCGCCCGCTACGCGCGACCACCCCCTTTGAGATGCCGTTTTTCGCCTATTTTTTCTTTTGTCCGTGCCGGCCAAGCGAAAAAATGGGAAAACGCCTTCAAAGCGGGTGGTCGCGCCACGTTACCGGCTTTGGGCCGGAGACTTAGCCGCGACGGTGTGCGGGGCTGCGCCCCCCAAATAAACCGCTATCGTGGGCGATAGCTTTTCGCTCGCTGGGGCGGCGAAATTTATTCGGCTCCCCCCGCCAGCTCGGTTCACCTGGGGGTGAGCGCTCGCTGGTGGGTTCGGCGACGCAAATTAACAATTTCTTTGAAATTGAATTTACTCGCCTTACGCCACTTTAAAATTTTTGCTGACGCATAAATTTTAAAGCCCAAAAATCGCCGTCTGCTCGTAATGTATATCTGGTTAAAGGCACGTATTCCTGCGGCAGTATTTGATAGGCTGAGAATTCGTCTGTTGTCTCGTGTATGCCACTGTATTCGTAAGCTTTTTTTACTAAGGAATACGAATGAAAAAACAAAGCCGGCATTCTCTGGATTAGGCCTGTGCAGAATAGCGTTAAGCCTTATCCGTTTTCTTGATAGTATTTCTCAAGGTAATCCACATCACTTACACAGTTTACCAGTCAGACGAGCCTGCTGTCGGGTGGGAATATGTTCTTTCCACTCTGGGCCCATCGATGACGACAAATAATATTCGATATACCAGAGGGGGATGCATGACTATTGAGTATCTCGTCACTGTCTTCATTATATGCCTGTCGCCAGGGATAGGCGTGGTTTATACGCTTTCGGCAACATTAGGGGGTGGTTTGCGGGCGGGGTTTTGGGCCGCAATCGGATGCACCATTGCTACCATCATTCACCTTATGGTCGCTATGGCCGGTTTGGCCGCTATTCTGCATACCAGCGCGTTATTGTTTCAGAGCATTAAGTTTGCTGGCGTGGCTTATCTGCTCTGGATGGCATGGGCGGTGCTGAATGACCGGGGAGGCCTATCCGTGAAACCCGGGACGTCGGCTACGTCCATACGGCTGATCTGGCGCGGCATTTTGCTGAACATTCTCAACCCTAAGCTCCCGTTATTCTTCGTGGCGTTTATCCCCCAGTTTGTGCCGGTTGGCAGCACGCCAAGCCTGCTGATCGAGCTTGGCCTAGTTTTCACACTGATGACATTTGCTGTGTTCATGGGCTATGTTCTATTGGCATCCACCGGCCGCCAACGCCTGCTGCAAAGCGCCCGGGCGATGGGGTGGATGCGGCGGGCATTTGCCGCTTCTTTTACCGCTCTGGGATTAAAGCTCGCCATCGAAGGGGGACGATAGCCATGATCGACTACACAACACTTTTGACATACTGCGCTATCGTACTGGGCTTCGTTTTCATTCCCGGTCCGGCGACGCTGCTAACTATCGCGCGTGCGACAACATCAGGAACGAAAATCGGTATCGTGACCGGTGCGGGCATTTCAGTTGCTGATATCATCCACACCTTGTTCGCTGTCGTGGGTATTTCCGCTATTATTGCTGCATCGTCCACTCTGTTCGGCATCATAAAATATCTGGGGGCAATCTATTTGCTCTATCTTGGCGTCAGGACCATCAGACAAAGGGAAACAGTCATACCTGAGCAGGAACGGGTACGCTTGTCGGTGGGGCGGGCCTTTCGACAAGCGGTATTAACCGAGTTGTTTAATCCCAAAACGACACTCTTTTTCCTGGCTTTTTTGCCGCAATTTGTACGCCCGGAAAACGGTGTCGTTTTCCTGCAACTTCTATTGCTGGGCGTACTGTTTGCGATGATAGGGTTCGGGAGTACGCTTATCTTTGCGCTGGGGGCGGGTAAAATGGGGAATTTCCTGCGTCGTTATCCGAGCGTGCTAAAGTGGCAAGGTAAAGTTGTCGGCTGTATTTACTGTGGTCTCGGGATCCGACTCGCGCTTCAGCAGCGTTAAGTTAATGAGCGGCATTGCCTTGTCGATTCCACCATCGGTGGTATGAATGATGATTCTAAAATTCATTATCTGATTGAAAAAAAATCATCTTTCTTCCTTCAATCCATTTATACAAGAAGTGCCAATTGAGCTAGCGAAGCAAGCCAGTAAGACGCTGGCGGCTCTTGTTCAAGGATGCGATCTGCCGATCGATCTGTTCAAGTTGTTCTCTGATCCGCGATTTCAGCGCATAGCACAAAGGCGCGGGGTTCGCGCCTGATGGTACGCAGGCTAACAAATCTCGAATAGCCGCCAGCGGGAGACCTGCCCCGTTGAGCAGGGCAATGTCTTTGATTCTTTGTACGTCTTCGACCCCATAACGACGATAGCCTGATTCAGATCGCGAGGGATTAAGTAAACCTTTCTGCTCGTAGTAGCGCAACATCCGTATGCTGACGCCGGTTCGTGATGAAAGTTCGCCGATTTTCATTTTCGCTCTTGACTCTGACAGTACTGTCAGAGTCTAACATTGGCTCAATTCAACAACAATGAAAGGAGCGACAACCATGCTTAAACTTATCATGTGCGTGAAGCGCTTGCCTGAACTCACCAGAGAAGAGTTCGACGCCTATTGGCGCAACAGCCATGCATCGTTGGTACGCAAGTATGCGGCGATACTGGGTATTCGTAGATACATTCAGACCTATCCCTTGTGTAATTTAGCGGCCCAACGCGCATTAGAACAAGGGAGAGGGAGTGATCGCGCCGATTTTGATGGCTGCGCGGAATTGTGGTGGGATGATCTGGACGCCCATCTGACGGCGAGAAAAACGGTAGACGGTCTTAAAACGCTGCAAGCGCTTATTGACGACGAACGCCGGTTTGTGGATCTGTCACGGTCCCAACTTTGGTATGGTGAGGAGCGCGCAATTCTTTAACCAAGCCGGCAGGAATTGAGCGGCTTTCAATGCCATCGTTCCTTTATCCTGTCGTGGAACGTGGTCAGCCGCGCACCCGACCATAGCGCGATAATATTTGACTGACGGCGGCCGGATCGGCGCCGGCGCACTGCGCGAGAAAATCCCGGCGCATCTCAAACGTCTTGCCCGGATTGAAGCGATGGTGTTTTTTAAAGGCGTTGATGCTGAAAAAGGCGCGCTCCGCCTGGCGGCATTCGCTGCCGCCGCCGTTGCCGGTTGCCTTTCCATACATGCACAACACCGCTTCGCAGGGATCGGCCGCCAATGACGGCGCGGAAAAGCCGGCGGCCAGGCACAGGAGCGCCGCCGCGATAAGGGTATTTTTCATGGTGGTATCCTTTTATTGCAGCAGATAAAGGTCGGGGGAATTGCGAACGTGGATGACCGTCGCGGTCAGCGGTAAAAATATATCTCGACGGCATGACCGATGAAGCGGTCGGCGGCTTTAGGCTGATAAATTACGACGGCGCGATAACCGTGTTTTCTCAGCCAGGTTTTCGCTGTGAAATAACTTGCCCCATCGGACGCACTGACGACGGCCTGTTTTGAGTGCGCGACGGCATACCAGACGCCGGGCGGATATATGGCCTCGGGGCTGAACACCATGGACATCGACCAGCTGCCGTCGACATGGGCGGACGGTATGACGATGCGGTTTTCCGACCACTGCGGCAGCGTGGCGTTAACGGCAACGCCGGGGGTATCCCAGGCGGGCTGAACCGGCTCCGGCGGCGATGCGCAGCCGGAAAGCGCCGCCAGCGCCGCGCCGGCGTACAGTATCTCAACGGCTCGCCTCATTGAAGACCTCCTTCATTCTGCTCAAGTGAAGCGGTTTAAAATAAATCGCGCCCATGCGGCGAATATCGCCGTGAATATCGACGCTGACGATCACGTCCACGCTGTTAAGCACCTTGCGCAGCAGCACCGCGAACGGAATATTCCGGCAGTCGGGATGTTCATAACAGCGGTCGATAATCCCTTCGATGCAGGCTTCGGGGTTGCCCGCGTGCATCGAGGTGATCAGCCCCTCATGCCCGGAACCGATGATTTTCAGCGCGTCCCAGGCCTCCCGACCGCGAATTTCCGCCAGCAGGATCCGATCCGGATTCATGCGGTAGTTGGCGCGGATCAGCCTGCCGGGGGTGACGATGGCATCCGCTCCGGCGTCCGCCGGATAGAACAGGTGGACATAATTGGCGTGGCGGTAAAAGCGGATTTCCGGATTGTCTTCGATGGTGGTCAGCCTGAGATGCGGCGGAATATAGTGCAGCAGCGTTTTCATATAGGTGGTTTTACCCGACCCGGTTTCACCAACGATAAAGAGGGTTTTGCCGTATTCGACGGCTTTTTCCATAAAGCGCGGGATTTCTCCCCGATGATAGTAACCGGCCAGCTCATCGTCCTTGCTTTCAATTTGCTCCTTACCGGTCACCCGCTGATAAAACCCGGCGTCTATCCAGGACCGATGCGTTCTCTGCGCGAATGAGGGTTTGCGCAGCGTGATGGAAACGGTGTCGCGCTCGCAGGCCGGGGGCATAATGGTCTGGATGCGCTCGCCGGATCCCAGCGTGGCGGACAGGATCGGCGAGGTTTCATCCACGTTGTCCTCATTCCAGGAAGCGAGCGCCTTGGCGAACGCAAGGCACTGACGCAGCGTTACCGGGGCGTCGCGCTTTTGCCATTTTCCGTGGATCTTGACGTGGATTTCGCCGGGGCGGTTAATGGCGATCTCGGTCAGACCCGCCAGCGGCAGTAAATCGCCGAACAGCCGGTTTTTCATAAACTCAAGGGACAGATTCTCAGCGCGCATACCACCTCGTTTTCAGTCGCAGTTGATAAACAGAAGAGAAATCGATATCCGTGCCGGTCATGATGCCGATAATATCGCCCTGATTCAGGTACATCGTGGGCGGGATATTGATGCTGTTTTCCAGCGTCGTTTTCGCCATTTCCGCCGTGGCCGCGCGGGTGTTTTCGGTGTAGTCGGTATTGCGATCTTTGCCCGGCGCGGAATCCGACGCCGCGGCGGCCACATCCTGCACGGTACTCAGCATCAGGGCATTGCCGAACCGCGTCCAGAAATGGCTGTCGACCCAGCCGGCGATGCCGGCTTCGCCCAGTTGGCCGCTGGCCTGCGTATCGACCAGCGGGATTTGCAGGCTGCCGGGCTCCGGCGTGCGCAGTTCCGTCCAGAGGACGAACAGCCGGCCGCGGCCGTGTTGCAGCGCGCCGGTGCGATAGACGCCTCTGGCGACGGTGCCCGCCGGGATCAGCTTCACATGGTGGCTGGCGCTGTAGACGTCCTCGCTGATAAGGCAGGAAAGCGCGCCGCCCACGTCGGAAACGAAGCGGCGCATCATCGAGCACGGAATATAGCGGTCGACCGGGATATAGAGATCCGGATCGAGGTTCAGCCGCCGAACGCCGGTGACTTTCGCCACGCCCGGATTGTCCTGATCACCGTCGGCGCGGGTGGCGGCGGCATGCGGCTCGCGGGCGGTGGCTGCGCTGTTGCGCGGTTCGCTTGGTGCGCTGCGCGTAGCGCCGGGTTGCGCCGTTTCGGCGACGTTGCCCGGTCCGTCAGCCAGCGCCGCCGCCTTGTTCAGGACAGATGGCGTTGGTGACGGCGGCGCGATGCTTTGCGGCCGAGCGTTGTCCGCCATCGTTTCCGGCTTTTGGGGAGCGAACAGGCTGAACGGGTTCTCATCCATGCCGAGGTCGGTTCGTGGCGGGCGCGCCGCGCCGGCCGACGGCGGACCTGCGGCGTCGGCCGTCTTTTCATCGCCGTTTTTCATCGCCGTAAGAAAGTAATCGCCGCCGAGCGCCAGCGCCATCAGTAAGGCCAGACTCAGCAGGCTGACCAGCAGCGTTCGGCGACCGGCAGGTTTGCGAAAACGCGTCACTTCGGGCTGGCCGGGGGGCGTTTTCTGCTCCGACGCCTGGCCGGCCATTGCCGCGCGGGCGCGTTCGCGCGCCTCGGCTTCCAGCTCCGCCGTGGTTTTCGGCGCGTCTTCCGGGGGAAATTTATCGGTCATTTGGCCTCCAGCGTGACGTCGGGGGAGACGGTATCGCCGTTAGCCGCGGTCGCGTTGCCGAATGCCGAGTTCTCAATCCCGACGACCGCATTGCCGTAGCGCAGCACCAGGCGCGGCGACAGAGAACGCACCACCATCACGTTGTAGTTGCCCTGGCTGACAATCCGGGGCGTCACCGCTTGCTCCCGGCCGTTAACGACCGTAAAGGCGGAAGGCAGGATTTTCACGGGTGAAAAGCCGAGGTAGGTAAATCGGCCGTCGTCATAGGCGAAGTCCGGCGCGATGGCCGCCGATCCCGCCGCCACCCGTTTGGTGTAGCGCCAGTTGCGCGGAGTGCCCGCCTGCCGAAACGCCGCCGTTATCCGTTGCTTTTCCTGCGTTTCCCGTAGCTGTTTCTGGCGGGCGGCGCTGGCTGATGCGGATTGCTCGCGGACTTCGTCGGGATAGCGATAGAGGATAACGAAGGCCTGCGCGGGCGAGTCATGCTCCAGCACGTTCAGCTCCAGGCTGTAATCGCGTTTTGACGTCACCACAAACAGATTGGTTTTCCAGTCCTTCGCGGTCGGCAGAAACACCTGACTGACGTTGTTGCCGTTGGCATCGGTTACCGGCTGGGCGATGGGATTGGGGCTGACGGCCACCCGGTTATCGCGCCGGGTTACCGTCCAGCCTTTGGGAAAGCCCGCCTGCGCGTCGATAACGGTTTCATCGTCATCAAACAGCAGCGTGGTGACGTAGCCGGGGCGGGTATTTACAACCGTGGCGTTCCGGTTGTTATACGAGACGCTCTGCATCCGGCTGTCATACGCGCTGCCGCGCGGCGTCGCCGCGCCCCAGACCGTCAATGACGTCAGGAGAAAAACGCAGGTCAGCATTCTTTTCAGCATCATTCGCTCCTTAGCTCTTTATCGCGCTGGTAGCTGGTGACGATGAACCCCAGCGGATTGACTTCACGCTGGCTGTCCGTCAGTTGTTTGCGCGGGAGGTAGCGGTAGGTCAGGCGAATATTCCAGATATCGGTTTTCACCGAATTATCCGCAATGCGGCGGAGAGTCCGCTTGATGCGTAACGTCGCCAGACGGTCGGGGGCCGTGGCGGGCGCGTGAACGTTGGAAATAATGTCGATGGCGACGACATAGTCCGCTTTGTTGAAAACAACGTCCGGCGCCTGGTCGCCGTTAAAGCCGTCCAGATAATCCTTGTTCACGCCGTCGCTGTTGAATAACTGCACATCGTCATAATCGCGCTGAAGGGAAAAATAGTTATAGCCTTCGCGGAGGCTGACGTACTGCGCCGCGAGGGAATGCGCGAGAGCCTCTTCCGTAGAGATATCCCGCTCTTTGATGCGGGTCATAAAGTCATAACGCCCGGTCTGTTTATCCACCGACCAGAGTTCGATTTCGGTGGTTTTCAGCGGCAGCAGGATGATAATGGCCGCAATCGCCATCGCGGCCAGAAAAAATCCGACCGCCGCCATCAGCCAGGCACGCTTTTTCTCGCGGGCGTCTCTCTCCAGGATGACCGATTCAAAGGCCCTGGATGCGCCAATAACGTCGTTAATCTCGGGCATGGTTTGTCAGTTCCTGGATAGTGGTCGGGGAATTCACCGGCTGTGGTTCGCCGGATACCGGCGGCAGGCCGCCGTTGTGCCGTACGCAGCCCGTGAGCGCGCACAGCATCAGCAATAACAGGCTGAATTTCATGTGGATTCCTCTGTTTAACGGAGACAGGGATGCCGCACCGGCAGCGATCGCTACGGCGCTATGCAAAGGTGGGGATTAGGGAAAAATCAGCGGTTACGCTGCTGGTTGAAGCGTTTCATATTCGCTATTGCGGCGGTGCGCTTTTGCCAGGCGTTGACGGTGTTGTTCACGCCGGCGCCAATCAACTGTCCCGTCATAACGCCGCCTTTGGCGGCCAGCCGAGCGCCGGTAGCTCCGGCCTTCAGCGTCGGTTTGGCCGTGCCTGCGGATTTTTTCACCAGCCCGCTTAAACCGCTCATGGCCGCGCCCTGTAATACTGCCTGAACGGCTGCGCCGCTCAGTGCGCCGGCGATTTTTGCGGAGAACCAGACCACGACGCCCGCGGCGATCCCGGTCAGTAGGCATTGTGCCGCCAGGGTCACCATGTTGCTTTCGCTGGAGGCGTTGACGGCGGCATCCAGTATTTCATTCAAATAGTTGATGGCGATTCGAATGGATAAGGCGGAAAACATGATCGTCAATACGGCGGTGAAAATGGTTTTCAGCCAGTTATCGAACATCGGCTTAAGGAAACCGTACAGCAGGCAGAAAATAAAGAGCGGCGCGGTCGTCGTCATTAACAGAATGGTGATTTCGGCGAGCAGGTTGACGAATGTCGCCGCCAGTAAAAGCACGATTGCGCCGCTCCAGACCAGTACCTCGGCAAAGCCGCCGTTCAGTTTGACGTAAGTTGCAGTATCCAGATTAAACAGCGTTTGCCCGAGCATCTGCGCTTTTTCCCAGACGGTATCGAGCAACGCCCAGACGTTATCGTCGCCGCTGATCCCGTCCTTAAGTCCTTCTATGGCGGCAATGGCGGCATCCAGCCAGCCGTCGCGGTTTAAAACAAAGGTGGTAATCAGCAGCATCCGGCCCACATCCCAGACGACATCCTCAACCGGGGTCTGAAGTTTGCCGCCCAGCGTCTGATAACCGCGATACAGAATAAACAGCGTGAAGGAACTGACGATAATCACGCTGATCATGGTGCCGTAGGTCGACGTTTGACCTTCCAACACGGCATTAAGTCCATCCATGATGTTTTTGTTCATACCGACAAAAATCCCACTGGACATAGCGCCTCGCTTACCAATGAAGAAGTGGGGGATAAAACAGGGGGATCCCCTGTTTTATCGGAGGGAATATCATTCGGCGACGGATTTTGTTTTTTCGGCTTCCTGCTGAAACAAAGTTACAAACTTTTCCTTGATGCCGGGTTTCCCTATTTGCGCGAACATCAGGGCCGCTCGATGGGCGAACTCGCAGTTATCGCTCGCTTCGCCATCTTTGAGGCATTGTGTATAGACCTTATAGGTTTCGTCAGGATGTTGTTTATACCAGGCTTCAGATTTTGTCTCTTTACAACCGGATAATGCGATAGCGCATGATACGGCGCATAATATGATTAAGGGTTTAACCATATCAGACTCCTTATATATTATTGAGATCGGCGACCGGAGCGGTTAATTGCTGTTGCTCAAAGGCTTGTTGTTTTTGCCGCTCCAGCAGTTGCGTTCGCTGTTCCGCCTGCCTGACGGACATTTCCCACTGACTGGTCAGCGCGTTCAATTGTACGCTTCTGGCCGCCACGGCGTTAGCCAGGTCCTGCGACTCTTTCGAGTCCTGCGCATTCGAAATGCGGTCGGATAACGCGGCGATATCCTTGAGCGTGTCGGCGATCTTGCTTTCAACGTCGGCGGTGTTTTCTATCGCCACCGCCTGATTCAGGATGATTTGTTTGCAACTGTCCAGATAACGTGGCGAGGCGCTGGATTGATTACAGGTATCGAAAGATTGATATTTGCTGTACAAGCGCTGAAGCTCGGCGGAATAGGCACCGTCCTGATGGGTCAGCAGATCATCCAGCGAGACGCCGTTTTTGCGCAGCGCGTCAATCTCGCTTTTGAGGCTTTTCGCCTCGTTAAGGAAGCCCTGAATATCCCGGATCCCCGTCGCCGTGGCTAATTGCCGCTTGTAGGCCTCCAGCTCGCTTTTATAGTGGACGACGGTGTCCTGCCACTGCTTGAGTTTTTCCGTCCACTGGCTAATGGATTCCGCATTCTGCACGGCGTCGAAAACCGCGATCCCGGCGCTGAACGCCGGAGCGGAGAGAAAGATGGTTAACGCCAGCACGGTATTTCGGGTACGCATTGTTATCTCCTCTCAGATAGCCCTTTCAAGAAACCGTTCTTTCCACTCTTCAGGTTTCATGCCCTCCTGATAAAAGGCGTCGAAGATCTTCAGGTTGTCCTCGCTGCCGCTCAGCAGTTTGCCGACTTTCCCCAGCCCCGACAGATCCATTCTCGCCAGCGCCACGAACGGCCGGGTTTCGCCGGCCCGCAGCGGCGTTTTCAGGATCACCATATAGCGTTCGCCCGGATCCAGATTTTTGATGATGTCATAGACGTTTTCCGGCACCTTCATTTTCTCCACGTAGTCCGCATGGCCGGCCTTCGGGTTGGCGAGGAAGATCTGCGTGCCGCACTGTTCGATGATCGCCGGGGCGATGGGATGCCTGACGATCTCATCGGGCGACTGGGTGGCGGGCACGAAGATGCCGTTCAGCTTGCGAATGACCTTGAGCATATTGAGCGAGAACCGGGAGAACTCGACGTCGGCCAGCCACTTCCAGAATTCGTCCATAAACATCACCAGCCGGCGGCCGTCCAGCAGGCTGGTGACGCGGTACAGCAGATAAAAGGTAATGGGCCCCCGGATATCGTCGTCATCCAGAAACTCCGTGCCGTCGATGCCGAAGTTGTCGATATCGCTGATATCGAACGTATCCGCCTCGTTATCGAATACCCAGCCGAACTCGCCGCCTTGTGCCCACTGTTTCAGCCGGATGCGCAGCCCGTTGGCGCGGGCCTCTCTGGTCGGCGGCTCCGGCAACACCTCCAGCAGCCGGGTGATGCCGTAACGGCGGTATGCCGCCGGATAGTCCAGCATGATGGTGTCCACGGCGGCGCTGATGCGCGCTTCGTCGCGCGGATCGAGCGGCTTGCCGTTGCGCCGGCACAGCATCCGCACCAGCCGTTTGATAAAGTGGATGTTCCGCCGGGTCGGCGCCAGCGAAAACGGATTGAACCCGGTCGGCTCGCCGGTACGGATGCGGAAGTAACGCCCGCCCATCTGGCGGATCGCCATCTCCGCCGCCCGATCCTTGTCGAAATAGACGGTGGTCAGCCGCTTGATGGCGGCCGACGCGGCAAAGGTCGCCGGGTTGCGGTATTTCTGCATCAGCTGTTGCATCACGGTCATCAGCATCGTTTTCCCCGAACCGGTTTTCCCGATAATCGCCGTATTGCCCGGTGTTTTCTCGTTAAAGTCATCCCGTCCGGCCTGGCTGTCGTGCAGGTTGAGGTAATAACCGCCGCCGCCCGGCGAGCGGAGGATGGCGATGGCTTCGCCCCAGGGATTGCCGTCGCGCTTGTGGGGATGAAAGTTGTGCAGGCTCGCCATATCGGCAAAGTTCTGGCTGCTGACGGCCACCAGCCGGGGGCGCAAGGTATAAACGCCCGGCAGTTGCGCCAGATAGGCGGCGGGCAACGACAGCGTGGAGAGCGTCGTCATGATGCCGAGGTCGGCGAAGGGCTGCGCCAGCGTTGTGGCGTCCTTCACCACCTGGTCGGCGTCGGCGGATGAAACCAGCAGGGAGAAGTGGTATTTGCCGCACGACACATGTCCGGACTGAAGCAGGTCGCGCAGCACAATCAGCTCTTCGCGCTGCGACAGGGCGTCGTCGTCCGCCGAGTTCAGGCGTTTTTCCGCCAGCCGGATATGGTTCTGCGCTTCATCGCGCGCCATGCAGCTAAAGGACTGCGTCAGCACATACTCGCTTTCGGCGTATAACAGCGCATCCAGCAAGCCCGTGGCGGTGTCGGGCGAATAGTCCTTGATTTCCAGACTGCGGAAGAAGCGGGAGCCGCCCACCGTCTGGCATTCGGCGGTATCGGTGGTGAAAAATATGTCCGCCGTGCCAAGTTGGTGGTAAAACGGCGCGCGCGTGACCGCCACCTTCTGCCACTGGCCGGTAAGCAGGCGATGGTAGAACGCAAGCTGCGAGGAGTACACCCGCCCATTTGCCTCATAAACGCCCAGCGGCGTCGCCGTATAGCGGGATAAGGCGGCGTTCAATGACGCCCAGTGCTCCAGCATCGCCTTCAGGGCATTATCCAGCGCCGCCTGCCGTTTGCCGACCGGCTGCCTGCTCAGCGCCTTTTTCTCCAGCGGCGAGAGCGGCGCAAAGCAGACGGTGAAAAATAACCGGTGCCGCCAGCGCGGTTTATTTTTGAGGGGCCGATAGTACAGTTCCGCCACCTCATCGGCAAAGGGAAGGCCCGATTGTGCCGCAAAGGCGTCCTGGTAGGGTTCGCGAATGCGGTGAAGATAAAAAGTGATCGGCTGCCCTTCATACGACCGGATCAGGTTATTCAGGTGAGTCGCCAGAAAAGTAAGATGATGTTCATCTTCGCATTCGAAAACGGCGCCGCCGAGTTCCCAGGTCGCCACCAAATCCCGGTGACGGTTGCTGATGACGTGAGGGTGAATATGGGAGGAATACGGAATGTATTTATCCAGCGTGATGCGCGCGTTTAATTTCATCTTGTCGGTAAACTCCGCAATATCGACGGCGTCATAGCGGTTCGCCAGGATGGCGTTGGCGCCAAAATGGCGGTTGGCGGCCCACTGGCCGCGCGTTTTAAACGCCAGCCAGAGCAGCCCGAAATAGTGGATGTCCTTACGGGCCCTGGCCTTCATCTCCATCCAGGCGGGGATCAGCAGCAAGGCCAGGTAATAGCTGAGGTAAACCGCCAGCAGGACGATAGCCCCGCTGACGATCACGAACGGTACGAGGGGAATGCCCATGACGGCGGCGGGCCGCGTCAGCGCCTTGTTCAGCGTGGTCATCGGCTCCCCCTACGCGGCCCAGTAGGCGCCGAAGCCGGACGCGCCGACAATCAGGATGGCGCCGATAATGACGTTGCGCATGTCTGAAAGGCTCTTGCCGTCGAACAGCACCTTGTAGCCGATCCACATGGTCGCCAGCGTGATGGTGACGGCGGCCAGCCCCAGCAGGCCGGTGGAGGTATTGCTCAGCGTCTCGTTGGCTTTGTTAAAGCCGCCGCCAGCCGCCAGTACGCGCGAGGAAAGTAATACGACGGTAACAGCGGACCAGAATTTACCTTTTTTCATCGTCATTTCTCCTTATCAGTTTCAGGGATGGGTAACGCGCCGCGGATAACGGCGTTCGGGTAGCGCAAGGACGGTGGCGCTGGCGTGGCGAGACCGGCCGCGTCGCCGCGCAGGACGACGGCGGGGTAACGGATTGCCGGGATGGCGTTGTCGGTTGGGCCGCGCCGTTTCTCTTCCCGCGTCGACGGGACGGCATAGCCGATACGCTGGACATAGCTGGTGCGGTTAAAGGCGGCTTCCGGCCGTTGGCCGCGATTAAAGTCGCCAGAGTAGTAGCAACTGAGCGCGCGTTGCAGGGAGCCGCCGCGCCGGTAGCAGTCGGTGAGGATGCGCTCGAAGACCGACAGATTGACGCAGGGATCGAACAGCTCGCGGGCGGTGACGCCGTAGCGACGGAAATTGCTGCTGGTGATTTGCATCAGCCCGACCGAATAGCGGCGGCCTTGCGCGGTCAACCGGCTGGCGATGTCGACGGCGTCCGCCTTGTCGGCGGGATAATGAGAAATCACCCCATGGCCGCCGGGCGCGCGCCGAGGCTTCGGCACGATTTCCGCGATGGCGTAAGGGTGAAAACCGGATTCCACCCGCGCGACGTCGAGCGCGGTGGCCGGGTGAACGCTGGCGGCGCACTGCATGGCCGCCGCCAGAAAGGCGGAGGTGGAAAGCATGGCGACCTCAGAAGGGTAAATACAGGAGGGCTGCGACAGAAAGGAACGGGAAGCGTATTAATCGGCGGCAATATTTTGCGGCGCGGGGCTGTCCTCTCTGGGCTCGAGCAGCACCAGCTTGCCGGAGACGGCGATGCCGGGGGTGAGTACCACATTCAGACCGGGTTTGCCGTGATGGGCGAAGGCGACGCCGACTTTGGTCCAGTAAGTGCTTTTTTCGCCCTGCGCATCGGGCTGACTTTCCTGCGTGACGAAGACGTGATATAGGGGTTTTCGCATGATTTTTCCTCTGATAAAAAAGCGCGTGAAACATCGGTCACATCCCGATCCTGCATTCCGGTTTTAACGGGTCAGCGAGAACATTCAGCGGCACCCTGAATTGTGGTTGCGTGACAGCCCGATCCCGATTGTTAAAGAGCGTATTCAGGCAATCCTGGCCCGGTGAAATAAACGTCCTGAACATCGTCGGCAAATATCGACGTGGTCAGGGTGCGCTTTCTGATTCAGGCGGGTAACAAGAAACTCAAACTGGAAAATAAAAGAAAAAAGACGGGAAATTATCTTGATGTGATTTTGATTTTTATCTTGCGGGGAATATTTTTTTGAGAATTAGTTTGGTTTTTTATTTTTTTCGACACTCTTGCCAATAGTAAAAATCAGGATGTTCTTGCTGAAGAAAAATAAAAAGCGTGCGGAACATCCTTGTTCTCCGCGCGTTTTTATCGCCTGCGGCGTTCAATTTTTGCCTGGCATTGTGTGCAGGTCGTCACGCCCGGCAACGTCTGCCGCCGTTTCTCGGGAATAGGCTTGCCGCAGAAACGACAATGCAACAGTGACGGCGTGGGTGCCGGTTTGAAGCGGCTCTGTTCGATCATCTCTTCCAGCCGCTGCTCGTTAAATTCCTGGTCGCGATCGATCTCATCCGGCATGCGACCCCCTCCTGTCCGACGCTTCCCGTTCGCAAAGCGTGATGCGATTCCAGACGCTGGTCAGCGAAGGTCCTGCCGTCGGCGCGGACAGCGCCTCGGTGACCTGCATCATCGCCGTCAATGCTTCGGGCGATTCAAGGTTCGCCACGCGGCGTTTTTGCCATTGCCGCCAGATCTCGGCGTCGGTTTGTTCATCCGGGATGGGCGTCCGGCCTTGCGGGATCGCGATGCCCAGCAAACGGCGGCGCACGCAGATTTCATTGGAGGTGAGGCCGAAATAGCGGTTCAGCAGCGTAATCGAGCC
Source organism: Brenneria rubrifaciens (assembly GCF_005484945.1). NCBI lineage: Bacteria > Pseudomonadati > Pseudomonadota > Gammaproteobacteria > Enterobacterales > Pectobacteriaceae > Brenneria > Brenneria rubrifaciens. Next base: position 1,349,280 of record NZ_CP034035.1, read on the forward strand.
GCCCAGCCGGATGGCCCGGTTAATCTGCTGCTGGCGCTGAACTTCCTGTCGCGACAGCGCCAACAGTTGGCGTAGCGCATCATGGCGAACGCTGACGGCCATAAACTGCGCCGACGCCCGGCTGAGGATAAACAGTTCGTCAAGGGACAACTGATTAAGGGCGTTCATTTCATCGAACGTAAACCCCAGCGCTTCGCAGTGACGAATATCGCCCTCCTTCAGCGCGTGCAGGGCATCGGTTAATATGGCGTAATTCAGTGACGGGATCATGATTCGGCTTCTCCCTTCAGCGCGTTAAGCGGTTGGCTAATTTAAGGCTGATCCATTCGTCCACTTCAGATTCCAGCCAGGCCACGCTGGCCGGGCCGATCTTGATGGAGCGGGGAAAGCGACCGCTTTTCATATAGAGGTAGATTTGCGAACGTTTCAGGCCGGTTTTTTCTTCAACCTGCTTCAGACGTAATAATTGATGGGATGTCACGGTGTTCTCCTGTAGCAAAGAGGGGTTTGCCCGGAGATGACACGACAACACAAAGCCGCGGCGGGGATAAAGTTGATAAGCCCGTATTACGGGTAGCAGAGTCCTTAATACGGGTTTTTATATCGGAGAACTATCATCTTTTTGATGCCGAAACAGATGTAGGCGAGCCGCGCTCAAGCGCTGTTTTCAGCGTGTCGCCGCTGAATCTGTCTGTGATGCCTTCGTCAGAGGCCCATTGCTCGAAAATGGATAAGAGCTTATAGGGTTGCCTGATTAACGGACTGATAGCCTCGTTATGTTTGCAGGCGAGCCAGAACAGGCGGGACAGTGGCGTGGATATGCGTGTTGAAGCCGTGATGGGTTGGCCTTTGATGGGCATGTGGATTAACTTCTCAAGCTCGGTAAACCTAACGACGAAACAGGCATCTGGCGGTAAATTATGAATCGGGAAATATTCGCTTTGATAAAACCCCCTCATTTGTTGAGATGATATATTCTCATAAATATTCGGGGCGATTTTCTCAGGCAGCTTGTTTATTTGCCTATTTATTCTCTCCTCCCATGTGAGCTTCTCGAATAACTGGAATGTTTCACCTGACAGGTTGACGGAAATACCATAGTTGATATTTTTTACCCCTTCCTCAGGTAGTGGAATGCCAAGGTGGCGAGATAGCAAACGTTGTATTAAAACATACTCGTATCCTGCCAATGTTGTGTCGAGAATCGGGAAATTAGATAAGATATACTCACCCTCTGTACTGATTATTAGTTTTTTTTCCATTAAGAAAACATTTTCTTTCGAGTAGGCAGAGACGATTGATTAGTGAGTCATCTATTGATTTTATTTTTATTTTGTGGTCTGATTCCTTAACCTTTCGCAAAACAACAGGAGATTGAAAATAGATGGAGATACAGATATTTCCTGATAGGGCATTACGGTAAATGTCGCTCTTTGTTATTTTTTTATTCGTTAGTATTTTAGCTGTTTTTACAGCTTCTCGAATAGTTAGCCACTCAGGGGTTTTATTAAAATAACTCAATGTGTGTTTGTTATTTTTCATAAGACAAGTCTCCTTCAAATTAATGAAAGTGTTATTTAAGAGCTCGGTCATTTACTAATGTCATTTATTCCCCATATATATGAGTTCCATACGCTTATTGGCACGTATCTAAGTAATCCGACCGCCATTGCATCATATTGTGGGATTCAACATATGTGATGTGCAGCTTTGCGGAATTTGTTGAGCGTGTTTTACTCATTGGTTTATAGGGATTGTGGACGCCGGGTGAATACCAGTTCCTGATGGTCGGAAATCTTTTCAATCTGCTTCAGGATGGTTGCGGACTGCTGCAATAGGGGCACTAATATGCGCTGTGCACACATTAGAGCGTTCTCTCTCCGCCAGTCAGCGAACATAAATTTCAGGATACAGCCTGGTATCCAAGAAAACCGGTGCCGTTCAAAATAGCCCCACAACTATGCCAAGCTCCGGTCATTCTTTCCTGTACGGATATACGAGTTGGCCATGGCCGGCAGAATCGCCAGAATTGCCAGAATCGCCATCACAACGCCGAGAATAAGAGTCGAGCGGAGGCCGTAGTGATCAATCAACGATGAGCCTACCGCACTGCTAATTATGATCCCGAGGGTGATAAAGGATGAATGCACGGTATTCATCAGTGGTGAAGCGTTTCCTGCGCGCTGCACTCGGATCGTCATGGCTGGATTCATTGTGACGCCGACCAGACCGATAGCGATCATGAAGATAAGTGCGACGGGGGCGATCTGAGTCCACAATGCGAGTCCGGTGAGGAACAGCGCGTTTAGGATTGTCCCGCCAAGAAGCGTCACGACAGTGTGGCGATCTGCGAGGCGGGCCACGATGCTGTTTCCGATGACCGTAGCGGTGCCGTAGGCTAATAGAAGCCATGGGACAGTACCAAGGTCGAATCCAGAGAGTTCCGTCAAAATTGGGGTGAAGAAGCTAAATGCAGCAAAAGTGGCACCGATGATGAGTGTACTTGAAAGAAGCGCCAGGATCAGTTGAGGTTGCATGAACACCAATGCCTGTTCCTTGATTGATTGGGGGTATTCCGGTGTTTTACCTTCAGAACGTGGGTTGTGGACGAAGAACATGGTCAAGATGCCTGCCAAAGCGGTGGCAATTGCGATTGCCCAGAAGGCCGATTGCCAGCCGAAACGTTCACCGACCAGCGTGGCCGCAGGAAGACCGAGAAGTGTCCCGAGCATGAGTCCATTCATTGCGACGCCAATAGCCCGTCCTCGGATGTTTTCATCAACGAGACGCGCGCACAGGGAAATAGCGACACCGAAGAACGCTTGTGAAGCAACGCCTGTGACAATGCGTGCCACGACCATAACGCCGTAGCTTGATGCGAAGGTCGCAATGATATTGCCGATCAGAAAAACTGCGAGGATGGTGAGTAGACTCGTCTTCGGTGGTACTCGGTGGAGGAGGAAGACAAACACAGGCCCACCGACGGCCATAGCAACGGCGAACACGGTGACGAGATAACCAATCTGGGCGATGGTTACGTTAAAACCCGCTGCCAGTTGCGGCATGAGTCCTGCGACAGCGAACTCGCTCATAACCATGGCAAAGATCCCGATTGCCAATATATATACGGCACCGGGAACTTTCTTAATTTCTTGTGACTGTTGCATACGTTGAGTCCTCTCTCCGGCGTTTTATCCGGATTGCTATTGGGATTAAAAATTACACTGTTTCGGCAAGGGGATTACTGTCTCCATGCAGTCGTGTTTAACTTCGAATCGAGAGGGAATGACGGAAAATGTTTTTAGGATCCGATGCTCGCTTGACCTGCTGGAGCCGTGGATAGTTACGCTTGTAGTACAGTTCATGCCATTGATGCATAGATTTGTTGTACCTGACGTCAGCGAGATCGCTATCGCGATAGTTGATGCGACCCCGGCGGTGCCAACAAGAATCGCCCGGCGCATGATTAGATTCTCATATATGCGGCTGGCCCCCCCGGAATCCTTGCTCATACGTTAGTCCCCCCATCTACAGCGAGAGTGGCGCCAGTGATGTATAACGCCTCATCGCTTGCTAGGAAGACTGCGACGCTCGCAATTTCGGACGGCTCACCGTATCGGCCCAGAATCGTACTGGCCCGCTGAAAGTCCGAAGACGGTCCATCTTGGGGATTCATATCAGTGTTAATTGAACCGGGAGCTATCTCATTGACTCGAATCCCCCGCGCACCCAAATCACGGGCTAGGCCGCGGGTGAAACCGGTGATGGCTGCTTTGCTGGTTGCATATGAACTGAGTCCTGACGTGGGCACGCGTGAACCTAAGCAACTGCCTATATTAATGATTGCACCTCCCCGGGGGATGTGCGGAACGACGGCTTGTGTGACGAGGAACGGTCCGACGATGTTAGTCTGGATTGTGCGCGTGAGAATTTCATGCGAGATAAACATGAACTCGGGGGCGCTCATGTCAGCATATCCGGCATTGTTTACAAGCACATCGACAGTACCGCCCAATACCTTGATGGCTTCGTCGACTGCCGGAGAGATGGTGTGCTCACGTTCCAAGTCTAAGTGAACAGAGTGGACCGAACTCTTGGACTCGTGGGTAATATGGTGAACAGTGTCCTCTGCCTCCTTCTTCCCACTCCGGTAGGTTATCGCTACGGTGTAACCTGCGCGCGCAAACTGCGCTGCGATGGCAGCTCCGATTCCGCGATTGCCGCCAGTTATGAGGGCCGTCTTAGCTCGGTGGGCTGGGGTAACCTCGGGGCGTATGGTCTGAGTCATTTTTTACTCCATTCATAGTTTGGGGTTGTTGCCGTGATGTGGCACTCTCAGAGGTGCCGAATTTTCGGCTTTATCTGATGTTATCCGGCGCTGGGTGAAGGCTGAACCGCAGTCCTATTTCTGCTGCCCTGGCGTTGTCCTCATCTGTTGCGATAGGTATGGGGTAGGCTGCTTCCGCTGGGGTTCCCGCTTCCCTGAAAAACGCCTCTGTTCCGGACGGAGTGAAGAGGAATTGCAGATGAGCCGGTGTTGTAGTGTGGTTCAGGAAATGGTGAACGGTTCCAGGAGGAATAACGGCAGCATCACCGGTTGTCGCTGTTTCGTGGCGACCATCCAATTCGACGGTGATGGCTCCGTCCAGGACTACGATGATTTCCAGCGCGTCGATATGAATGTGCGGTGGTGGTCCGCCGCTAGGTGGCACCCAGGCGTCGGTAACAGAGAGCACTCCGCAGGTTGCCTCGCCTGGTACAGTGATGGTATAGACGTCGCTGCTGAGCCATACTTGTTCAGCGTCGTTTAAACGAAAGATCTGTGGGACTGGAGCTCCTACTTCCTCATTGTTGATTATGGGCATTGTCAGCCTCCTAAATGATCGGACCGGAGGCTTCACCTCCAAGGATACGGTTGCCAGCAAGGTCGAGAAGTGATTCTTGCCCAACGGCGTGTTGGGTCATGACGTTGAGGTCGCTCAGTCGAGCGCCAAGGTCCCCAGTGGCTGTGTAGACTGCTTGGGCTCCTAGTAGATCGCCAGCAGCGATCACGAGGGTTCGAGACGTCTGGAATGACCGCTGACGGATCGCCGCAGTGGCGACAAGAGCAGCGCTCTGTTCATCTAGGGTCGTGCTCTCTTCCTTATAGATATTCCAGGCGGATTGCAGTGTGCTATAGACGGCGGAGCGGAGCGCCACCAGTTCCGCAGTGAGTCGTCCAATGGTGTGCAGCACGCGTTCATTGGGGTGTTCTCTGGCAGTTCGGAGCGCAGTGACTCTCTTGCCGACTTCCGTTACCACTGTCGAGAGCGCGCCCACGGCGACGCCAAGTGGAATGCCGGCCATCTTCCGTACGATGCCATCGTGCGGCCGGTTCAGCGGACCTGCGACTTTCGGGTCGAGTAACGCGATGGTGCGTTTGAGTGGGACGATAATGTTGTCGGCGTGGTAATGTTGACTGCCCGATCCTTGTAGACCCCAAGTGTTCCAGGAGTCCTCGATCTGGACGTCAGCCTTGTCAAAGATGGCGATTCGCCAGGTCCAGTCGTTGGGGCTTTCCTTGGCTGCGAAACGGACGCCGCCGAAGATGACGTCGGCGTTGTCGATGCCGGACCCAAACTGCCAGCGACCACTAACTCGGCAGGTGCCGTCACCCAGGTCGATGGCCGACCCTTGCGGGTGTATCCACCCGGCGCTGATGATTCCGGGATGTGGAAACACCTCAGCACGGACCTCAGGCGACAGGAAACCTTGGTAGATTCCAGAGTCCATACCGATCATCACGCACCAGGCGATACTACCGTCGATCGTGGCGAGTTCTTCAAGTGCGCGTGCCTGTGCCGCTGATGTCAAACCCTTGCCTCCCCTGTCGACGTGGAGAGCGAGGTCGAACAACCCGCCGGCGCGCAACAGTTCCACACAAGCCGATGAGAGGCGTGCATGGAGTCGCGCTTCGCGTCCATAGATACGTAGCATGTCGGCATAGTTCCGAATCCATGCCAGGATTGAAGCCAGACGTTCGTCACCAGCGAAGAAGTAGTCGTCTTGTTGCCGTAGGATCGTGTCTAACATGCGTTTCCTCCTTGGCCCGGTTGGGTACTTGCAGTCGTCATTAGTTGATTAACGTCTTTCATCGTGAGTCATCTCCCGATTTCCACGTTGCATTCGTTCTCCCGTCGACCCCGCGTTCGGGCTTGCAAGAAGTTTCTGTATCAACAATGCGCGAATCTGCCATGTAGCGGCTGGGAGCGAGCACACCTTGGGGATCAAGCAGGCGTTTGACTTGTTCGACGATGACGGCGTCAAGTCCTCTGCCCGCGTCGGCGTAATCGGCGCGTTCATGTCGGGTATCCACCCGGTAGGGCACATAGCCAGCGGTGACTAGTGCAGCAACGATGTGATCGAAAGCCGCATGAGCCGCTGCGGTGCCTTGCGTGTCGCGGTGGAAAGATATGGCGACTACGAGATCGACAGTGTCATGGTCGAGTACGTTGACGGTTGTACCCGCGCGGATAGTGGTCCCGGTGACTCCGTCGCGGACGATCTGGATCGCTTTCTCGACGTCGTCTCCTCGCATCGGGACGAAAGGCAAAGCAAAAATCCAGCCGCTGCCATGTTCGTCGGCCTCCTCAGTGGAGGCGTTCAACGCGTTGCGGACGATAATCTCGCTGCTGCGCGTGTCTCCGTCATAGAGACGCGCGACAGCCGACATCAACGGATCATTGGTAACGAAGTCATCCGACACTCGTTGTGGGTCGACATCCGCCAGGGTGCGCCACATCACATCAAGCTTTGCTTCAGTAATGGGGACGGGGCCATCAATGCAAGTGTGGATAGCGATCCGTGCCTCCCGCGCGCCATAGAGTGCACTCGATTCGTGGTCGTAGATTTTTGTGACCCCGCTGAGTACGCCATCGCGCACGAGTTCTCTCACGTGGTCGACGACCGTACGAATGGTCCCTGGCTCAACCGTAAAGGTGATAACTTTCCGCCGTGATGGCCGAGGCCGCAGGCGCACGGAGGCAGCAGTCACGACGCCAAAATTTGACTGGGTGAACAAGTGGAGGGCCGATGGGCCGAGTCCCAAAGGATTGGCGGCTAGAGACCCAACGCCGGGCCACCATCCGACTGTACCTATTCGACCGTCGGGTAGGACAACCTCGATTCCGAGCAAGTCTTGGGTTCGCTGTCCGTGCAATCCAACGCCTCGATCCATGATGTTGCCGATGACTGAGGTCTTGGCGCTGGATGCCGTACAGTTCAAGTAGCAGCAGCTTCCCAGTAAGGCTGTGCTCAGTTGCTCCTGAGTGACCCCAGCCTCGATGACGGCATACCCTCGATCTTCCGCAATCTCCCGGATCGATTTAAGACGGTACAGACTGATGATATCGGTCACGGGGCCGGGGGTTGAGGCTGAGCCCAGTCCCCAGTTGTAACCACTGGATACCACTCGCAGCGGTCGCTTCAGACCACTGGAACGAGACTTAATTATTTGTTGAACCTCAAGCACGTCATTGGGCTCAAGAATTTCTCCCGGTGCGGAGTAGGCGAATTCGCTGACATTGTTGCCCGTTAGGTGACTCATGGCTGGTACCTCCAGGCACGGATATGATCATCCTTGAGCGCTACATACGAGTGCTCGTCGTCGAAAGACCCATCAGCGTTGCGCAATCGGGAACGGCGAACGGACTCTAAGTGGTACCCTGCCTTGAGTGCGGTAGACACGGAGGCAGCGTTGCCCGGCTTGATGCCCAGTTCGATTCTCTGGACGCTGAAAGCGTTGAAGACCCACTGAGTAAATAGCCTCAGGGTGTGTGCAGCGTAACCGTTTCCGCGATAGGCGCTCATCGTCGAGTATCCGACATCCAGAACGCCAGGCGGACCCAGACGACGGACCGACAATGTCGTCAAAGCCACACCGTTGAAATCGCGACGCCCGACCAAGAACGTCGAATCTCCGAGTCGCCAGCCCGCATATGCCCCGACGATCCTTGATTCCAGCGCTGCCGAGGAAGCTGGTGGAAAGATAGAGTGGCGCTGGACCTCGTCGTCAAACTCGTTCGCATACAGGCCGGTAATATCTTCTAGAACCGGATAGGTCAGGACCAAACCATCACCGCATATACAGGACTCCGACAGACGTGGCAGAAAAGTCTTACGTCCAGTGGAGTCGGATTCTTCGCTTTCAGGAGAAGAGGTCACCCAGCATTGGCCCCCAACGTACCTCCACCCGTGAGTAATCAACTGCTCGATCTCACGGTGATTACGATAGTCGACTACTCGTGTGCTTAGCTCAGCGTCTGTTTGGACGCGATAGTCCTGCAATGTCATTGGCTTCTCCGATCAACTTGATGTTGTTTCGCAGTACCGGTCCCACCTTTGGTAAAACCAGAGCCCTCATATTTGCTTAGTATTGTACTTTAAAATACAAAAACAATTTTATTGTACTTTGTAATCCAGAAAAAGCAACGTGTCTGAATCATCCTGACTTTTTGGCGAGTGTTAAGTCGGGGCCGGACGTTGTGCCAGATGATATGTAACGAAGGCTGTAGGATTGGGCACTCATAGCTTTGAGGGGGAACTGGACGGCGAGATGTCCTACGCCTCCAGTGATTCTCGTGACTGTAGTCTGCGCACATGGGGGCAAAGCCGCTGCCTCGACTGCATGAGGTGCCTAAGTCCGGCAACGTGCAATGCAGCGGTAGCTGCACTCTCGAACTCGGATGGCTCGACGGCGAAGTTCTGGTCGGAGATCACCTGGTTCTATGCCCAGGGCCCAGGCACTGGAGTATCTTTAAGTCGCCATGCGAGTTTCGACTGTAAGAATCGAGCCTGTCAGTGCTTACGAGTGTGACCGTCCTGTAGGCATCCGGCCAACACCCCCGCCTAAGCGCCATGAACTCTAAACGTTCCACGATTGAGTGAGGTAAATTTGATGTCGATGAGGGCAGTATCGGGCGAGTCTGGTGGCGTCAGCCCAGCATCGAGCCTAATAGACCGTCTGCGTTCTCGCGCGGCCCCTGTTGGATACGATCGCTGAGTACGAGTTCTGTATATTACTATACAGAATATGCTAATATCACGTCATGGGTAGACCACGTTCATTCGATACAGAGACGGTACTGGACTTTGCGGCGGCAGAGTTCCGTGTTCATGGTTTCGCTGACACTTCTACAGAGCGGCTGTGCGAAGTCGCTGGCGTGCGCCGTAGCAGTTTGTACAATGCCTTCACCTCGAAGGAAGAGCTGTTCGTGCAAGCCCTGCGTCGATACGTCGAAGTCGTAACGCTACGGCAGGAAGCGGTACTCACTAATGCTGAACTTAATGGCGGTACGCGGTTGTGGCGGATCGTCGAGATGGTTATTGACGAGGAGCGGGAGGCTCGCAAGGAGGGGCGTGCGGCTGGGTGTATGACTGTGCACACGTTAATGTCGCCGGATATACGGCTGAGTGATCGCCGGGTGCAAACGATCCTGGACCATGACCTGAATCGCCGTCTTTCTCTCTTGGCTCAGGCCGCGAAAGTTGGGCAAGCCGACGGCAGCGTGCGCCCCGAATCCTTGCCAGAGGATGTGGCTACACTGATTGTCACCGTGGTCTCGGGCCTGCGGGTGCTCGCCCAGACCGGCGCAGAACCGGCTCAGTTGCTCAGGATCGCACGAATGAATCTGGGGTCGACGCTGGCCTGATTACTTTACACCTTGTCACGAATGAACCTCCTGCATAGCCCGCCCGAGAAAAACCACATTTTTTTGCGCTGCGTGATTTAAGCCAGCTGTCCGTAATAGTTATTTTGGGCCTAACCGGGTCATTACTCAGGCACATATAAAAAGCAGTATCTGATTTGACAGATACTGCTTATATATTATTTATCTGTCACGCCATTATTGATTCAGGCCGCCTGATGGTTATTTTCTTGGCTCCAGATATACGGCGGTACATAATTTTCCTTACATGCACCCAGATAATCCGACCACCACTGCATCATCGCTTTGCGGGCTTCAAGATGGGCGGCTTTGTGGATATAGGCCGCCCGCACGCTATTGCGTTCCTGATGACTCATCTGGCGCTCAACGGCATCTTGCGACCAACGCTCTGACTCCATTAATGCGCTACACGCCATTGCGCGGAATCCGTGACCGCAGACATCCTTTTTGGTGTCATAGCCCATTAGTCGCAATGCTTTGTTGACTGTGTTTTCGCACATGGGTTTATACGGGTTATGGTCGCCGGGAAACACCAGTTCCAGATGGCCTGAAATCGCTTGAATCTGCTTCAGTATATCGATGGCTTGCCTGGACAGCGGCACGATATGCGGCGTACGCATTTTCGCGCCACGCCCGGAGTAGCGGACGCCGGCAATAGCGTCGCGGGTAGCGGGAATGGTCCAGATTCTGTTTTTGAAATCAATTTCACTCCACCTTGCGAAACGCAGTTCGCTGGAACGGATAAACAGGTGCAGGGTGAGCAGTACCGCCAGCCGGGTTAACTCCCGGCCTTGCCGATAGCCTTCAATGCGTTCCAGCAATTCCGGCAGACACTCCAGCGGCAGGGCCGGATAATGGCGCCTGACCGGCGGAGCCGTTACGCCGACCAGATTCAGCGCCGGATTATTTTCCACCCATCCTTGTTGAACTGCGTAACGCATAATATTGCACAGGTGCTGTCGGGTACGGGACGCCACCTCCAGCAGGCCTTTTTCTTCGATACCTTTCAGCAGGACGGTGAAGTGCCGGGTTTTGAGTTCCGTTATCGGCTGATGACCCATCGCCGGGAAAACGTGATTGTTCAGGCTGGCAAGCAGGCGGGCGGCATGGTTCTCCGACCATGTTTTATTGCTTTTATGCCAGCCCAGCGCCACGGTCTTGAAATGCTTAACCGGTGAACGCGCCGCCTGCTCAGCGGCACGCTGTTGCGCCGGGTTGATATTCTGCGCCAGCATCTTGCGGATGCCATCGCGTTGTTGCCGGGCGTCGGTCAGCGATACATTAGGATAAGCGCCTAAACTGAGGCGGGACTCTTTGCCGTCGATACGATATTTGAGATACCAGAGACGTGAACCGCCTGGATTGATTAAAAGGTACAGGCCGTGAGAATCGGAAACTTTGAAGGGTTTAGCGGATGATTTTAAGTTGCGGATTTTTGAGTCGTTAAGAGACATTTGGGGGTCACTCCGTCATCGAACCAACTTGACCCCAAATCTGACCACCATTTTTTCCCGATGCGGAGGGAAAACTAGAAACGCATCGGGAAGGATTTTCACGCTAACCTGTTGAATCAATGTACAAATAGGGATTCGCAAGGATGCATGAAAACAGGAAAATGGCTCCTCTGACTGGACTCGAACCAGTGACATACGGATTAACAGTCCGCCGTTCTACCGACTGAACTACAGAGGAATCGGTTGACTGCGGGGGATAATAGCGGGCGCATTTCACCTTGTCAAAGAGAGTTATACGTTAGGGGGGCTAATTGTTGAAGTAATAATCAACATGTTGAAATTACAGCGCAAGTTATGCGTCCTATAACCTAATAAGGTCATCTTCAAGGGGGGATTGTCTTTGCACCTTGAAATAGCAGTGACTGCATTAGCATGGTGCATAAGTGGGTGAGGAAAAAGCCCGGTTATTTACGGCTTGATAGCCTGCGTTGACATGTGAACCATTTGTTTTCCTTATTTTACTCGTGGCTTATCAAGTGTGTACTGCCTTTCCATTGTAATAAGTACAAAATATGGCGCGGTTCTTGCTATCTCTTCAGGGTAACTACTCAGGAGGCAGATAATGAATCTTAGAAGGCTCAAATACTTTGTGAAGATCGTTGATATCGGTAGCCTGACACAGGCTGCTGAGTTGTTGCACATTGCGCAACCAGCGCTAAGCCAGCAGGTCGCTACGCTGGAGAGTGAGCTTGAAAAGCAGTTGCTGGTACGTAGCCGACGTGGAGTTACACCCACAGAAGCGGGGAAAATTCTTTATTCGCATGCACAAACTATTTTGTCTCAATGCGAGCAAGCGAAGAGTGCAGTTAATGGGGTAAGGCAGTCTGTAAACGTATAAATTTTAGATAGCCGGCCATTTATGTAATGGTCGGCTAAAAAATAAAAAAGCTTTTTGATTTTTTTAATAAGATTATTCATTTCTCTGCCATTTCATCGTTACCATAATAGAATGAACACGCTGAACTCAAAATTGCGATAGGTACTAGCGGTGCGACTAGTTCCGGTGTTACATTAATCCTTGTTATGTTTTCTCTACCTCTTATATGCCAACTTTACGTTGGTGTATTATGGTGTGTATGACAGCGGTTTCTTTGATCAAGGAGTTCAAATGAATAACATTCTCTCTCATCTTTTAATAAAATTGGCAGAGAAAGAGATTGGAGAAAAAGAACTTCATGCCAAAATTAAGTCGTTGGAAATATTGGTGTCTGCAATCATTTCAACATTGGATGACGATAAGCTGAATGATTTATCGAGGAGGGTGGAAAGTGAGTTGGCGGAAGAGACGCAGCGTGCTGCGGAATATGGGTGCTTAGCTGACGAATTATTAGCTCGAAATATTAACCTTATTACAAATTTCTCATTGAGAGACTGATTTGATTATGTTGCCAGAATGGATGGCGACATATTTCATAGTTATATTATTTGTCTGATATTTATTTATAATGGCAATTTTCTCATAGGTTTGGAAAAGAAGTATTCGGAAAAAAATTCATTTCAGAAGCAAAGACGCTGATTGTTAATCAGCGCCTCTATTAAACTATAATCATTCCCGTTTATTTCATTGAGTTTGTTTTTTCTTACGAATAACCTGATAGGTACCTGTCAGGAAAATAAACCAGAGTGGCGTGACAAGTAGAGCCTGTCGGGTATCGGGTTGTAAGGTAAGTAGGATGATAACGAAGGCGAAGAACGCCAAACAAACCCAGCACATGAAAATACCCAATGGCATTTTGTAGTTAGAACTGACGTGCAACTGAGGCCGTTTTTTACGGTACACCAGATAAGCGCAGAGTATGATGCTCCAGATAAACATGAATAATATGGCAGAGACGGTCGTTACCAAAGTAAAGACGGTCATGACATTCGGAATCAGGTAAATCAACACCACCCCGGACAGCAGACAAATACATGAAAATGTCAAGCCCACGGAAGGCACAGCGCGTTTAGACAGCGTGGAGAAGCGCTTAGGTGCATCTCCTTGTTTTGCCAGACCAAAGAGCATCCGGCTAGTGGAAAACACACCGCTGTTTGCCGACGAGGCCGCAGAGGTCAGTACCACAAAATTGATCACGCTGGCAGCAGCAGGAAAACCCACCAGGATAAACATTTCGACGAATGGGCTGCGATCGGGGGCAATCGCGCTCCATGGCGTGACCGACATGATCATCACCAACGCGAACACATAAAACATGATGATACGGATTGGAATCGCATTAATGGCCCTTGGCAGAACGATCTGCGGGTTTTTTGTTTCCGCCGCAGTAGTCCCTACCAACTCAATGCCGACAAAGGCAAACACCGCAATCTGAAAGCCGGCGAAGAATCCACTTAGGCCTTTGGGGAACATCCCGCCATCATTCCATAGGTTGCTCAGCGACGCGACTGAGCCTGACGGCGAAAGAAAATGCATCTTCACCAACGCGACACCAATAATAATAAGGGCGACAATGGCCACGATTTTTATCATGGAGAACCAAAATTCCATTTCGCCAAACAGTTTCACGGTCGCCAGATTCAAGGTGAGTAATAAAAGCACGCAAAGTAGCGAGGATACCCACTGCGAGAGGTCCGGGAACCAGAATTGTGCATAAGCGCTGATTGCGACGACATCCGCGATGCCGGTGACAACCCAGCAGAACCAATATGTCCAGCCGGTGAAGAAACCAGCCCAGGGGCCAAGTAAATCGGCGGCAAAGTCACTGAAGGATTTATAGTTCAGGTCGGATAGTAGCAGTTCTCCCATAGCGCGCATGACAAAAAACAACATGAAGCCGATGATCATATAGACAAAGATGATCGAAGGTCCCGCGAGACTGATGGTTTTGCCCGACCCCATGAACAGTCCTGTACCAATAGCGCCACCGATGGCAATCAATTGGATGTGCCGGTTGGTCAGATTGCGTTTTAGCTCTTCAGCTTCGGGTAGGGGAGCAAGGTTTGTAAGCTCTTTTGATTGGTCTACCATTTAATAAAATTTCCTTTTTTATCAGTGACGTTTTGGACTCTTGAGTGTCTCTCATTCACGAATGTTGATGTGGATTAAAATAGCGTAATACTGGACTCTTTATGGTGAGCGAACTATACCCAATAAACCTCAAGATGCAGGTTTAAGTACCTGAAAACGATCGTGAATTCAGGACGTCAGGGAACCCGATGTTTTGTAGTCATTAATGGTTTTATAGTCATGAATGACCGTACCGCCGATATCGTTCAGATTCAGCGCGCCCGGAATATTCAGGCGGGTACGGCTTCCTGTTGTTTCTACTGTCTTTTTATGACCTTTTGCTATCCATCCATAACTGAGTTTGGTCGCCTGTGTCGGATGGACAGCATCAAGAAACAGAATCGGTTCATCACCGACGGTTTCTTTTAAATTCGCATAATATTTAATGGACCGCTTCTGTTTTCCCTCACTGAATTTATGATGAATACCTGACGGTTTCTTATAGGTGAAAGCGTGGCGATGCAGCCGCTTGTTCATGCCGGGAATACTGACGCGGGTTGCCCAGCGCTGTTCAATATAAGCCACGATATCGCGGGTATGATGGAACAAATGTTGAGATAACTGGCTGATTAGGCTCTCTGTTTGACTGACACTGAGCATGCTGTCAGAGCCACCGTTTTCAGGTTTAGGTTTACGCTTGTTGACGAACTCATTGATGTGATGAATTATCGTGGTTTCATGAAGGCGCAAGGCTTGCGCCTTCATGGCCGAACTCCAGCCTTCAGAAGTGAGAAGAACCGCTTTGATGCGATCACGGATACGGCCATCACGGGTGGTGCCGTGCAGACGTTCAAGTTTGGTTTTTTGCTCATCAGTGAAAAATATTTTCATGCTGGAAAGCATGATCTCCTTAATACATAAAATCAAGCATCTTCAATGATCACGGGCATAGATAAATGGAGTGAACAGTGTATGCATAATTTTGTGTATTTTTTACCTTGAATGAACGGGTTATGACTCAAATGCGTTGTAATGGTGTTTTTCAATGCAAGCACCGATGACTCTTTCATCTATTTCAAATGAACAGGAAAAGCAGATTGTTTTCCTTGCCAGACGTTTAACTTGAATGCGTAAATTAAGGTTGTGCCGCTAATTCGCTGCATGAATATCTTACCTGTTAGGGGGGCTGACGCTTTTTCTCGTGTTCTCGTGTGTGGCTGCCCCATTCATCGGTGGTGAAAAAAACCATATGAAAAGGTTTTAACAAATCGAGACGTTTTCGGCAGGTCTCATCCGTGCGCGGACTAATTATATGGGCAACAATCTGTTTTCTTCTCGTATCACATGCATACCAAAGCCAATGCTGCTGTTTTTTATTCTCCACGAATGACCATTGCTTATCCAGTTCACAAATCCGGGTGAGATCGTCATAGACGATGGGTTTGCTTGTTACTTGTGGCGGCGCGAGTTTTTTAATGTGCTCATCACGGTGTTCATACTGATTTTCAGAACTCGTCCTGTATCCCTGACCCCGGAGCCATTAATCGCCATATCGACAATTTTTTCTTTTGTTCCGGGCTTATGTGCGTTGTAACGGTAGTGAATCTGGAAAGTACGGCGACAATGTTGACAGTAATATCGGGAAAATCCAGCCTTTCCCGTGCCATGCTTACTAACGGTTTCTGTTTGCTGACAATATCGGCAGGCAACTTCAATAGTGACTGTCATAAAACGTATCCTTAAAGTGGATACTTTATCAAAGGAACGCTTTTAAGTCATTACCGAATGAACGGCATATTGACAGTTGCCAGCTAGACGGGAATAATCCACGTCGTTGGGTCGTTAGCTCAGTCGGTAGAGCAGTTGACTCTTAATCAATTGGTCCGGGGTTCGAGCCCCCGACGACCCACCAACAATCTCAATGCATTACTGTATTTTTCCCAAATCTTTTCAATATTATTTCTGTTTTTCCTCCTTCTTTATCCTCAGTATTAAATTTACAGCGTCTTTGACTTTTTTTTCTATTTCGAACAGTTCAGTTTAATCTTAGGCAAAATTCCTAACCATCGTATTTGCTTTATCTATGCATCGCCATTATGCAATAAAAAAGTCATTTCTATGCACTCCTGTTCATGATGCAGAATAAAAGAAGAGAACGCTTACGGTGGCGGGCGGTATCTGGAAAAGGGTAACTTTCCCCCACCAGCGCTTTACATTGATAGCGAAGTGCTATACTCAGAGCGCTTTCCATGAACGGTACTTGCCGAGGATTGGGTGTTAACAAAACATTATGGTTGCTGATATTACCTGGCTGATTCCATGTGAATTGCTGCTATCAGTCCGGAGGTCACATGGGATTTGAAAAGTTGCTGGCTGTGGTGGGTTAAATAAAGGCCATTGCAGAAAACCGTTTATAGATAAGGCGCCGGCGACAGAGTTGACGCAATATAAAAAGATGGAAGCCGCGCCCTTATTCAAACTGAGAAGTCTAGGCTGTATCACTCAACTATATAATCCTCTGAGAAAAGTCAGATGCAGCCTAATTTACTATCGAAAGATAGTTTCTGACCGTTTTTTCATAACGGGTGGCAACCCGGCGGCACTCTTCTAAAAACCGAAACTTCTTTCAACCACATGGCGGGATTTGTATGACTCCATGTCAATTTGACATCATCTGTCATTTGCTGATTTCTCATTGTTTTTTAAGAAAAAAACTTTTATCCCTTGTCTTTTCAAGGCGTTACGCAGCACTTGAGAGGAATACTCTTTATCAGCAAGAACGGCTTTTCCCCGACGTTTAGGGTAGCCGCCTTTACGGTTTAGGCCGATACCGTCCAGAAGCTGAAGTGCGTACTGACTTTCATGGGCTTGTCCGTCTGTCGCCAGATGGATTTTGGTGCGATAACCGCCTCGTGAGCGATCCAGCGCATGAGCGTCAGCGATATCGGGATGTTTTTTTGAGCGCCTGTGGCGCAATGACTGGCGCGGATGTTACTGCCATCGAGTGATACCGCCGACCAGTCGAGGCAGTCATTTTCATCAACAATTGAAAGCAACCTGTTGAAAATAAGTTTGATAATTCCTGATTTCGACCAGCGATTGAAACGGATGTAAATCGTTTCACACCCTCCATAGCGCTCAGGCAAACCGCGCTACGGTGCGCCGAAGCAGAGTACTCCAAACATGCCGTTGATAATCTTGCGGTGTTCGACGTAAGGATGACCGGCTTTTTGAGAATGTTCAGAGAGAAGCTGAGGTGAAATTAGTTCCCATGCGACGTCAGGAAGTTCGTAACGAGCCATGGCGGTCTCTACATGAAAAATTAAAGCGTTATTCAATCAAGATCTATTGCGGGACACTACCTAGATAAGCAGATGTAAGGCCGCCCTCAGTTAGATTTGGCGCATTTATGACATCGTCATGGCATGGAGAGAAGAAGATGCTGCTGACACCAAGAAAAAGCGTCAGCGGATTCAGGACGAGGGCTTATTGACGGTAAGCGTGCTTGATTTGTTTGATCGTGTTTTCAAACACGGCGGCCTGCTCAGGGTCTGCCAACTGAGCAATATATCTTTCCATATTAATAATCACTTTGCCGGCATCTGCCTGGCCGATAGCTTTAAGCAAGAGTGTGACTGTTGCTTTCAGGCAGGTTACTTCGTGCGATAACGTTTCTACGGAAGGCGTAGTAGAAAAATCTAGATTGCCCATATTTTCTCCTCAACAATAAACAGCATAAGGTGTTTTTAGTCAGCCAGTTACAGGTTGAATGACCTTGTTGCCAGCCTGATCAGATAGCGGCAAGTATAACATAATGCATATTAATGGCGGTGATTATTAATCAATAATCATTATGTAATGGTTGTTTTTTATGCATTTAACTTATTTTTAGCCATATTTAATTCTCTGCTTTAATAGGTTAAATCGGCATTCAAATGTTTTTGGCTGTATACATAAAAGCTTCAACATGTATGTTTTTTTAGAGTGTGTTATTTATATTGGATGAGGATTTTCATGATAAGGTATTGATGTAATGGATACTTACAATAGTGTTTTTTTATTGACATGTTGAAATCAATGCCAATTGCATGCCATTGATTGGTATTGATTTTTTATTAATATCAATTACTATGCAAGCCATGAGTTCAGTGCGCTTCAAGTGATAATCTGGATGTTAAGAGTGTGATCAATATACGTGTTAAGCATAATAGTATATTGTTATCGTTAGACTTTGATATTGAATGCTTATTACTTCTTAACGTATTTAAAAATACATATTCTTATAAACAGTATTCATTATTTTTAGAAACCAACGTAGTATCACCTGCAAACGAATCTTTATGTAAGTGTTACTTCCTTTTTTGGAGAATTATTCTTTGATTAGCGTTTTTCTTGTTGATGACCATGAACTGGTGCGGGCAGGGATACGGTGCATTCTTGACGATATCAAAGGTCTTAAGGTTGTGGGTGAAGTGTCATGAGGTGAAGATGCCGTTAAATGGTGTCGTAGCAACGCTGTTGATGTTGTCTTGATGGACATGAATATGCCCGGAATCGGTGGTCTTGAGGCGACGCGCAAAATTTTGCGATTTTCTCCTGATATAAAAGTAATTATGCTAACTATTTATACAGAGAATCCTTTACCTGCTAAAGTAATGCAGGCAGGGGCCGCTGGATACGTGAGTAAAGCCGCCGCCCCGCAGGAAGTTATCTGTGCCATTCGCGCTGTGCATGCGGGTAAACGCTATATCGCCTCGGATATTGCTCAGCAGATGGCATTAAGTCAGTTGGAGCCACAGACTGAGACCCCATTGGCGTGTCTGTCTGAGCGTGAATTGCAGATTATGCTAATGATCACCAAAGGGCAAAAGGTCACTGAGATTTCAGACCAGTTGAACCTGAGTCCTAAAACGGTGAACAGCTATCGATATCGAATGTTCAGCAAGCTGAACATCAGTGGCGATGTTGAGTTGACGCACCTTGCGATTCGCCACGGACTTTTTAATGCGGAGACATTGTTAAGTAGTGAGTGACAGTTTCGATGCTTCGGCATTTCTAAAAACGGTAACCAGCCAGCCTGGGGTCTACCGCATGTATGATGCCGCGAAAACGGTGATCTACGTCGGTAAGGCAAAAGATTTAAAAAAACGACTTTCCAGCTATTTTCGCAGCAATGTTGCCAGCCGTAAAACGGAGGCACTGGTAAGAAGTATCAGGCAGATCGATGTGACGATCACGCATACTGAGACGGAAGCCTTGCTGCTCGAACATAACTATATCAAGCGTTATCAACCGCGCTACAACGTTTTGCTGCGTGATGATAAGTCTTATCCCATGATTTTTCTCAGTGCTGACCAACACCCTCGGCTGGCCGTGCACCGTGGAGCCAAACACGCCAAAGGTGAGTATTTTGGGCCATTTCCAAATGGAAATGCTGTGCGTGAAACGTTGATGCTGCTGCAAAAACTGTTTCCCGTGCGGCAATGCGAAAATAGCGTGTACCGCAATCGCTCTCGTCCTTGCCTGCAATATCAAATTGGTCGCTGTCTTGGACCGTGTGTTTCGGGACTGGTGAGTGAAGATGACTATCAGCAACAAGTTGATTATGTCCGTCTATTTTTGTCTGGAAAAGATCAGCAGGTTCTTAACCAACTGATAACAAAAATGGAAGCGGCCAGTCGTGCCCTGAAGTTTGAAGAAGCGGCGCGTACTCGCGATCAAATTCAGGCCGTCCGACGCGTGACGGAAAAACAGTTCGTCTCCGGTAATAGTGAAGACCTTGATGTTATCGGTGTGGCCTTCGAAGCCGGGATTGCGAGCGTGCACGTACTGTTTATTCGTCAGGGGAAAGTGTTGGGCAGTCGAAGCTATTTTCCGAAAGTCCCCGCCGGCACAGAATTAGGCGAAGTAGTGCAAACGTTTGTCGGGCAGTTTTATTTACAAGGGAGTATGGCCCGAACTTTACCTTCGGAAATTCTGCTTGATTTTATGCTGCCGGATAAAGAACTGCTGACTGATTCGTTAACCGATGTCGCTGGCCGAAAAGTCCAAATCCAGACCAGGCCGCGTGGCGATCGCGCTCGATACCTGAAACTTGCCCGTACCAATGCTGCGACGGCATTGGTGACGAAGTTATCACAGCAATCTACAATTCACCAGCGCCTAACGGAGTTGGCCAAGGTTTTACAACTGCCTGAAATTAAGCGTATGGAGTGTTTTGATATTAGTCATACTATGGGTGAACAGACTGTGGCATCCTGTGTCGTGTTCGATAAAAATGGTCCGTTACGCTCAGAGTATCGCCGCTATAATATCAGTGGCATTACACCCGGTGATGATTATGCCGCGATGGCTCAGGTTCTCAAACGTCGATACGGTAAGGCATTGGATGACAAAAAAATTCCTGATGTGATTGTTATCGATGGGGGTAAAGGGCAATTGGGACAGGCGCAGGCTGTATTCGACTCACTACAGGTGCCTTGGGATAAGCGTAAGCCTTTAATGCTCGGTGTAGCGAAAGGCAGCGATCGTAAAGCTGGACTTGAAACACTTTTTTTTGAGTCGACAGGAGACGGTGTCGTGTTACCGTCTGACTCGCCAGCTTTGCACGTTATCCAGCATATTCGCGATGATTCTCACGATCACGCGATTGGCGGGCACCGCAAGAAAAGAGCTAAAGTTAAGAACACCAGTACATTAGAGTTCGTTGAGGGGGTTGGGCCCAAACGGCGGCAGGCTCTGCTGAAATATATGGGTGGACTACAACCATTGATGAACGCCAGCGTTGAGGAAATTGCAAATGTGCCGGGTATTTCACACGTATTGGCAGAAAAGATCTTCCATGCATTGAAACACTAGGGACAATGTAGCAACATACTCGTAATATCCACTCCGGCCAAATAGTTACCTAAGCGCTATGCAATTTAATATACCGACGTTGCTTACCTTGTTTCGTGTTGCTTTAATCCCGTTTTTTGTGCTGGCGTTTTACCTTCCATTCGTCTGGGCACCGATAGTGTGCGCACTGATTTTTGTTTTTGCCGCCGTCACAGACTGGTTTGATGGATTCCTGGCTCGCCGTTGGAAACAAACCACACGATTTGGCGCCTTTCTCGATCCGGTAGCGGATAAAGTGATGGTAGCGGTTGCGTTGGTTTTGGTTGCCGAGCACTACCATTCCTGGTGGATCACGTTGCCAGCGGCAACGATGATTGCACGCGAAATCATCATTTCTGCATTACGTGAATGGATGGCTGAAATAGGTAAACGCAGTAGCGTCGCGGTTTCATGGATAGGAAAAGTAAAAACCACTGCCCAAATGATGGCGCTGGTAGCTCTGTTGTGGCGACCAGAACGCTTAGTTGAAGGGGCTGGCGTTATTGCTTTGTATATCGCTGCAATACTAACTTTCTGGTCAATGTTTCAATATCTAAACGCTGCCCGGCATGACTTGTTTGCACCTTAATTGATGTGTCTTGAGAAATGCGAGAACTTTTTTGAATATCACTTGCGACGACCCGAAGGATACGGGCAGGATAGTGCGCTGTAAAAACCAGCAAACGAACGAGTTTTATTGATAATTTTATTGACTCGTTGCTTCATGTCAGTAGAATGCACCGCATCAACAGTGGCGCTGGTTTGTTGAAAGTTAACAAAAAAATCAGTGTGTTCTGTTTAAAGCGGGAATAGCTCAGTTGGTAGAGCACGACCTTGCCAAGGTCGGGGTCGCGAGTTCGAGTCTCGTTTCCCGCTCCAATATCGCAGCGATAGCTGAACAGGTTAAAGGCAAGGCGCGTTGGCAGAGTGGCCATGCAGCGGATTGCAAATCCGCCTACCTCGGTTCGACTCCGGGACGCGCCTCCAATATCTAAGCCCGGGTGGTGGAATCGGTAGACACAAGGGATTTAAAATCCCTCGGCGTACGCGCTGTGCGGGTTCAAGTCCCGCCCCGGGCACCATCCTGAAATCAATAGACGTCAACCGAAGTCTATTTTTTTGTCTGAAGCCCACGATTTTACTGGCTTTCCCTTCATTCCATACTCTCCCTACGTCAACACAGTTCAACCGACATCAACTAGTTTATGCGGGTACAAATGCGGGTATACTTCGATAATGGTCATCCTTGTACCCTCAATAACGCTTTTATTGAAGGAAAAGTATTATGGCACTCGCGGATATCCAGTTAGGTTCAGTAAAACCGGAGGAGAAGGCCTGTAAACTAACTGATGGCAACGGAATGTTTTTTCTGGTTGATCCCAATAGGTCTAAATATTGGCGCTTACGCTATCGTTAGGATGGCAAAGAAAAGACGCTGGCATTAGGTGTCTACCCCGACGTTTCCCTTTCTGAAGCGCGTCAGAAACGCGACGATGCGCGAAAACTGATAGCCGCTGGCGTTGATCCTGACAAGCACATATAAGGCAGTCAAAATCCAACAGCAGGATGATGAGCAAACCTTCGAAGTTGTGGCTCGCGCCTGGCACGCCGACAACAAGAAGTGGTCGGAATCCCATCCTTAAAAAGCCTAAGCCACAATATCTTTCCTGCTATCGGCGGCATACATATCGCGGCTCTGAAAACGCGTGGCCTGTTGGCGCCGATCAAAAACGTTGAACGTTCAGGACGTTTAGAAGTTGCCAAGCGCCTAAAGCAACGCGTGACGGCCATCATGACCCATGCGGTACAAAACGATCTGATTGACTCTAACCCTGCGCAGGATATGGCAGGGGCGATTAGCCCGGCAAGGTAGAGCATCGCCCGGCGTTGGAGCTCAAACGTTTGCCTGAACTTCTGGGCCGTATCGATGGCTACAAAGGCCGTGAGTTTACCAAATGGTTAATAAGCATTTCCCTCTGATTTTTATCCGCTCAAGTGAATTCCTTTTTGCCCGCTGGCCGGAAATCGATTTCGAGCGCGCTTTATGGACGATACCTTCGGAGCGTGAACCCATTCCCGGCGTGAAGTTTTCCGAACGCGGTTCGAAAATGTGCACATCGCAACTTTTTCAGCTTAGTCGTCAGGCAGTGAAGATCCTTAAAAATATTAAAGAGGTGAGCGGGCATTGTGAACTGATCTTCATTGGCGATCACGCGTCACGAAAACCGGTCAGCGAGGGGACGGCAAACAATGCACTGCAAACCATGGCTACGACACTAAAACGGAAGTTTGCGGCCACGGCCTTCGCACCATGGCCCGTAGCTCGTTGATCGAATTGGGATTATGGTCGCGGGATGCGGAAGATGAGCCATTAGGAACGTAACGGTGTCCAGGCCGCGCATATCAACAAGGCTGAACACCTGGACGAACGGCGGCCGATGCTGCAATGGTGGGCTGATTTTCTTGATGCGAATCGGGAGAGGTCGGTGAGTCCGTTTAATTTTGGTAAGTTGACGGTGGGTTAATGTGCCATTGATGGGCAGGTTGTTGCTCTGGCTGGCTCGGGTTACAGCTTGCTCATGTGGACACGAACACTACTCGTGGAACATATAACTCCATAGATGGTTCTTCGCTGTAGTTAGATTGAAAGAAAAGCTTTCATTCTGCAAAACGCTTGTTTAAAACATTATGCATATATTGAATTTATAAAGTGACGGACATTGTTATCAGAGGGGGGGGATAAGGACGCTTACCTAATTACCGGCGCCGTCACTTCGCGCCAACGCGGAGTGACGGCGGGAGCCGTTATCGCACGCCGCCGGTAATCATCGGCAACAGATAGTGGCAGGGGTAATAGCGTGTCATGCCGCGCTGATGCAACTGCCAGCCAAGTTTCTCCACATCGTGTTTATGCCTGTCGAGCAGCAATCCCACCACGCTGCCGCTGTGGGCGACGTTCAAACCATACAGACCGCCATCTTCAACCAGCGTCATTAAATCGCTGAAAGCGGGCTTGGCCAGTATCTGCTGGCTGGCGATCGCGCTCAACGTGCAGGCTTCGCCGAGTCGGGCGTTATCCTGCGTCTTTGCCGCTGCGCAAAACAGCCGCCAGGCCTTTTCCAGCGCATCGGCATTGCTCAGTAACGACGACTGGCGATCGAATCGGTGATAGTCCGCGGTATTCAGCGTGTGCGGGCTTTCCAGCAACAGAATATCCACCGACGGCTGCCAGTCGCAGGCAATTTGCGTATGGGCAGTTTGATGGTCGAACAGCGTTAACCGGCTAAACAGCGTGCTGTCGGTGGGCTCCAGTTGAACACACAGCATGGCGAGCGTTGCATCATCCAGCGTGACGCCAAGATGACGGGCCGTTGCCTGTGCGGTGGCAGCGATATCGGCAGTGCTGCTGGCCATGCCTTTGGCGACCGGAATGGTGGAGGAGAATTCAATGCGCAAACCGCGTCCGGTATCCGCAGGGAGACCGAGGCGGGCAATCACGACATTCAGCATTTGCCGCATGCGTGGGCGCTCGGTACTGGCTGGCTGACCGTCAGTGACGGAGACATGGCTGAACCAGTCCACCGGGCAGGAGATCAGCTTCTCTCCGCCGAGAATCCATCCCTGAATCAATTCACCGCAGGACGCAGGGCAGCGAGCGTCAGCCATGACCGAATACCTGATGCAGCGCGGCGACCAGCCGCTGATTATCGACGTCACTTTTGATGGCGACCCGATAATCGCTGGCCGTCAGGCCGGGATAGTTGGCACAGGCGCGGATCAGCAAACGATGTTCCAGCAGCGCTTGCTGAAGGGGAATTTCCGGGTGCAGGCAGCGCAGGAAGATATAATTGGCGGACGGTTGCCACACGTGCAGTTCGGGCATCGCGCTCAGTTCCCGGTAGAGCCAGCGTTGCGCCTCTGCCAGCCAGCGGTAGGTTGCCGCGATATAAGACGTATCGTTCAGCATGATTTCCCCGGCCAACGCAGCAAAGGCGTTGATCGTCCACGGCTCCTGTGATTGTTTCATGGCCTGGATCGCCGTCTGATCGGCGCTGAGCAGATAACCCAGCCGCAAACCGGGGATCGCGAAAAACTTGGTCAGTGAGCGCAGAATAAACAGGCGGGGAAACGCGGCCAACTGCGGGATCAGGCCCGGTGCGCCAGGCAGGAAATCGATAAACGCCTCATCGACGATCGGCGCGGTATTGCGCTGGTGGCAGCGTTCAACAATGGCTTGCAGCAGCGAACTGTCAGGCATTAGCCCCGTGGGATTATTGGGGGTGGCGATAAACAGACAGTCATAGTGCGTTTTATCCAGCGCGGCCAGCAGTCGGGTATCAGGCTGAAACCCATCTTCCGCCGACATGATGTATTCATCAATGGCGCAGCCCGCACGCTGCAAGGCCCGGCGGTATTCCGCGAACCCCGGCGTCAGCAGCAGTGCCCGCCGTGGTTGAAGATACTGCACCACGGCATAAATCAATCCTGTCGCCCCGTTGCCGGCCATAATTTGCGCCGGCGGACAGCCATGAGCACGGGCGAGGGCGGCATGAAGCTCACGGTATTCCACGTCGGGGTAACGCTCGGCAAGCTCAAGCCGGCTGGCGATCGCCGTTTTCAGCGACGCGGGCATACCCAGTGGATTGATATTGGCGCTGAAATCGATAATCTCATCGGCATTCACGCCGATGTTGAGCGCCATTTCCAGCACATTACCGCCATGTTCGCCCATGATATCCTGATGATCTCCCTGATTTTGATAAGGGCAGCATAACATAAGCGAGGAAATGGCCGTCAACGGCATGTGACCGCAGGCAGGTCTTTACTCTGCGAAGCTGGCCTTTAATGAGGCCATGTCAATGACAAACCGGTAGCGCACGTCGCTTTTTAACATCCGCTCGTACGCGGTGTTGATATCCTGCATGTCGATCATTTCGACGTCACAGCCAATGCCATGCTCGGCGCAGAAATCCAGCATTTCCTGGGTTTCTTCAATGCCGCCAATCAGCGAGCCAGCGATAGCTTTACGCCCCATCACCAGCGGCGCGCTATGCACAGTGGGCTCAATCGGCTCAATCAGACCCACCAGAACCAGCGTGCCGTCGCGTTTCAACGTGGTCAGATAGGGGTTAAGATCGTGCTGCGTCGGCACGGTATCAAGAATAATATCGAAGTGATTGGTCACGGCGTTCATCTGTGCCGAATCGGTCGAGATGACCACGCGATCGGCGCCCAGCCGATGCGCTTCCTGCTCTTTGCCCGGAGAACGGGTGAACAGGGTGACATTTGCCCCCATCGCTTTGGCGAACTTCAGGCCCATATGCCCCAGCCCGCCCAATCCCACAATGGCGACGCTGTCACCGGGACCAACATTCCAGTATTTCAGCGGCGAATAAGTGGTGATGCCGGCGCACAGCAGCGGGGCGGCGGATTTTATGTCCAGTGTCTGCGGTATGTTGAGCACAAAGTTTTCTGAAACGACGATACGCTCGGAGTAGCCGCCGAAGGTTGGCAAGCCGTCATGACGATCGACGCTGCCGTAGGTGGGCGTGGCGCCTTCTTCACAGTACTGCTCCAGCCCTTCGTCGCAGGCGTCACAGCGTTGACAGGAGTCCACCAGACAGCCTACGCCGACCCAATCGCCCGCGTTAAAACGCTCAACGGCTTTGCCAACGCTGACGACTTTACCGATGATTTCATGTCCCGGCACCATCGGATACAGGCTGTTCTGCCATTCGTTGCGTGCCATATGAATGTCCGAATGGCAGACACCGCAATAGATAATATCGATAACCACATCGTTTTCACGCGGGTCCCGGCGGACAAACTGATGCGGAACCAGCGGGCTGCTTGAGTCGAGTGCAGCAAAGCCACGTATATTTTGCATTACGATTTTCCTCTTCATTTTTGCACGACATCAAAAGATCAAAGCCAGAATTCAGTATGATTCAGATTAGCCGTGTTGCATTAACGATTTATGGCTAACGTTTGGGACGGATTGAGACAAAACGCACAGAATATTGATAAACATTTTATTGTCAGGTTAGCGCCGGGCATCGAAAAAGGATGCCGACTCTGCGTGTTGTCATGATGCATGACAACTGGGAAGGGGGTGTAAATCCCCCGCAGCCCCCGCTGCTGTGATGCCGACGACCCCGTAAAAACCACTGATCGCTGCGATCGGGAAGGCGCGGGGAAGAGTGACGCTAAGCCAGAAGACCGACCTGATGATAACAGATTCAACTCCTTCGGTGGGAAGCGGGTTGTCATCCGATGCCTGCGGCGGCAACGCCGTTTTTGCGCGCCGCGTGACATAACCTCTCCCGGCCGGCTGATGTCGGGAGAGGTTATGCCGCAAGCAACAGAGCAACAGAACGCCGCGTCAGCGACGCGCCAGGGACGAAATAAAACCGCGTTTGTGATCGCCGGTACGGGCAGCGGCTGCGGCAAAACCACCGTTTCGCTTGGGATCTTGCGGGCGCTGATGCGACGTGGGCTGTCCGTACAGCCATTTAAAGTGGGGCCGGATTATCTCGACAGCGGCTGGCACCGCGCGGTATGCGGGGTTGCGTCGCATAATCTGGATGCGTTCATGCTCCCGGCGGCAACGCTTAACGGCTTGTACAACCAGCGCATGCGCCACGCTGACGTGGCGGTGATTGAAGGGGTGATGGGGCTTTACGACGGCTACGGCACGGACCCGAACGATTGCAGCACCGCAGCGATGGCCAAACAGCTTGGCTGCCCGGTGGTGTTGCTGGTGGATGGCAAGGCGGTATCCACATCGGCGGCGGCAATCGTGATGGGATTTCACCAGTTTGATCCTGATTTGACGATCGCCGGCGTGATTGTCAATCGGGTGAATTCGGCGGAACACTACGCATTGCTCCGGCATGCCATTGAGCGCTACTGCGGCATACCGGTACTGGGACGCCTGCCCGTTATGGCGGATATCGCGCTGCCTTCCCGTCACCTGGGCCTGATCCCCGCGCAGGAACAGGCGGATGACGATCGCCGCTGGCAGACGCTGGCTCAGCAGATTGAGGAAACCGTCGATCTGGATCGTCTGCTGTATTTGTGCCGGGGCGTCCGGCCGCCGGCGGGCGAATTACCCGCGCTTTCCTCGCCCGAACGGGCCGAGGGACTCACGCTGGCGCTGGCGGACGATGAAGCCTTTAATTTCTACTATCAGGATAATCTCGATCTGCTGGAGCAGGCCGGCGTGCGGATACAACGTTTCAGCCCGTTGTATGATCGCCGGCTTCCCGACTGTCAGATGATCTACATCGGCGGCGGCTATCCTGAAATTCACGCCGCCCGGCTCGCCGCCAACACCGCCATGCACCATGCCTTGCTGGACGCTCACCGTCGTAATATCCCGCTGTATGCCGAATGCGGCGGGCTGATGTATCTGGGTGAGGGGCTGACGGATGCAGACGGTCAGCGTCACCGCATGAGCGGTATTCTGCCCGGGGAAAGCCGGATGGGGAAACGGCTGACCCGCTTTGGTTACTGTCAGGCTCAGGCGCTGACTGACACGCTGCTGGCGCTGCGGGGCGAGGTGTTGCGCGGTCATGAGTTTCATTACTCCGTTTTTTCCACCTCGCTCGTCCCCGCGTTTGATTGCACCAAAGCGCGCGATGGCGCGGTCATCAAACGGTGGCAGGGGGGATATCAGCATCGACAGACCTGCGCCGGCTACCTTCATCTCCATTTTGCCCAGCGGCCGGGGCTGCTGGATCGCTGGTTCGCCAGCGCCAGGCGTTGTTGTACCAAGGCGGCGCGATGATCCTGTCCGCCTGGTTTACCGCGTTCCTGCTCGATTACTGGCTGGGCGATCCCCCGCACTGGCCGCATCCGGTGCGCTGGATGGGCCATCTGATCTCATGGTTGCAAACCCGCATTCGCGCCTGCTGTCGCAACGAGCGTTCGCTGCGGGTGGGCGGCGCGCTGCTGTGGCTGACGGTGGTCGGCCTGACCTGGCTGCTGAGCTGGGGAGCGCTGGCGCTGATAAATACCCTTCATCCGTGGCTGGGCTGGCTGGCCGAAGTCTGGATGATTTACACCCTGCTGGCGGGTCGTTGCCTGAGTGATGCCGCGCTGACGGTGTATCAGGCATTACAGCATGGTTCGCTGGAAGAGAGCCGCCGCCAGTTGGCGTGGATTGTGGGGCGTGATACCGCGCAGCTTGAAAAGCCGCAGATAACCCGCGCCGTGGTGGAAACCGTCGCGGAAAACAGCGTGGATGGCGTGATCGCGCCGCTGTTTTTCCTGTTGATCGGCGGCGCGCCGCTGGCGATGGCCTACAAAGCCGTGAACACGCTGGATTCGATGGTGGGTTACAAGAACCCCAAATACCGGGCGATTGGCGCTGTCTCCGCCCGGATGGACGATGTGGCGAACCTGATCCCGGCGCGTCTGAGCTGGCTGCTGCTGAGCGCCGCCGCCTGGCTGCGGCAGGCGGACTACCGACAGGCGCTGCGCATTGGCTGGCGCGATCGCCATCAGCACGCCAGCCCCAACTGCGCCTGGCCGGAGGCGACGGTTGCCGGGGCGCTCGGTGTGCGGCTTGGCGGCCCGAATCACTATTTCGGCGAGCGGGTTGAGAAACCGTGGATCGGCGACGCGCGCCGGGAAATCGCCCTGAGCGACATTCCGCGCAGCATCAATCTGATGAAGACGGCGTCGCTTCTGGCGCTGCTGCTGTTCGCACTGGCGCATTTCTTGCTGTCAGCCGTCTACGCCGTCTAGAACGAAAAAAAGCGCACAAGGAGAACCGATGAATTATCTCCGGCAACCCCGGCAAATCGAGCAGCAAAGCTTTGAGATTATCAGCGACATCATTGCCCGCGAGCGTCCCGGTTACCGCTTTGCCGACCGGACGCAGGAAGCGATCATCAAGCGGGTGATCCACACCACGGCGGATTTCGACTGGCTGGATATCTTGTGGTTCTCGTCAGACGCGCTGGCGCGGATTCAGGCGGGGCTGCGCGCCGGGTGCATCCTCTATACCGATACCACCATGGCGCTGTCCGGGATCAATAAAACGTTGCTGGCTCAGTTAGGATGCGAATGCCGCTGCTTTATCAGCGATCCCCGGGCGGTGGCGCGGGCGAAAGCCGAAAACATCACACGCGCGATGGCCGCGGTGGATATCGCGCTGGAACAGCAGGGCGAAAAACTGTTTGTTTTTGGCAATGCGCCAACCGCTTTGTTCCGGTTGCTGGAGCGGCGGGCAGCGCCGCTGGCGGCGATCGGCGTGCCGGTTGGCTTTGTCGGGGCGGCGGAATCAAAGGACGCGCTGTTTCACAGCGATATTCCCTGTATTGCGTCAGCGGGGCGCAAAGGGGGCAGTAATGTCGCCGCCGCCATCGTGAACGCGATTCTGTATCGAATTCGGGAGGAACTGTGAGCCTCAATTCGCAGATGGATACCGTCTGGCATCACGGCAGGCAATACCGGAAAGGCTACACCACCGGTTCGTGTGCGACTGCGGCGGCTAAAGTGGCGGCGCTGATGGTACTGCGCCAGCAGGTGATCGAACAGGTTTCGATCGTTACTCCGTCAGGCGTTACGCTGTATCTCAATGTGGAACAGCCGCTGATTGAAGGAGAGCAGGCGACGGCCGCGATCCGCAAGGACGGCGGGGATGACGTCGATGCCACACACGGTATGCTGATTTTTGCCCGTGTCGCCTTGCGCGATCGCACTGACATTCATATTTCGGGCGGCGAAGGCGTCGGCACGGTCACGCGTAACGGCATCGGCTTGGCGGTCGGCAGTGCGGCGATTAACCGTACCCCGCGGCAAACCATTGAAGCGGCGGTACGTGAGGTGATTGGCCCGTTGCGCGGGGCCGACATCACCATTTTCGCCCCGGAGGGCGAGGCGCGGGCCAAAAAAACCTATAACGGACGGCTGGGTATTCTCGGCGGGATTTCCATCATCGGCACCACCGGCATTGTGACGCCGATGTCGGAAGAAAGCTGGAAACGATCGCTGGCGCTTGAACTGGAAATGACGCGTGCGGCGGGGCAGGACAAGGTGATTCTGGTGCCCGGTAATCACGGCGAGCGCTTTGTCCGTGAACAGTTCGGGCTGGATGGTCAACGGGTGGTCATCATGAGCAACTTTGTCGGCTATATGTTGCAGGAGACGGTGCGGCTTGAATTTCGCCGCGTGGTGCTGATCGGTCACCCCGGCAAGCTGGTGAAAGTCGCCGCCGGGATCTTCCATACCCACAGCCATATCGCCGATGGGCGTATGGAAACCCTGATTGCGCATTTGGCGTTATTGGGCGCGCCGCACCCTTTACTGCTGGCGGTCAATCAATGCGAAACCACGGAAGCCGCAATGGAACTGATTGAGCAGCACGGTTTTCAGGCGGTGTATACGCATATTGCCCGGCGTATTTGCGAGCGGATAAACCAGATGCTGCGCTTCTCCGTCGCGCCGCCGACCGTCGATGCCATTTTGTTCTCGTTTGACAACCAGGTGCTGG
This sequence comes from Brenneria rubrifaciens, assembly GCF_005484945.1. Classification (NCBI taxonomy): domain Bacteria; kingdom Pseudomonadati; phylum Pseudomonadota; class Gammaproteobacteria; order Enterobacterales; family Pectobacteriaceae; genus Brenneria; species Brenneria rubrifaciens. Next base: position 1,380,825 of record NZ_CP034035.1, read on the forward strand.
GCAGCAACCGGGCGGTTGAAGAGATTGTGGAGGCGCTGCGATGATCACCGTGGCAGGTATTGGCCCCGGCGCGTTGGCGCATCTGACGCCGGAAGCGCGACACGCGATTAATGCCGCCGACGTTTTGGTCGGGAGCGAGCGCCATCTGGCGATGTTTGCTGATTTTCGCGGACCAACCCGCCAGTTGGATGCCGATCTGCCGGCGTTGATAACCTGGCTGGCCGAGCGGCAACGGCGCAATATCGTAGTGCTGGCATCGGGCGATCCGCTGCTGTATGGCATCGGCAAATTGCTGTCGGCCCATTTCGCTGCTCAGTCGCTGCGGATTATTCCCGGCATCAGCGCCGTACAGTATTTGTGCGCCCGCATCCTGCTGGATATGAACGATCTCTACCTTGCCAGCAGCCACGGGCGGGAGCCGGATTTCGACTGGCTCCTGCAACATGACAAAGTGGCGATGGTGACGGATGGACGTCTCGGCCCACGGGCGATCGCCGATGTCATCCTGCAACGCCGGCTCACCCGCACGCTGATTATCGGCGAAAATCTTTCCCTGCCGGATGAGCGTATCCATCGCTTGCAACCGGCTGACGTGGCGCAACGCTATGACATGAACGTGGTGGTGATCCTCAATGAGAGATGACGAATTTTTACGGGGCCAACGGGTGCCGATGACCAAAGAGCCGGTTCGCCTGCTGGCGCTGGAGCGGCTGGGGCTGGCCGGGGCGCGGCGTCTGATTGATGTGGGCGCCGGTACGGGCAGCGTGGCGCTGGAAGCGGCGCTGCGATTTCCCCGGTTGCAGGTGACGGCCATTGAACGCAATCCGGCGGCGCTGGCGCTGATTGCTGAGAATCGACAGCGTCTGGGATGTCAGAACATGGAGATCATCGCCGCCGACGCGCCGGTTCCGCTGGAGATCCTTGCCGACGCGGTATTTATCGGCGGCAGCGGCGGGCGACTGACGGCCCTGATCGACTGGGCGCTGGCCCATTTGCATCCCGGCGGCCGCCTGGTGCTGACATTTATTCTGCTGGATAACCTGCAAACGGCGTTGACGCATTTACGCTCGCTGAACTTGGCTTCGTTGGAATGCACGCAACTCCAGGCCGCCGCGCTGACGAAGCTTGGCAACGGCCATTATTTTAAACCCGGCAATCCCACCTATCTCATTTCCTGTTGCAAGGAGGAAGAACATGCCTGAACAGCGCGGGGTACGGCGCGCGCCTGCCGCCCGAACGGATTTCAATACCCGAAAGGTCTGGTTTGTCGGGGCGGGGCCGGGGGATCGCGAGTTGATTACCCTGAGGGGCTACCGCTTACTGCAACAGGCGGACGTGGTGATTTACGCCGGTTCGCTGATCAATACCGAACTGCTCGGCTACTGTCGCCCGGACGCGGTCTGCCACGACAGCGCCGGTCTGACGCTGGCGCAAATCACCGCGCTGATGGTCAACGGCGTGAGGGCGGGCAAGCTGGTGGTGCGGCTGCAAACCGGCGATCTCTCGCTGTACGGATCGATACGCGAGCAGGGAGAAGTGCTGGCGGAGCAGGGGATCGGCTTTGTGTCGGTGCCGGGGGTGAGCGCGTTTCTGGGGGCCGCGGCGCAGCTTGGCGTGGAGTACACCGTGCCTGAAGTGGCGCAGAGTTTGATCATTACCCGTATTGCAGGCCGCACGCCGATGCCGCCGCGGGAACAACTGGAAGCCTTCGCCGCGCATCAAACCTCGATGGCGATCTTCCTGTCGGCGCAGGACATTCAAGGCGTGGTCGAACGGCTGGCCGCGGGAGGCTATCCGCTCTCGACGCCTGTCGCGGTGGTGTACAAGGCGACCTGGCCGGAAAGCCGCACGGTGCGCGGTACGCTGGCGGACATTGCCGGACAGGTCCAGGCGGCGGCAATCCGCAAAACGGCGCTGATTCTGGTCGGCGCCTTTCTTGGCGAGGAATACCACTATTCCCGGCTTTATGACGCGGAGTTTAGCCATGAATATCGTCAGGCCTGAGCCGATAGCGCTGTTTTGTCTGACGCCCGGCGGCGTTCGCCTTGCCCGGCGTTTGCAGCCTCATTTATCGCTCATCTGTTTTACCAGTGAAAAATTGCTGGCGCCGGGATTCGTCGCGTTCAACGGCAGCTTTGGCGACACCATGCGGGATGCGTTCAACCATTATGCCGCGCTGGTGGTGATCGGCGCGGCAGGCATCACGGTACGGACGATCGCGCCGTTGTTGAATGACAAACTGACCGACCCGGCGGTCGTGGTGATTGATGAGCGGGGGCAACACGTTATCAGCCTGCTGTCCGGGCACGTTGGCGGCGCCAATGCGCTGGCGCGCCACCTGGCCGGGTTGCTGGGCGCCGTTCCGGTCATTACCACCGCCACAGACGTCAATCAACTGACGGCGCTGGATACGCTGGCGACACAACTGGATGCCGGGATGCGGGATTTTCGCCATGCGGTAAAGACCGTCAATCAGATGCTGGTCAGCGATCGCAACGTCGGCCTGTGGTGGGATGCGTCATTACACCGCGAGCGCGAGCGCTGCGATGTGCGCGGTTTCATTCCGGTAGCGCGTCTGGAAACGTTGCCTGAACTGGATGCGCTGGTGTGCGTCAGCCTGCGCGATAGCCTGCCTGATTTACCGTTGCCGGTGTACAAACTGGTGCCACGCCGTGTGGTGGCCGGGATCGGCTGCCGTCGGGCGACGCCACTGCAAACGCTGGACGCGCTGTTGTCGCGGCAACTGGCGGAAAATCATTTCGATCTGCTGGCGCTGCGGGCGATTGGCAGCGTCGCCATCAAGAAAGATGAACCCGCGTTGCATCAACTGGCGCAACGCTGGCGCGTCCCCTTTGAATTGTTCAGCGTCGAGGCGCTTCGCCGCCATGAGGCGCGGTTTCCCGTTTCTGATTTTGTCCGTCAAACCCTCGGCGTCGGCAGCGTGTCGCAGCCTGTCGCCTGGCTGATGAGTGAAGGCCAACTGGTTGGCGATACCTTGCGTCAGCAGGGGGTCACCCTGACTCTGGGAGTATTGAATTTATGTTAACCGTGATCGGCATTGGGCCGGGCAGTGAAGCCATGATGACGCAGGAGGCGGTTGCCGCTATCCGTGATGCGGAGATCGTGGTGGGCTACAAAACATATACCCATCTGGTGAAGCCGTTGACCGGTGATAAGCAGGTGATCAAAACCGGCATGTGCAAAGAGATCGAACGCTGTCAGACGGCGATTGATCTGGCCGTGGCGGGCCGCAATGTGGCGTTGATCAGCAGCGGCGACGCCGGAATTTATGGCATGGCCGGGCTGGTGCTGGAGCTGATCGGTCAGCAACAGTTGGATCTGGAGGTGCGTCTGGTGGCGGGGATCACGGCGAGCATCGCCGCCGCGTCGCTGTTGGGCGCGCCGCTGATGCATGACTTCTGCCATATCAGCCTGAGCGATTTGCTGACGCCGTGGCCGGTGATTGAGAAACGCATCGCCGCCGCTGCGCAGGCTGACTTCGTGGTGTGTTTTTACAATCCGCGCAGCCGCGGCAGGGAAGGCCATTTGGCCCGCGCGTTTGAGCTGATGAAACCGTGGACCTCGCCGGAGACCCCGGTGGGGGTGGTGAAAGCCGCGGGGCGTAAGAAAGAACAGAAGTGGATCACCACCTTCGGCGACATGGATTTTACCCCGGTGGATATGACCAGTCTGGTGATCGTGGGGAACAAAACCACCTATTGCCGGGACGGATTGATGATCACGCCGCGAGGTTATGTGCTTTGAGCCGTCCACCGATCCATATTTTTGGCGGTACCCGCGACGCCCGACTGATCTGTCAGGCATTGGATGCCGCCGGAGAACGTTACCGGCTGTCGGTCGCCACGGAAACCGGCAAACAACTGGCAGGCAATATTGCCGGTGAGGTGGTGGTGGGGCGCATGGATGCGGAGCAAATCGCGGAGTACCTGGCGGCCCGGAAAGTGCGTTGGGTGATTGACGCTTCCCATCCGTACGCCGAGGCGCTGCACCGGAATGTGGCTGCCGCTTGCCATCGATTGCGCCTGCCGCTTACCCGCTATCAGCGGCCAAGCGATATCGACGCCATCGATCATCCGCTGCTGCACAAGGTGCCGGATCTGGCCGCGGCCTGCACGATTGCCCGGACGCTCGGCCCGCGGGTGTTGCTGACCACGGGCAGTAAAGATCTGGCGGTATACCGGCAAAACCTGCCGGGTAAATATTTACTGGCGCGCGTATTGCCGACGTCTGCGGTGCTGGCGCAGTGTGAAGCGCTGGGGTTTGGGGTTGAGCAGATTATCGCCCAGTGCGGGCCGTTCAGCGCCGAGTTCAATCAGGCGCTGTACAGGTTCTGCCAGCCGGATGTGGTGATCACCAAAGAGTCCGGCGCCGAGGGCGGTTATCAGCAAAAAGTGGCGCCCTGTCTGGCGCTGAAGATTCCCTGCATCGTGGTATGCCGCCCGGCGCGATTGGCTGAGCATGGCGGAGAGGATCGGGTCGCTTCACTGACGGCGTTCGCTCATCGTCTGGCCGGTTGGCAGACGCAACGAGGATAAAACATGAAAAAGGCACTGTTGATTATCAGTTTTGGCACCCGCTATCCGTCTACCCGGCGGAAGAATATTGATGCCTGTGAACAGCACCTTGCGGCGAACTGTGATGATCGCGATCTATTCCGGGCCTTTACCTCGGAAATGATTATCCGCAAGCTGCGCGACCGCGACGGTTTGCTGATTGATAACCCCGCTCAGGCGCTGCAACGGCTGGCGGACGAAGGCTATCAGGATGTGGCGATCCAGTCTCTGCATGTGATTAACGGCGACGAGTATGAAAAAGTGGTCAGCGAGGCACGGGCATTTCGCGCTCGGTTTCAGCGTCTGGTTGTGGGCGCGCCGTTATTGAGCCGTTTTGATGACTACCAGCAACTGATCACGGCGCTGAAAGGACAGATGCCGGCGTTGCAGGCCGATGAACGGGTGATCTTTATGGGACACGGCGCCAGCCATCATGCGTTTTCGGCCTATGCCTGTCTCGATCATCTGATGATCACGCAAAATGTCCCGGCGCTAGTCGGCGCGGTGGAAAGTTATCCTGAGATTGATCACCTCATCGGGCGATTGCGGCGACAGGAGGTGCGCAAAGTCCATCTGATGCCGCTGATGCTGGTGGCGGGCGACCACGCGATTAACGATATGGCATCGGATGATGCGGATTCCTGGAAATCACGGATCGAAGCCGCGGGCATTGCCACACAAAGCTGGCTGCAAGGGTTGGGTGAAAATCCGCTGATCCGCGACATGTTTTCCCGGCATCTCGACGCGGCGTTGCGCGATGAACCGTTGCGTGATGAAGAACAGGAGGTGGCGTAATGGGCGGCAGACTTTATGCGTTGGGCGTCGGCCCCGGCGCCGGCGATTTGATTACCGTGCGCGCGGCGCGTCTGATTGGCGCGCTCGATATCCTGTATGCGCCGGCAGGACGTAAAGGCGGTGACAGTCTGGCGTTATCCATCGTGCGTGAGTATCTGTCGCCGTTAACGGAAATCCGTACCCGTCACTTCCCCATGCGTGCAGAAAACGACGAGAAAGAGGCCGTGTGGGATGAGATGGCGCAGCAGTTGACGGATGATGTTGCCCGCGGCAAGCAGGTCGGCTTTATCACGCTGGGGGATGCGATGTTGTTCAGCACCTGGGTGTTCCTGCTGGCCCGGATTGGACGACCGCCGTGGCTGGAAATCGTGCCGGGGGTGACCTCCTTTGCCGCGATTGCCGCCAGAACCGCGTTCCCGTTGGCGATGGAGCAGCAATCGCTGGCCGTTATGTCCTGCACCGCGCCGGAAGCCGAGTTGGAGCGGGCGTTGCTGACTCATGATTGCGTGGTGCTGATGAAGGTTTACGGCCGGTTTGCCGCGATACAGGCGCTGTTGGCAAGGCTCAATCTATTCGACCACGCGCTGTTGATGGCCGATGCCTCTATGCCGGGCGAGCAGTGCTGGCGGCATTTGGGTCAGGTCGCCGACGATCGGGCGTTACCCTATTTCTCCACCATTATGGTGAACAAACGGTGGCGTGCTGAGGCGTTGCCATGAGTCTGTGCATCATGATTCAGGGAACCGCGTCGGATGTCGGTAAAAGCATGCTGGTCGCGGGATTGTGCCGCATCTTGGCACAGGACGGTTACCGCTGCGCCCCGTTTAAATCGCAGAACATGGCGTTGAATTCGGGCGTTACGCCCAACGGCGAAGAGATGGGACGGGCGCAGATTTTTCAGGCGGAGGCGGCAGGTATCGAGCCGGATGTGCGCATGAATCCGGTTTTGCTCAAGCCGACCTGTGATCGCAAATCTCAGGTAGTGCTGATGGGCAAGGTCGCCTGTCATCTGGATGCGGCGGCGTATCACCAATATAAACCGCTGTTACAACGGCAAATCAGCGAGGTTTACCACAGCCTGGCCCGCGAATATGACGTGATGGTGCTGGAAGGGGCGGGCAGCCCGGCGGAAATCAATTTGCGCGATCGGGATATCGTCAACATGGGCATGGCGGCGATGGCCGATGCGCCGGTGTTGCTGGTGGCGGATATCGATCGCGGCGGGGTGTTTGCCGCGATCTACGGTACGTTGGCGCTCTTGCCGCCGGAGGAGAAAGCGCGGGTAAAAGGGGTAATTATCAATAAATTCCGCGGCGACGCGGCGTTGCTAACGCCGGGGGTGGCGCAAATCGAAGCGCTGACGGGCGTACCGGTGATTGGCGTTATGCCGTGGCTGGATGTTGAGCTGGAAGATGAAGACGGCGTGGCGCTGCAAACCGGGAAATACGTTGGCGCGCCGCGCCAGGCGCTGGATATCGCCGTGATTCGACTGCCGCATATCGCCAACTTTACCGATTTTAACGCGCTGGCGGCGCAGCCCGACGTCAGTTTGCGCTATGTCGCCACGGCGTCGGCGCTGGCGGGCGCGGATTTGATTATTTTACCCGGCAGTAAAAATACGCTGAGTGATTTGCGGTGGCTGCAACAAAGCGGGTTGTCCGCTGCGCTCCGGGCGCGGCATCAGGCCGGCGCCGCCATCGTCGGCATTTGCGGCGGTTATCAGATGCTGGGCCGCCGGATTATTGATGGCGTGGAGTCGGGTATTGCCCGGATGGACGGATTGGGGCTGCTGGATGTGGAGACCACGTTTGCGCCGGAGAAAGTGACGGCGCGGGTGACGGGAAACTGTCTTCGCCGGTTGCCGGGGCTGTTGGCGACGGGCGCGGAGTTACCGGTTAGCGGCTATGAAATACATATGGGCGAATCGCGGCTTGGTCGGCGAGCGGCGCCTTTTATCTCCCTGACGCAGCGCAACGGGCAGGCGACGGCGTGCTATGACGGGGCGATCAACGTCGACGGCAGCGTATTCGGCAGCTATCTTCACGGCCTGTTTGATAACGGTGAGTTCACGCGCGCGCTGCTGAATACGCTGCGTCAGCGCAAAGGTCTGGCGGCATTCGAGGGCGAAGTATTGGATTACGCCCGCCACAAGCAGCGACAGTTTGATATTTTGGCGGCCGCCATGCGGGAGCATATCGATATCGGGGCGATATATCGGTTTATGAGGGGAGGCAAAGGGCCGGAGAGGTAGCAGGCAAAAAGCGCCGGACTTTTTCAGCAATCGCAGAAAAGGGGCATTCCCTTCTGGCGTAAGCGGTGACCCAATGCCAGGAAAAAAGAGAGGCGGGCGGGTGCAAACCAGCAGGTTTAATTTCATGAACAGGAGTCGCATTTGATTTTAATTACTGGCGGTGCCCGAAGCGGCAAGAGCGCGCTGGCGGAAAAGCTGGCGACGCAGTGCCGCGATCGGGTGCTGTATATCGCCACCTCGGTCGTGACCGATGACGAAATGGCCGATCGCGTGCGGCTGCACCGCGAAAGCCGTCCGGCGCACTGGCGGACGTGGGAAGGTTACCGTGATTTGGGCAAGGTGATCGCGGAGCAGGCTGCCGCGGATGAAGCTGTTATTCTGGAGTGCATCACCACCACGATCGCCAATCTGTTATTTGCTCAGGCCGGCGATACGCCGCCTGAACAGATGGATTTCCCGGCGATGGAAGCGGTGATCCAGCAACAAATCGAGGAGTTGATTGTAGCCTGTGTACAGAGTCCGTCGCCGATCTATCTGGTGACCAATGAACTGGGGATGGGCATAGTGCCGGAAAATCGGCTGGCCCGGCATTTCCGCGATATTGCCGGACGCGTCAATCAGCGTCTGGCTGCGGCGGCGGCGTCCGTCTATCTGGTGGTGTCGGGGATAGAGGTAAAAATCAAATGAGTCTGCGGTTGTTTTTGGCCGCCTTGCAATTCATGACCCGTATCCCGGTGCCTGAATGTTGGACGCAAGGGCTGGCTATGCGGCAGTACGCGCGCGGTATCGTCTGTTTTCCGCTTATCGGGCTGATCGTCGGGGCTATGGCGGGGAGCGTATTTACGCTGCTGGCTCCGTGGTGCGGCCTGCCGCTGGCGGCGCTGGCCTATGTGCTGGCGTTGGCGTTGATAACCGGCGCTTTTCATCTTGACGGGTTGGCCGATACCTGCGACGGCGTGTTTTCCGCCCGCCAGCGCGAGAAAATGCTGGAAATTATGCGTGACAGTCGGCTTGGCGCCAACGGCGGGCTGGCGCTGATTTTCATCGTCGCGGCCAAAGTGTTGGTCGTCAGTGAACTGGCGCTGCGCGGCACGTCCATGCTGGCGATGTTGATGGCGGCGCCGGTGGCCGGACGTACGGCGATTGTGCTGCTGATGTACCGGCAGCGCTACGCCCGTGAAGGTCAGGGGCTGGGGAATGTGTATATCGGTCAGGTGAACGCGGGAGAAACGCTGGCGACCCTGATTGGCGGGGCGCTGCTGGTTGGATTAACAGGCCAGGCGCGGGCATTGCCGTCATTGGGAATAACGCTGCTCATCATCTGGCTGATGGGCGTTTATCTGCGGCGTCGGTTGGGCGGACAAACCGGCGATACGCTGGGCGCGGCGGTAGAAGTGGGCGAACTGGTGTTCTTACTGGCGTTGCTGTAATGAACGGCGTGAAAGCGAAGAATAGAGGAAAAGCATGCGGCTGTTTCTTGTCAGACATGGTCAGACCGAGGCCAATCTCAACGGTGTTTTCTGCGGTGCAACCGATGTCCGCCTGACGGATACGGGGGTGGCGCAGGCCCGGCGGGTGGCCGGCTGGCTGAAGGATATCGATTTCACCTCCGCAACGCACAGCGGGCTGACGCGGGCGCGGCAAACCGCTGAAATCCTGCTGCAACCGCACGCACTTTCCCCGGTCGCGGATAGGGCATTGAACGAGATGGACTTTGGCGACTGGGAAATGCGTCATCATCGGGATTTACAGCAGGAAGATGCGCAAAACTGGGCTGCCTGGGTTGCCGACTGGCAGAATGCGCGTCCGACGGCAGGGGAGTCGTTTGCTGAGTTTTCAACGCGTATCGAGCCTGTCATCCAGACATTGCTGACGCAGGAGGTTCAGGGAAATCATTTGTGGGTTGCGCATCAGGGCGTACTGAGTTTGCTGCTGGCAAGGTTATTCGCCATGCCCGCCGCAGCCATGTGGCATTTTCATTTTGAACAGGACTCATACAGCGTACTGGATATTCGTCATGGGTTTGTCACGCTGCTGGCCTTTAATCATCGGACATATTGGCAACCGGAAAAACGAGAATAATCTATGCACCCACATTCAGCATTCACCCTTCCACAACTGGTTGAATCCATTATTCCTCTGGATCAAGAGGCGATGCAGCGGGCGTCGGCCAGAATTGATGGGTTACTGAAACCGACGGGCAGTCTGGGCCGCCTGGAAGCGCTGGCGGTTCAACTGGCGGGCATGCGTGGTTTGTCCGGGCATCGGGTCGGGCGTAAACAAATTCTCGTGATGGCCGCCGATCACGGGGTGTATGACGAAGGCGTGGCGATTTCGCCGCGGGCGGTAACGGCGATTCAGGCCGCCAACATGGTCAAGGGGATTACCGGTGTTTGTGTGCTGGCGGCCAATGCGAATACAGAGGTCACTGTTGTGGATGTGGGGATCGACAGCGAACCGTTGCCCGGCGTACTGAACATGAAAGTCCAGCGCGGGAGCGGCAATATTGTCTGTGAGGCCGCGATGACACGTCAACAGGCGCAAGCGTTACTGTGCGCCTGCGCACAGTTGACCATCGAGCAGGCGGCGGGTGGCGTCAAGGTGTTTGGCGTGGGCGAGCTGGGCATGGCGAACACCACCGCCGCCGCCGCAATCATCAGCGTCATCGCCGATCACGATCCGCATCAGGTGGTAGGCATCGGAGCCAATTTCCCCCGCGATCGCCTGCACCATAAGGTCGCCGTCGTACGCAAGGCCATCGCATTCAATCAACCTGACGCGCAGGATGGCATTGACGTACTGGCTAAGCTTGGCGGCTTCGATCTGGTCGGTATGGCGGGCGTGATGCTGGGCGCGGCCGCGGTTGGGCATCCGGTGGTGCTGGATGGCTTTCTTTCCTATGCGTCCGCGCTGGCAGCCAGCCTGATCGCACCGGCGGTGGGTGATTATCTGATCCCTTCGCATCTCTCTGCGGAAAAAGGCGCCGCTATCGCCTTGCGCCACTTGCAATTGGAACCCTATCTGCAACTGGGGATGCGGCTTGGAGAAGGCAGTGGCGCAGCCATCGCCATGCATCTGATCGACGCCGCCTGCGCGATGTACAACAACATGGGCGCGTTGGCGGACAGCAATATCGTATTGCCGGCGTAGCCTGATTGATATTTTTTCTGTGGCCGAAAAGGTGATGCTTTTTCGCCACACAGCAGGACGTGTTCTCCCACTGCCTTTCTGTACATCATCACTCTCAGTCAATGAAGATACTCATATGATTTTATTTCATCATTTTTAATTAATAGTTACTGTCTATTGTATTTAAACTGTTGTGGTGAAATTGGATTCCATATATATAAAATAGTTAGTCAGCTATATATTTATGTCCGTGTGTTCTTTTCAGAAACCAGTGTTTTTATAGCTATTTTAGTTAGGGAGGTTTTGCGATTTAGCGTTTATTTTCTGAAAAATAGTAATAATTTATTGTTGCAAGCACAACATGTTTGTAATTTACTGTAGTGGCTGAATCATATGAGGATGATATGGATTTCTCAAAGCGGGTTGGTGAACGTTTTTCAAGTCTGACGCCGTCACAAAAAATTATTGCGCGTTACATTGAACGTAATAAAGAACGGGTAGCATTTATGACGGCCCGGCAGTTGGCGAATGCCATCGATATTAGCGATGCGGCGGTGGTCAGATTTTCCCGGGCTTTAGGTTACCGCGGTTATGCTCATCTGCGAGAAGATTTGGGCAAGGCGCTGATTGAAAAGACCGGTTTAAGCGGCGCTTTTCAAAGGGGGCCGATGCCATCCAATGATACTGAATTAAAAACCCGCGTGTTTGAAAACGGTTATCTGTTAATCAATAAAACTGAGGAATTAAATAGCACGGAGGTTGTTTCCCGTATTGCGGAAAAGTTGGTTTCGGCAAGGCGCATATGGGTCTGTGCTCATGGTACGACACATGCCATGGCTTCTTATCTGGCAATGCATCTTAATGTAATGAAACAGGCGGATATACTCGATATTGGACATGGCGATATTGCGGATCGTATAAGGCATGTCAGCGAAGACGATGTTTTCATTGGCATCGGCTATGAGCGTTATATTCCCTACACTATTCAAGCAATGCACATTGCGCGTATGCAGGGAGCTTATGCCGTTGCATTGACGGACCGACAAACGTCACCATTGGTACAAGAAGCGAATGAGGTGCTTTATATTGCAAAGAGCGCCTCTTCTGTGGCGTGGTGGTCACAAGCTGGCACGTTAATCATGGCGGATTGGTTAATGTCCCAGATGATCATTTTGGATGGGGAAAATATAAAAGAAAAATTACGACAGGCAGATAAGGTATGGGAATTGCTCGGTCATTGGAAAAAATGACCCCATTAGGGAGAACTTTAGAAAATAAAAAACCAATTAATAAAATTAAGTAACAATCAATTCAATGCCAGAAAGGATTTTTATAACTATATCTATATATAAAAGGACAATGAATATGAGTAATAAAAAGAAAATCCTATTTTCTAGCTGTCAGGGGGAAAGAAATGAACGCGTAAACATTTCCCGCCGGCGGATAATCAAACAAGGCTCGATTATTAGTGCAGGCGTGGCGCTTAATGCTTTTTCCGTACCGGCTGTATTTGCTAAAAATAAACGGGAAGTTATCGTCCGAGGGCTTGGCGGCGCTTATCAGGAAGCCATGGAGAATGTGATATATAAGCCTTTTACGGCAAAAACGGGTATTAATGTCAAAATTCAGCCTTCAACAGCGGCACAAATATTGGCGATGGTGAAATCCGGTCAAGTGAGTATTGATGTTCTTGATTTGGGCGCGGTCGCACAAACGAATTTGGATAAAGCCGGTGCATTGGCGCCGATTGACTATTCGGCTATGAAGTTCAGTAATCCAGATGATATTTTACCGGGGTTGCGTCATCCAAATATGATTGGCAACCTTTTATTTGCGACGGTCATGGTTTACAACACTGACGTGTTTAAAACGGGTTCTCACCCTAAAACATGGAGAGATTTCTGGGATGTTCAGCGTTTTCCAGGCCCGCGAACATTAGCGGATTTGCGATCGGGTTCTGCCGAACTTGAGTTTGCTTTGCTGGCAGATAATGTAGAAAAAGCCGACATTTACCCCATTGATGTTGAACGTGCTTTCTCCTCTTTGGATAAGATCAAACCTTATGTATCAAAGTGGTGGGACACTGGTGCCGTCTCCGCCCAACTACTTGAACGCAAAGATGCGGTTCTGGGCGCGATTTGGAATGGCAGAGCGCAGGCGTTAATCGACAAGGGGGCGTCCCTGGCGATCGAATGGAATCAGGCGAAACAGCAAGTACAATACTGGAGTGTGGTGAAAGATGCGCCAAATCCTAAAAATGCGCAGCTACTGATCGATTTCGCGCTGCAACCGGAAATACAGGCAAAACTGACCCAATTCATCGCCTATGGCCCAACAAATAAAAAAGCGTTGGATTTGATACGTTCAGAGGATTTGGTCAAATTGCCTTCTAATCCGGCATACTTTTCTCATTCTTTTGTGCAGGACGCCGCGTGGTGGTCAGATAATCTTGATCGCGTAGGTAAAATCTGGCAGCCGTGGATTTTGGGCCTGACTTGATGCGTACAGCCAACCTGTCATTCCGTTCCCGGAAGGTGGGAACGGAAATCCGTTTACAAGGTATCACTCGACGTTTTGGTCAGACCCTCGCCGTGGATAATCTGAGTCTGACGATTGCGCCGGGTGAGTTCGTTACGTTGCTGGGCGCCAGCGGGTCAGGCAAAACGACGACGTTAATGATGGTGGGCGGGTTTATTGAACCCAGCGCCGGGCGGATTGTGTTGGGCGGAAAAGATGTTACCGATATGCCGCCCGCTAAGCGGGATCTGGGGGTGGTATTTCAAAACTATTCATTATTTCCCCATCTTTCGGTTGCCCGCAATCTGGCATTCCCGCTGGAGATGCGAGGAGAACCGCAGCATACGATCAGAAAGAAAGTCGCCGATGCATTGGACATGGTGCAGTTAGCCGATAAAAGTCATCGGCTGCCGCATGAGCTGTCCGGTGGACAACAGCAACGGATCGCGTTGGCGCGCGCGTTGATTTTTGAACCTCAGGCGCTATTGATGGATGAGCCGCTGGGGGCGCTGGATAAAAAACTGCGTGAATATATGCAGATTGAAATCAAGCGATTACATACTTCATCAGGTTGCACCGTGTTGTTTGTCACCCACGATCAGGAAGAGGCGTTGACGCTTTCCGATCGCGTTGCTGTGATGCAGGATGGACGAATCGCACAGATTGACTCCCCCCGGTTTTTATATGAACGGCCGGAGACGCGCTGGGTTGCTGAATTCATCGGACAGTCTAATTTCATTGGCGGTCGTGTTCATGAGGTTCAGGCCAACGGTTATGACGTGACGCTGGATAGCGGCGAGTCGGTAAGCGGCAAAGGCGTAAAAAATCTGGCCTGCGGTCAACAGGTTTGTGCGGTATTACGGCCGGAGAAGATCCGGTTGGCCGCATCCGGCGTGCTGCCTGTGAAAGCGATTGTCACCGATGTGCTCTATCTGGGGCATACGGTAAAAGTGACGTTGCGGCTTACTGACGGAACCACGCTGCGGGTTCAGGCCCAGAATATCGATCTTGAAACCCCGCTGATGACGGGGAGGGCGGTTTCTGTTGGTTGGCGGCCGGAGGATTTGTGGTTTATTGCCGGAGAACAGGGACAGTGAACATATTGCTGACCCGCAGACAGCGGAAGCTCTGGCTGCTATTGGCGCCATCGTTGCTGGCATTATCCGTGTTCTTTATCTATCCATTGATAAAAATGCTGGGTTTTAGCGTCTACGGCCCTGATTTTACCTGGAAGCATTATCTGCGGATTATTCATGAGCCTGTCTGGATCAATGTGATGTGGGTGACCCTGCGCATTTCCGCGTCGGTGACGCTCAGCACGTTGCTGCTGGGGTATCCGCTCGCCTGGTTTCTGGCGAGATTAACGCCGCGGATCGCCAATCTCTTCCTGATTATTGTCATCATTCCTTATTTCACCAGCACATTGGTACGGACCTATGCGTGGATGGTGCTGTTGGGAACGGAAGGCATCGTCAACCGATGTTTGATCGCGCTGGGTCTGGTGAATGAACCCCTCCGACTGATGTATAGCTCGATCGGCGTACTGATCGGGATGACATACATTCTGCTGCCCTATATGGTGCTGGCGCTTTATAGCGTGATGCGCGGCATCGATCTCACGTTGCTCTGTGTGGCGGAAAGTCTGGGCGCTTCACGTCTCAGGGCGTTCTGGCGGGTGGTTGTCCCGCTCTCTTTACCTGGGGTCGCCGCGGGCGGGTTACTGGTATTCATTATGGCGCTAGGTTTTTTCGTCACGCCAGCCCTGATGGGCGGGCCGCAGCAGACCATGATCGCGATGGTGATTGAAAGTCAGATCGAAACCTATTTTGATTGGGGATTCGGTTCCGTGCTGTCATCGTTGTTGTTGGTCTGTACCCTGTTGCTGTTCTGGCTATATCAGCGTCTTGTCGGATTGGAGCGGTTGTTTGAGGCGAAACGATGAATCGGAACAAGCCCGGATTTTTTTCGTTGATACTTTCCATGTTGGTGCTCTTATTTCTGGTATTGCCCATCATCATTATCTTCCCGCTGGCGTTTAATGATGCGAGCTATCTGGCTTTTCCTCCAACCGGATTTTCCCTGCGTTGGATGGAAAAGATCTTGAATGATGCTGACTGGCGGTATTCATTATGGCTCAGTTTCCGCATCGCCATTATGTCAACGGTTCTGGCTATGCTATTGAGCGTACTGATGGCAATGGCGTTGGTGCGTTTTCGTTTTACCGGCAAGCGCCTTCTCTATGCGTTGATATTACTTCCGATGATTGTGCCTAACATTATTTCGGCGCTGGCGTTGTTCTTTTTCTTTTCCGCCGTTGATATCGTCGACAGCGTCAGCGCCATTGTTATCGGGCATGCGGTAATCGCGTTTCCTATTGCGACGATCATTCTCTCTTCCACGTTGCAGGGGATAGACAGACAGCTTGAATACGCCGCAATGAGCCTGGGCGCCAGCGACTTTACCGTGCTGAGGCGTATAACGTTCCCGCTGGCTGCGCCTGGGATGATCTCGGCGGCGATATTTTCCTTTCTGAGTTCTTTTGATGAATTGCTCATTTCCATGTTTATGGCGGGCAATGATGTACCGACGCTGTCGGTGCGAATATGGAATAACATTCAGTTTGAACTGGAACCGACCATCGCCGCGGTGAGCGTGTTATTAATACTGATTACGGTGGTGATGCTGCTGACCACTAATTTGATGACAAAACTACGATGAAACTCAAGCATTGATGGAGATAAGATGAATAACCCTAAAGACAGGCTATTCGCACCGGAAGAGTATCAGCAGCGGGTCGGTATGATTCGCTCGCATATGCAAGCAAATCATATCGAATTACTGATCGTCGATCAGACGGAGTTTCTCTTTTACCTGACCGGCTTTGCTATTTCCGAGAATATGTATCGGGCATGTTTACTGACATTGCAGGACGACCCGGTGATGATATTTCGGGCGATGGATGAGCATACCTTTCTGGAAAACAGCTGGGTCACTGATACGGTAACCTTTTCTGACTGGCAGGACCCGGTCGATGTTCTGGTGGATACCATCACGGAACGCGGCTGGGATCGGCTGAATATCGGGATGGATTTTGACTCCTATAATCTGACGGTGAAGCGTTTTAATCGTTTGCAACGCTGTTTTCCTGAGAAACCTTTTCGGGATTTTTCGGGCGTACTGGAACAACTGCGGGAATGCAAAACGCGAACAGAGATTGGTTATATCGCCAAAGCCGCGCAGGTGATAGAGCTGGCATTATCTGCCGCAGTTGCTGGATTAGGGGTAGGGAAAACCGAACGGAATGCAGCGACCCTCGTTCATCAGGTTTTTATGGAGCAAGGGATGGACTCTCACCGCTACGGCATTATCACTACAGGAACGGGTAATAGTTTTTTGCACGGTAATTTACATAATCACCCGTTAGCAGCGGGAGATATTGTGCATATGGAACTGTTATCGGTTTTTCATGGCTACAGTGCCCGGCTGATGCGGCCCGCCATTATTGGCAAGGCATCCCGACAGCAGCGGGAGATCGCGCAGCAACTCATCAATATCCAGGATGCACAGTTTGCCGCTATGCGGCCTGGGGCGGAGGCAAAAGATATTGATGCGATAGTTCGCGATGCGGTACTTGCTGCCGGGTTACGGGATGATTATGCCAGTATTACGGGGTATAACCTGGGTTATTATTCGATCTCTACTCCCCATACCAGCGATTTCAGCCGAGTCTTCTTACCCAACTCGGCATGGCGTCTGAAACCGGGCATGGTGTTTCATATGTATATTTATGCGCAAGGGCTGGCATTCAGCGAGACAATCGTCATTACTGAACACGGGCATGAAAGTCTCACTCACGTACCGCGCCGGTTGTTTATTGCTGACTAACGTCTTCCCCATGATTTTCCGTAGGTGTGACGCTTCCCGCATCGTTAAGCATGGGAGCGGGGGAATCGTTGAATCGGATTCAGGCGAGACGCCGCTTTTTATTTTGCGCGGTAAAGCAGAATAATTATATTTAACAATTAACCCCTATTAAATAACACAACAATAAAGGACGGGTTATGACCGATAACCGATATGCAGCAAATCCGGCAAGTAAAAAAATGAGGTTATATCCAATGAAACGTTGGGGCGAATATCCTATTCGTAAGAAATAGGAATGGTAATGACAGGGTTATTTGTTCCGCAGAAATAAAAGATGATTTAAAAGCAGATAAATAGTGAATGCAAAATGTATATTTAATATGTTATTTATTATCCGGCTAATTATTTACTAAGGAAATTAGAGCATGGTAAATATTATTTAATGTTTAATTAAATGCAAAAAAATAGTAAAGTCGCTAACATTTTCTCTATGTCGTTTTTGTTAATTTTTATTGAATTTAATAGGTTGTGTTGCGTTTAATTGCTTGTAATGGTTTTGATTTTGTTTGCTTTCAACTCACCTATCAAATCGATAGGCATTGACCCGCTATTAGTATTGTGTGTATGATTCGTTCGAAAAGTATATGAATTTATATTTAAATATTTATTGTTTGTCTTTGATGCTTCTCCATTCGGTTAGCGACTTGTTTTATACGGTTTAATAATGGTTTTAGTAAATTCGCATGCTAAATGCGTATTTTATTTATTTCGTTGGTCGAAAAACAAATAATCTATTTGTTCGTCGAAGGGGCTGCCATTTATGTTTTTGGTGGAATTTTCGATGGGAATCGACCTTTATCTCTCCGGGCCAGAGGGCCCCTACGTTGGTAAAGACATATGGCAAAAGGAACTGACGGTGCGTCTGTCGCACCAAAGGAACGTATTAATATCAAATACGTCCCGGCCACGGGTGACCAGCAGGCGGAAATAGAACTGCCGTTGACGCTGATGGTGGTAGGAAATATGAAAGGACGTACCGAGGAAATACCTATCGAAGCTCGCCAGACGGTATCGATCGACAAGAACAATTTTCCTTCCGTAATGAAAGAAGCCAATCTGGAACTGAATTTCAGCGTCCCCAACCGCCTTGAAGAGAACGCTCAGGACGATCTGCCTGTGCAACTGAGCATCGCTTCTCTGAATGATTTCTCTCCCGACCGTATTGCACAACAAGTGCCTGAATTGCGCAAGCTGTTGGAACTGCGCGAGGCGTTGGTCGCGCTTAAAGGGCCGCTCGGCAATATCCCTTCTTTCCGTAATCGGTTGCAGGATCTGTTGTCCAGTGAAGAGGCCAGAGAGCAACTGCTCAAAGAACTGGATCTGGTAAAACCCGCCGAATAATTGGCGTTTACTGACGAGATAGGGAAATAAACATGTCAATAGTTGAAGAACAGGCGAAGACCGGGTCAGCCAATGCCTCCGGGTCGCTGCTGGACGAAATTATGGCGCAGGCGCGCATTACCCCGGTGGATGAAGGGTACAGCGTCGCCAAACAGGGCATCGCTGCGCTGGTTGCCAATATCCTCGATAGCGGTAATGCGGCAGAGCCGGTGAATAAAGCGCTGGTTGACAGCATGATCGTCGAACTGGACAAGAAACTGAGCAAACAGATTGACGTTATTCTGCATGCCCAGCCGCTTCAGCAACTGGAATCCTCCTGGCGTGCTCTGAAACTGATGGTGGATCGCACTGATTTTCGTGAAAATATCAAGATCCTGGTATTGCACGCGACGAAGGAAGAGCTGCTGGAGGATTTCGAGTTCGCACCTGAAATTTCGCAGTCCGGTTTCTATAAGCACGTATACTCCAGCGGTTACGGGCAGTTTGGCGGCCAGCCCATCGGCGGGGTGATCGGTGACTATGCCCTGACTCAGAGCGCCTTAGACATCAAGCTGATGCAGTACGTCAGCGCGGTGGGCGCGATGGCCCACGCGCCGTTCATCTCTTCCGTCGCGCCGACCTTCTTTGGCGTGGACAGTTTCACCGATCTGCCTTCGATCAAGGATCTGAAATCCGTGTTTGAAGGTCCGGCCTACACCAAATGGCGCTCGCTGCGCGAATCTGAAGATGCCCGCTACCTGGGGCTGACGGCGCCGCGCTTTTTGGTTCGCCTGCCTTACGACCCGATTGAAAATCCGATCAGGGGCTTCAATTACAAGGAAGATATCAGTTCCAACCACAACCACTATCTGTGGGGCAATACCGCTTACCTGATGGGGACGGCTCTCACGGACAGCTTTGCCAAATATCGCTGGTGTCCGAACATCATTGGCCCGCAGAGCGGCGGCGCCATCACCGATTTGCCGGTACATGTGTATGAGGCAATGGGACAGCTTCAGGCTAAAATCCCGACTGAAGTGCTGATTACCGATCGTCGCGAATACGAGATGGCCGAAGAGGGCTTTATTACGCTGACGATGCGTAAAGACAGCGATAACGCGGCGTTCTTCTCCGCTAACTCGGTACAGAAACCGAAGGTGTTCCCGAATACCAAAGAGGGTAAAGAGGCGGAAACCAACTACAAGTTGGGTACTCAACTGCCGTACATGTTCATCATCAACCGCTTGGCCCACTACATTAAAATGTTGCAGCGCGAACAGATTGGCGCGTGGAAAGAGCGTCAGGATCTTGAGCGTGAGCTTAATAGTTGGATCAAACAGTTCGTCGCCGATCAAGAGAACCCGCCGGCTGATGTTCGCAGTCGCCGCCCGCTGCGCGCTGCGAAGATCAACGTGCTGGATGTGGAAGGCGATCCAGGTTGGTATCAGGTCACCATGGCGGTGCGCCCGCACTTTAAGTATATGGGGGCAAACTTTGAACTGTCGCTGGTAGGACGTTTGGATAAGGAATAAGACCGATGCCGTCGCTTTCTGCGTGGGAAAGGGAAACTGCGGCCAGCCTGTTTGATCGTATCCGGGGGGAAGAACAACGGGCTTCCCCCGAAGCGGAGGTTGAAGCATTGATTGCGTCCGTTAAGCGTCAACTGGACAACGTGCTCAATACCCGGCCCGGAAACTGTCGCAGCGCACCTGAGCTCGGCGTGATTGATTTTAATGACGCCACGCAAGGCGGCGCGGATATTCGGGGAAAAATTCAGGAGGCGATCCGGCAGTGTATCTGTCGCTTTGAACCTCGAATTGTTCATGTGGACGTCAGTGCGTCGGATTATCTGTTCAGCCCGCTGGAGATGTCGTTTCAGGTCACCGCCCATGTCAGGCTGGAAGCGCTGGAACAGATCGCCTCCTTCAATATTCATATGGACAGCCACCGACATTACAGAATGGTCTGATTATGTCATTGGAACATTTTTTCAGGGATGAATTGACTTACTTGCGCCTGCAAGGGCGTGAATTTGCCAAAGCCCATCCCGGCCTTACCCGATTTTTGTCAGAACAAACCACCGATCCGGATGTCGAGCGGCTGCTGGAAGGGTTCGCCTTTTTGACCGGGAGCCTGCGGGCGAAGATCGAGGATGAATTTCCAGAACTGACGCATGGCCTGCTGGGTATGCTGTGGCCCAATTATCTGCGCCCCGTGCCGAGTATGACGATAATGCAGTTTTCGGTACTGCCCGGCGCGATTGCACAGCCTGCGTTCGTCGGACGCGGCTGCGAGCTTGATAGTTTGCCGGTCGACGAGGTGGTCTGTCATTTTCAGACTTGTCATGACGCTTGGATATATCCGGCGGATATCCGTCAGATCAATGTACAAAGCGGTAATGATTTGTCGACCATTACGCTGAATATCGGGCTGCATGGCCCGTTGTCGTTTGACTCCCTGCAACTCGACAAACTGCGTTTCTATCTCGGCGGCGACAGCTATACCGCCAATGAACTTTACTTCTGGATTGCCAGCCAATTGTCTTACGTTGAGCTGGAAGTCGGCGGTAAACGCTACCGCCAGGAAGCCGGCGTACTGAAAACGGTCGGCTTCGAGCGTGAAGATGCGCTGCTGCCGTACCCCGGCAACGTTTATTCGGGTTATCGCATTCTGCAAGAGTATTTCTGTTTTCCCGAAAGCTTTCTATTCTTCCAGCTTTCCGGCGCCGCATGGCCTGACTTGCCATTGACGGTGGCGGACTTTCGTCTTCATTTCTGTTTCGATCGGCCACTGCCGGCGGAGCTGAAAATCCGGCCTGACTCGTTCATGCTCAACTGTGTTCCGGCCATCAACTTATTCCATCATGACAGCGAGCCGATCAATCTCAACGGGCGTCAGACCGACTACCCGCTTAAGGCCAGTTATCGCCACGCCGACAGCTTTGAAATTTTTTCCGTCGATAAGGTGGAGGGCTGGGTCGAGGGGCATGCGGGGCGTTCACGCGGTATTCCGCGCATCTACCAGCCGTTTGAAAGCTTTCAGCATCAGATTGAGCGGACCAAAGGGCGGCTGGCGCTTTATTACCGAATTCGGGTCAGGGAGGCCGTCAGCGGTGAGGGTTTTGAACACCTGCTCTCCTTTGTGCGTGGAGATGAGCGCGAGGTGATCGATCTGGATGAATCCATTTCCGTCAGCCTGACCTGCACCAATCGCTCACGGGCGGCACAATTGCCGGTCGGGTCGATCTGCGTGCCGACCGGCAATTCTCCATCATTCGCCACGTTCCGCAATCTGATCCGTCCGACACGTCCGTTAAGACCGACGATGGACGGCAGCCTGCACTGGACGCTGATTTCCAACCTGTCGCTGAACTATGTTTCGCTGCTGTGCCGCGATGCGCTGGTGCAGATTTTGCGTACCTACGATTTCCCGGCATTGCATGACAAACAGGCGGAGCAGGCCTCGCGTAAACGGCTGGCGGGTATTGAGTCCATTAACACTACGCCCATCGATAGGCTGGTGCAGGGGATGCCGGTGCGCGGGTTGAAATCGGTGCTGTCGGTGCGGCAGTCCGCGTTCTCCAGCGAAGGAGAACTGTATCTGTTCAGCACGGTGCTGGCGCATTTCTTCTCGCTGTACGCCAGCGTCAACGCATTCCACCTACTGGAGGTGGTCAACATCGATAACAAGGAGCGCTACCGATGGCCAGTGCAGATAGGTCAACACTCGATGATGTGATGTTCCGCCAGGATGCGTTCCATTTCAATTTTTTCCAACTGGTGGAACTGCTTAATCAGTTTGAAGGGGTTGATCTGGAACAGGCGCTGGATTTCCAGCCGGAGCGGGAGCGTTTGCGATTCCGCTCGACGGCATCGATCGGTTTTCATCCCGGTGATGTGTTGCGGGTGGGAAGTGATAACCAGGGGCGTCAGGAACTGGAAGTCGCATTTATGGGGCTGCACGGCAGTCAGTCGCCCATGCCCGGTTATTACCTGGACGAACTGGCCTGGGAGTACGCGCAGGGAGAACAAAAACTCGGCGCATTTCTCGATTTTTTTCATCACCGCTTGCTGACGCTGCTCCATCGCGTCTGGCGCAAATACCGCTACCATGTTCGCTTTCAGAATGACGGTGAAGATGGTTTCTCCCGGCTGATGTTCGCCCTGGTGGGTTTGGGGAACGACGCGGTACGCGACAGCCTGCCGGTGAACCGCGCCAAGATGCTTTCCTATGCCGGTTTGCTTGCCAGCCCCAGCCGTTCCCCGGAAGTGGTGGCAGGGCTGGTAATCCACTGTTTTGATTTGGATGACGTGGCGGTTATTGCCTGGCAGCGCCGCCGGGTGCCGATTCATGAAGGGCAGCAGAACCGTCTGGGTCGCGCCAACATGGTGCTGGGCGGGGATGTCGTCATCGGCGACAAGGTGAATGATTGCGCCGGTAAATTTCTGCTCAAAGTCGGAAACCTCAGTTTTAGCCGCTTCCTCAGTTTTTTGCCCAACGGCGAGCATTTTCAGCCGCTGGTTCGCTTCGTCTCGTTCATCCTGCGCGACCAGTTGGCGTGGGATTTACGTCTCGGTTTTGCCGAAGGCGAGGCTAAAGGTCTGAGTCTGGGGAACGAACAGAGCAGTCGTCTTGGCTGGAGCAGTTTTCTGGGGCAGCCGCCGGCCGACCCCTATGTGACGATTTGTGTGCAGGAGTAATTGTGAACCTAACCCATCCACTTACGCTGGTTGTTCTCAATAGTGAACAACTGGATATCAACTCGCAGGTACAGCATCAATTTGATCAGCACGGCGGCACGCTGGGCGCTTCCGATAAGGATCGGTGGCAACTGCGTGACAGGCTTGGCGCCGTGCTGCCGCAGCATGCGAGCATTGAAATGCTGGACGGTCGTTTCTGTCTCTGCGATCTGAGCGGGGAGTCCTTCATCAACCAGGCGCTGTCACCAATTGGGCGGGACCGCAAAGTCATTCTTTCGCATGGCGATGAACTGACGATCGGTCCTTTTCGGATAGGGGTTTATTTCGGCGATCCTACCAAGGAGCAGGACATCGATGAGGTACTGGGACAACGTGCCGACGGTGTGCTGGATGGCTGGCTGGACGAAGAGAATAAAAGCCGCCCCGCCGGGAACGCCGATGAGACCACCGTATTCAATGACCCGCTGTTGGCGTTGCAGCAGGAGCAAAGCCGCGCCCTGCTGACGACGGACTGCGAACCGGATAATGAATCGCTGCCGACCTCTCTTCTTTCTTTTTCCGCTGTTGAGGACACCATGGATCAGAAATTTGTGGAATTACCGACCATTGATAACCCGCACGCCGCGCCGGGATGGGAGGCCGATATCGACAGCGCTGCGCTGGCGCCATTGATGCGCGGTCTGGGGATCTCGCTTCAGCTTGAGGACCAACAGCAACGGCGCGAGATGCTGGAGGAGATAGGTAAAAGTCTGCGGGCGATGGTGGAAGGTTTGCTGATGCTGCAAACCGGTGAGACCGCGCTGACGGAGACGCATCTGCGTCCGATAGAGGATAACCCGTTGCGCCTGGGGCTGGATTACAAGGATACGCTGTCGCTGCTGTTCGCCGAAGGCAAAAGCCCGGTGCATCTCTCCGCGCCTGCGGCGGTGGGGGAAGTGTTGAATAACGTGCGTGTTCATCACCTGGCCAATCAGCAGGCTATCGCCGTTGCGCTGGAAAGCATTCTTCAGGCGTTTTCTCCGGCAGCGTTGCTTAACCGCTTTGAGCATTATCGTCGCAGCGGCGAGCAGGAGGTCACCAATGACGGATGGGCATGGCAGATGTATCAGCACTACTTCCGGGAACTGACCTCGCCGCGTCAGCAGGGCTTTCAGAAGCTGTTTCATCAGGTTTACGCGCAGGCGTATGACCGTGCCGTACGTCAGCAGCAGGAGCCGCAATAATGCGCCGGGCACTGTGCATGTGCTCCCTGATATTCCTGCTGTCGGGCTGTACCACGCTTGGCAAGATGGCGAAGGTCGCAGCCAACCCGGCTATTCAAGTGGGCAGCAATGAGAGTCAACCTTCCACGGTGGGATTCAGCCTGCTGGCGGAACCGGACGTCAACCCTAATGAGAGCGGGGAGGCCGCGCCCGTCGAATTTCAACTGGTGATGCTGGCGGAGGACTCCCGTCTGCTGGCCACCGACTACGACCAGGTGACGACGGACATCGAAAAAGCGTTAGCCAAAAACTACGTCGATCATCAGGACTACACGCTACTGCCGGGACAGTTCAAATATCTGCCGCCGGAGAAACTGGATGAAAAAGTCCGTTACGTCGGCGTGATCGCTCGCTATGCCGACCCGGAGAGCGCCCAGTGGCGCAAGGTGATCAAGTTGAAAAATACCGGGCAAACCTACCAGGTTCTGGTGCATTTGCGCCGGGACGAAGTTGAAATCAAAAAAGATCAAGAAGAAGAATAATCATGTCGAGCCGAAATCGGGTTATCTGGCGGGAAGGGTTGTTTATCAAACCGCAGCATTTTCAGCAGCAACAAAGGCACATGGACTATGCGCTTCATGCTCGTCTCAGTGCGCTTAGCGACTATTTTTATGGCTTACAGTCGCTGGCGATCAATGAGGAGTACCTCAATTTCGGCCGTATAGCGCTGGTCAACGCCACCGGGGTTATGCCGGACGGCACCGTTTTCAATATTCCTGGCGACGATGCGCTGCCCCAGCCTCTGGAAATCACCGATGTGGCGCTGGCAAATCAGAAAGTCTATTTGGCTTTGCCATTGGCGGTAAACGGCGTAAACGAAGTCGGATTACCGGGACAGGGCATTGCCAGTCGTTTGCAGTCGCACCGGCATGATGTACGCGACCTGCACAGTGAAAGTGGCGATGTGGCGTCGATGGAGGTCGGCAAAGTCTCTCTGCGGCTGATGCTCGATCGCGACGATCGCAGCGCCTACGCTTCTCTGGCGATCGCCAATATATTGGATAAACGGCCGGACGGCGGTCTGGTGCTGGACCCCAACTTTATGCCGTGCAGCATCAGCGTGACGGCGATCCCGGCCCTGAAGCGTTTTCTGGGGGAGTCCGCCGGGTTGGTTGCTGAGCGGGCCCGCAGTCTGGCGCAACGCATTGCGGCGCCGGGGCAACAGGGCGTGGCGGATGTGGCGGAGTTCATGATGCTGCAACTGCTTAACCGCGCGCATCCAAAGCTCTCCCATCTGGCGCGTCTCGGCACATTGCATCCTGAAAGGCTGCATGAAGCGCTGGTTGAACTCTGTGGCGAGCTGATGACGTTTACCGATGAGTCACGGTTGCCGCCGGAGTTTCCGGCTTACCGCCATGAGCATCAGCAATCCAGTTTTGAGCCGTTGATGATGGCGCTGCGCCAGGCGCTGAGTACGGTGCTGTCGCCGCGCGCCGTCTCTATCCAACTGAAGAAACAGCCTTATGGCGTGGTGGTGGCGATGGTCGGCGATGCTGAATTGATGACCGGCGCCGAATTTGTGCTGGCGGTGCGGGCGCGCATGCCGCAGGAGCATCTGCGTAAACAGCTATTGCAGCAAACCAAGATTGCTTCCAGCGACAAGATCCGCGAACTGATCAGCCTGCAATTGCCTGGCGTACCGCTGATACCGCTGCCGGTCGCGCCGCGCCAACTGCCTTATCACGCGGGCTACAGCTACTTCCAGCTCGATCGGCAGAGTCCGTCCTGGAAAGCGCTGGTGCCCGGCAACACGCTGGCATTCCATATTGCCGGCGAATTCCCGGAGCTGGATATGCAACTCTGGGCTATCCGCAGCCAGTCGTAAAGGGAGCAAGAGATGAGCATTGACGTCATTAAAAACGATCGGCTGAGCGACATGCTGTACGACCACGCCCAGCAACTGGATAAAGATTCCGACTACTGGTTCCGTTTGCGCGGACAGAGCATCAATCCGATGATTGACGCGGCGACGCCGCTGTTGGGCATGGTGGAACGGGTGCGTCAACTCTCCGCTTATGACGGCGTGGCGGAACTCTATCAGCGTGTTGTGTCTGAAATTCAGGCGATTGAACAGGAGTTGCGCACTCACGGTTATGAAAATGGGGTGATCTTGTCGTTTCGCTACATTCTTTGCACCTTCATCGATGAAGCCGTGATGGGGCGTGAGTGGGGCGGCCAGAGCATATGGTCGGCGCATTCGCTGTTAACCCGTTTTCATAACGAAACCTGGGGCGGGGAAAAGGTCTTTGTATTGTTGGATAGGTTGCTGGATGACCCGGCGCGCTACCGCGACATTCTTGAGTTTATCTACCTATGCCTGTGTTTGGGCTTTGAAGGACGCTACCGGGTGATGACACAGGGACGGGAGGAGCTTGACCGCGTCGTGCGCCGGTTGCATGACAGACTGCGCCCTGAACCCGCCAGTCCGCCAACGGTGGTCCACCTCAATCTGGGTCAGCAGGCTTCCCGCTACAGGTTGCGCAGACAGATCTCGCTGCGCAGCCTGTTTGCCGGCATGTGCGTGGTGTTGGCCGCCGTGTTTGGCCTATATCGCTATCAGCTCAACCATCAGACCCAGGACGTACTGCGTCAACTGGGCGAATTATTACAATAACAGGAACCTATCACGTGATCCGTATCGAACTGACGACGCTGGTTGAACGACTCAACCCCGTGTGCCGCCATATGCTGGAAGAGGCGGCGGCACTCTGTATTCAGCATCAAGGCGCGGAAATCCGCATTGAGCACCTGTTGATGAAAATGCTGGAAACGCCATTCTGCGATGTGCGCCAGATCCTCAAACGCGCCGGTGTAGACGCCGACGAACTCTCTCCATTGCTCCTGTCTTCCTCGGGGGATAAAGAGTTTGACGCCGGTTATCCCTCATTCTCTCCTTTGCTGGTGGAATGGTTGCAGGATAGCTGGCTACTGGCTTCCGCCGAGTTTCGACATGCGCATCTGCGCAGCGGCGTGCTGTTGCTGGTATTGCTTATGACGCCCAACCGTTATTTATCGGCGGCGGCGTCACGGCCATTGGCGCAAATCAACCGTGAACTGCTGCGTCAGCAGTTTGATGAGTGGGTGAAAGAGTCGGTTGAAACCGAAGTCGCCGTCGCTCGCTCGGCCACACCCGATCAGGCCGCCGCCAGTACGCAGCTTTCCCGCTATACCCAGAACGTGACCGACGCCGCCCGGCAGGGGCAGCTCGATCCGGTGCTGTGCCGCGACCATGAAATTGATCTGATGATCGATATTCTGTCCCGGCGGCGTAAAAATAACCCGATTGTGGTAGGTGAGGCGGGGGTCGGGAAAAGTGCGCTGATTGAAGGGCTGGCGCTGCGCATTGTCGCAGGGCTGGTGCCGGAAAGACTGCGTGAGGTGGAACTGCTGACGCTGGATTTGGGCGCGATGCAGGCCGGCGCATCGGTCAAAGGGGAGTTTGAAAAGCGTTTCAAAGGCGTGATGCAGGAAGTGAAAACCGCGCCTCGCCCGGTGATCCTGTTTATTGATGAAGCGCACACCCTGATCGGCGCGGGTAATCAGGCGGGTGGGCTGGACGTCTCCAACTTGCTCAAGCCCGCGCTGGCGCGTGGAGAATTGCGCACCATTGCGGCGACCACCTGGAGCGAATACAAAAAATACGTGGAGAAAGACGCGGCGCTGTCCCGTCGTTTCCAACTGGTCAAGGTCGGGGAGCCGGATACGGAACAGGCGACCGTCATTCTGCGCGGCCTGCGCGGCATTTATGAACAAGCACACGGCGTACTGATTGATGAGGCGGCGCTACAGGCGGCGGCTCAGCTTTCCGCCCGCTATATTTCCGGCCGCCAATTGCCTGACAAGGCGATTGACGTACTGGATACCGCCTGCGCCCGCGTGGCGATTAATCTCACCACACCACCGCGCGCGGTCGGCCAATTGCGCACCCGTTTGCATCAGCAGGAGATGGAAATCGCGCAACTTGTGCGTCAGGGACGGATCGGTCTGGGCGACACGGCGGAGCGACTGGCCGAGCTGCGCGCCGACTGTGAGGTGGAAGCGGCGGCGCTGGCGCAGTTGGAAGCGGACTGGCAGCAGCAGAAAACGCGAGTGCAGCAGGTGATCGAATGGCGCACCGCATTGCTTGCCGACCAACAGCCTGATGATTTCGACGCGGAAAACGCGGCGTCGGAACTGGCCGCGTGCGAGCGCGAACTGGAGGCGCTACAACAGTCGTCAGTGCTGGTCAGCCCTCACGTGGATAAAACCCAGATTGCGGCGGTGATCGCCGAGTGGACGGGCGTGCCGCTCAACCGGATTTCACAAGGCGAACTGGACGTGGTGACGCGCCTGCCGGATTATCTGAGCGACCTGATTAAAGGCCAGCAGTTAGCGATAGCCCAACTGCACAAACACCTGCTGACCGCGCGCGCCGACCTGCGTCGGCCCGGCCGTCCGCTGGGAGCTTTCCTGTTGGTGGGGCCGAGCGGCGTCGGGAAAACCGAAACCGTGGTGCAGGTCGCCGATCTGATGTTTGGTGGTCGTCACTATCTGACCACCATTAATATGTCTGAATATCAGGAAAAACATACGGTATCGCGCCTGATTGGTTCGCCGCCGGGCTATGTCGGGTTTGGCGAAGGCGGCGTACTGACCGAAGCCATTCGCCAGAAACCCTATTCGGTGGTACTGCTGGATGAAGTGGAAAAAGCGCATCCAGACGTGCTCAATCTGTTCTATCAGGCGTTCGATAAAGGCGAACTGGCGGATGGCGAAGGGCGGGTAATCGACTGTCGCAATGTGGTGTTTTTCCTGACCTCCAACCTTGGATTCCAGACGATCGTCGGTTACGCCGCGCAACCGGACGTTTTACTGGATGCGCTCTATCCTGAATTGGCGGCGTTTTTCAAGCCCGCATTGCTGGCGCGAATGGAAGTGATTCCTTTTCTGCCGCTGGGTCATGACACGCTGGTCGAGATCGTTCAGGGCAAACTTTCCCGTCTGGTGAGTCTGCTGCAACAGCGTTTTGGCGCCGAGGTGGTCATTGACGATGCGGTGCCGGAAGAGATTCTGCGGCTGGCCAATCGCAGCGAGAACGGCGCGCGGATGCTGGAGTCGGTCATTGACGGCGCGCTGCTGCCGCCGGTATCGCTGCAACTACTACAGCGTATGTCATCAGGACAGTCGGTCAGTCATATTCATTTCCGCGTAGAAGAAGGCCAGTTCCAATCGGTGGTGGAGGGCTGAGCATGCAATACGCCCTCGAACTTGCGCTTTCTCTCACTCGCCAGCGGGACGAAGCCGGTCTGCGCGACTGGCTGCTCGATACGGTGCAGGAAGCCTGGCAGCCGCAAGGCATGTTGCTGGGCATGGTGGATATCAGCGGACGTCAACTGATTTGCAACTGCCGGGTGCGTCGCACGCCGGTGTCGCTGGTACTGGGGGTGGATGATTTCAGTCATCCGCTCGCCTACGTGTTGCATAAAAATCAGGTTCGCACCTGGGATTCACTGTATGGCGGCGCCCGCATTGAACATCGGGCGTTTCGCCAGATGCTGGCGGAAGCGGGAACCGCCTGCGGGCTGCATGCGTTGCCGTTGTTATCGGACAGCGGTAAACCGTTGGCGGTCCTGGCGTTGCTGGATATGCCGGATCGACTGCGGGAACTGCATCGAAGCGGCGACTGCGGGCGTCTGGTTCAGGTCTTTTGCCGCCAGTTGACGCTGCTTGACGAGTTGGGACGTGTCCAGCGGGAGCAGACGGCGCTAAGAAAATCACTGCGGCAGATGAAGGATGAGGGACAGCAGCAGCGCCACCGGGAAAAACGGGTCGAGGAAACGCTCATCGGCCAGTCAGCGGTAGTCAGAGAACTGCGTCAGCAGATTTTTCAGGCGGCCAGTCATCGGCTTTCGGTGCTGATCCAGGGTGAAACCGGTTCCGGCAAAGAGGTGGTGGCGCGTTTGCTGCACCAGTGCTCCGGGCGTGCGGAGAAGCCGTTTGTCGCCATTAACTGCGCGGCGATTCCCGAGAACCTGATCGAAAGCGAACTGTTTGGTTATCAGAAAGGCGCGTTTTCCGGCGCGCAAACCAACAAGGCAGGACTGGTGGCGCAGGCCAATGGCGGCACGCTGTTTCTGGATGAAGTGGGCGATATGCCGCAGCCCATGCAGGCCAAACTGTTGCGGGTGCTGGAAACCCACAGTTTCCGGTCGTTAGGGGCCGACAAGGAAAGTCATTCTGATTTCCGAGTCGTTGCCGCCACCCATCAGCCGCTGGAACAGCGGGTTTCAGAGGGCGTTTTTCGTCAGGATCTCTATCACCGGCTCTGTCAGTGTCTGTTACCGGTGGCGCCGCTGCGCGAACGGCCGGACGACATCAGTTTGCTGTGTGAACACTTTATCGGGCGGTTTGCCCGCCAGCAGCAGAAGAGCGTGGGGCCGTTGCACCGAACCTTCCTTAAACAGCTGTTGGGGTATGACTTCCCCGGGAATGTGCGGGAACTCAAGAATCTGCTGGAAGTGGCCTGTGCGCATACGCCGGAGGGCGAACTCCTGAGCCTTGCCTCATTACCGCCGGAACTGCGTGATCGGTTAGGCGGCGAAACGACGGTGAGCAATGACGATTTTCAACATATTCACGACTTGCGTATCGCTACGCAGCAATATGAGGCCGCGGTTATTCAGGCGCGCCTGCACCAGTTTCAGGGCAACCGCGTGCTGGTGGCGGAAAGTCTCAATATCCCGAAACGCACGCTCGATCACAAATGCCAGAAACTGGAGGTGAACTGATGTTCCTGACGATGGTTCCTCTGCTGCTTGCGGCGACGGGCTCGCCCGATCCCGCCTGGCAAGCGTTGTGGGAACAGTGCCGCGATGAAACTTCACCGCAGATTCGGCTGGCCTGTTATGACGCGCTGAGTCGGGAGGCCGGACATTCGGGCGCTGACACTAAGCCGGCGACGGAAAGCGCGTTCCAGCTCGGACGTGAAGCGGAAAGCGGCGATCTGACCCTAACGCGCGTCCTGGCGGACGGCAATGTGCTGGTGATCGGCTGTGCCAGCAACATCACGCATTTAAGGCTGACCCTCAGCAAGCCCTGGGAAGGCGAAACGGTTTCGTCGCTGCTGGACGGCGTGAAGGCGCCGGACAACTGGTTTATTCGCAACCGGGGGCTGTTGCTGGAGTTTGGGCGCGGCTTGCCGGCCATTGACGCGTTGAAGCGCTGGAACGGTCATCAGGAACTGGCGCTGACCGGCGCTGGCGGCTACGTATTGCGCATCGATCTCGCCGGATTGGGCGAAGCGCTGACGCCGCTGCGCCAACAGTGCCGCTGGTAGGGGGGAATGAATATGCCTGCGCACCCCTGGTGTAAACGCCTGCTGACGCCGCTGCCTGACGAGATGCTGCGTGCGGCGGTGGCGGCAGACGATCCGCTGTGGGAGATGATAGAAACCGAACTGGTGAAGCTGGGGTCATTGGCGCACAGCCAGGTGGATCTTAATGCGGTGGCCGGTCACTGCCTGACATTGCTGGAAAGCCGCACCAAAGATATGCGGGTGCTGGTTCAACTGTTGCGTTGTTTGCAGCATCCGGCCAAAGCCACGCCCTTTGCCACCGCGCTGATGTTGCTGGATAGCTGGCTGGCGGCCTACTGGACGCAGGCATGGCCCTCCAGCCAAATGCAGAAGCAGAGACTGATGATCCAAATTATCCGGCGTTTCGAGAGTGCGATGCCGCGTATGGCGGAGCGCGCTTCCGCTGCGGAGCTGAGCCAGCTACAGCAACTGGCGGCGTCGCTGGCGAACCGCTGGTGTGTTCTGGCGGAAGACAAGGCCGATCTGACGGACGAACTGTTGCGCGGAATCAGTCGCGCCAGGGAGCGCCATCAGGCGCAGGCTAATCCGGCTGTCAGCGTCCTGTCCGTCAGTCAGAGCGAGGCGACAGTAGCATCGGGCGCCGACGACGAGGCGATATCGTCACCAGCCAGCGCGATAGCGGTGAATACCGCCGACGAGCGTGGCTGGCGCCAGACCCAGTTGAATGTGGCGGCGGTGCTGATCGAGCGTCAGCCGGATGACCCGGTAGGCTATCGGTTACGCCGCCATGCCATCTGGTCGGGGATCGTCGCTCCGCCTATGGCTTCGCGCGGTAATAAAACCCAACTGGCGCCGGTTTCGCCCGATCGGGTGAATGAATATCACGGCGCGATCGAGCAGGCGGATTTGGCGCTATGGGCGCGTATTGAACAGAGTCTGACACTGGCCCCTTACTGGTTTGACGGCCACAGGCTGTCGGCGTCCGTCGCAACCCGTCTGGGGCATGCCGCGGTCGCCAGCGCCATCGCTGAAGAACTGACGGTTTTTCTTAACCGTCTGCCGGCGTTACGTGAACTGACTTTCAGCGATGGCGCGCCATTTCTGACGGAGGAGTGCAGCCAGTGGTTGCATTCAGCGCCGGGGCGGGGGGGCAGTGAACGGCAGGACGATCTCGCCACGGAAGCCGCCGCCTGCCGGACGGAACAAGGCATGGCGGCGGCGCTGTCGTTGCTGGATGAACGAATGCGCCGTCTGAAGACGCCCCGCGATCGTTTTTATGCCGAACTGGTGCTGGCGGATTTGCTGGCTGAGGAAGGCATGAAAGCGCTGGCGGCACAACACTATCAACACTTGTGGCAGGAGAGCCAGCAACTGGGCCTGATGCAGTGGGAGCCGGGAATGGTCAGCCGTTTGGAACGGCTGGCCGCTTCCCACAAAAAATAAGACATTCGGAGCGAATGGTCACTTATGTTTAAAACAATCGTTACCTTTCTGCGGCAGCAACTGCCGAAACTGAAACCTTCCTGGCTGCTGCTGGGCGCGATATTGTGGGTCGTCGCATTGGGGCTGGCGTGGTGGCTGGGGCCGCGGTTGACGCTGGGCGAGATGCGTCCATTGCAAAGCGTTTGGGCGCGGGTGGTATTTACCCTGATCTGGCTGTGGCTGGCCTTTTGCTATAGCGCCTGGCGAGTTTGGCGCCGCGTTCGGCAATGGGATTTGGCGCATCGTAAACAGCAGACGATCAAACAGGACCCGCTACAGGTTTATGTCGATAGCCAGCAGACCTTTCTCGATCGCTGGCTGGCGGCATTTCAAGCCCAGTTCGGCAAAAGGGCGCTCTACGCCATGCCGTGGTATCTGACGATCGGGTTGGCGGGCAGCGGAAAAAGCAGCCTGATCAACCGGGCCAATCCTGCGAATAAACTGAATCCGAAGCTGGATGCGGAACTGCGTGAATACGCGGACGATCAGCAGGTTAGCAGTTGGGTTGGAGAATCGGCGGTGATCTGGGACCCAAGCGGTCAACTGTTTGCCCAGCCAAAATCGGATGACGATCCTGCCGAACGTCGCTATGCCCGGTTATGGCAACATCTATTGCAGTGGCTGAACCTGAATCGCCACCGTCAGCCGCTCAACGGCGTGGTGCTGACGCTTGATATTGCGTGGCTGGCCCAGGCGGGCGTAGCGGAGCGTAAAGCCTATGCCCAGGTGATGAAGGCTCGCTTGCAGGAAGTAGCAGCGATCATCAATACCCGCCTGCCGCTCTACGTCACGCTGACCCGTCTGGATATGCTGAGCGGATTCGACAGGGTGTATCGCCAGTTGAACCGGGAGGCGCGCCAGGCCGTACTGGGGGTGACGTTTACGCTAGAGGCCAGTCATGGCAAAGATTGGCTGGAGGAGCTGACGCTTTTCTGGGATGAGTGGGTGACACATTTGAACGACAATCTGCCGGAAATGTTGTTGTCCCAGTCCGACCGCAGCGTGCGTAATAGCGTGTTCGCCTTTGTACGCCAGTTGGCCGGGCTGAAAGATTACGTGGTGGACGTGCTGACGGAAACGTTGGCGAACGGTGAAGCGCAATTTATAGTACGCGGCGTTTACGCCAGCTCCGTGTATCAGCAGGGCGTTCCCTTTGATGCGTTCGCCCAGTCAGCTTCCCGGCGTTATCAATTACCGGAGCCGGTCAATTCCGCTCTGCGCGGCGAATCCAATACCTTTTTTGTGCAACGTCTGTTTTCAAACGTCATTTTCCCGGAAGCGGGTCTGGCCGGTGAAAACCGGTTGCACCGTCTTTATCGCCGACGTCGGCTCGGTATCGGCTTGGGTTGCATGATGGCGGCCAGTTTGATGCTGATTGGCGGATGGCACTATTTTTACCGCGTCAATGAAGAGGCCGGACGCAATGTGCTGACCAAGGCACAAGCGTTTATTGGCACCAATGAACTGGAAGGGCAGCCGGGTTTTGGCTATCAGCAATTGCCGCGTCTCAACCTGATTCGCGATGCCACCTTATCATTCGGTAATTATCATGAGCGTACGCCGCTGCTGGCCGATCTCGGTCTTTATCAGGGCGACGAGATCGGGCCTTATGTGGAAGGTTCCTACCTGCAAATGCTTAATCAGCGTTTCTTGCCCGCGGTGATGCAAGGATTGCTGGAGGATCTGAATCAGGCGCCGGCCAACAGTGAGCAAAAGCTGACCATTCTGCGGGTGATGCGGATGCTGGATGATGCGTCCGGCCGTAACAAGGCGCTGGTGGAGCAGTTTATGGCGCAGCGCTGGCAACGGGCGTTTCCGGGGCAAGGCAGGGTGCAGGAGCAACTGATGCGGCATCTGGATTATGCGCTGGATCGCACCGATTGGCATCAGGCCCGTGAGCGGAGAGACGCGGTGGCTATCGAAACGTTCGCCCCGTTCAGCGACCCGATTGCCCGCGCTCAGCGGGAACTGAGCAAACTGCCTTTGTATCAGCGGGTGTACCAGAGTCTGGTGATGAAGGCGGCGCAGGCACTGCCGCCGGATTTAGCGATCCGTGATGAAGTCGGGCCGACCTTTGATCCGGTGTTTTCCCCGCGCAGCGACAAGGCGGGGTATGTGCCGCGCCTGCTGACCTATCCCGGTTTCAGCAATTATTATCTCAAACAGGATAAGGCGTTGCTGGAACTGACGGCGCTGGATGCCTGGGTGCTGGGTCAGCGAGAACGCGCACAGTTCAGCGAGGCGGATCGCCGGGAGATTTTGCGCCAGGTGAATGACCGTTACATCACCGATTACATCAACCAGTGGCAGAAGGTGCTGGCCGACCTTGATGTACAGACGCTCGACAGCCCGGAACAGGCACTGAATATGTTGACCGACATTACCGGCAACGATCAACCGTTCCAGCGTGTGCTGACCATGGTGAACGACAACACACGTCTCCGCAAACTGGCGGAGGACAATAACGATACGGCGCAGGGGATCAATACCCGCATTGGTCGCCCGTTCATGACGATTAACGCGGCGCTGAGCGGCCGGGGCGAGCAAGGACCGCTGGTACAGGAGGTCAACCAGAAACTGACCGATCTCTACCATTACCTTGACCAGATCGTGAACGCGACCGATCCCGGTCAGGCGGCGTTGAAAGCGGTACAGGCCAGGCAGGGCAATAAATTCGCCGATCCGGTGTTTGCGTTGCAGCAGTACGCCCGTGGTCTTCCCGCGCCGTTGGATCGTTGGGTCGGTCAGTTGGCGGGAGAAAGCGCCAGTCTGGTGACCGGCCTGGCGATGTCGTCGCTGAATCAGGAGTGGCTGGACAAAGTCGTGACGCCATTCAACGAAAAGCTGGCGGATCGCTATCCGTTCAATTCCTCGTCTGACAAGGATGTGCCGCTGTCGGAAATGGAGAGCTTCTTTATGACCGGCGGTACGCTGGATAGCTTCTATCAGACCAACCTCAAATCAATGATCGACGGCGGCATGCTGGAAGGGGAAAACGCGTCGCCGTTACAGGCGGAATGGGTGAAACAGTTGGAACGCGCCGATCGCATCCGCCAAACCCTGTTCAATGCGCAGGGCAGTCTGGAGGTGCATTTTGTGGTGGAACCACTGGAACTGACGGCCAATAAACGCCGCAGCGTGTTGAATCTGGACGGGCAGTTGCTGGAATACAGCCACGGCCGTCGCCAGAAGACCCCGCTGGTGTGGCCGAACAGTATGCGTGACGGCGCTGAAAGCAAGCTGACGCTGGTGCCGGATGACCGGGAACGTTCGCCGCGTAGCCTGAGTTTTACCGGGCCGTGGGCCATGTTCCGTCTGCTCAATAGTGACCAACTGACTCAGGTCAACGACAACACCTTCGATGTGCGTTTCTCGCTGGAGCAGGGGGCGATGACGTATCGCGTCTATACCGATGCCAGCCATAACCCGTTTGCCGGTGGTCTGTTCAGCCAGTTCAGGCTGCCTGAATCTCTCTATTAACGCTGAGGGGAACTTGGTTGCCCTCATTGATGGATGAAGTGATATGCAAGATGCACAACAAGCCTTGAAAGTGGGGCGGGACCCACGGATGTTGCCGGAGTATGAAGCGTTACGGGCGGAGATTAATAAGTTGAGTCACGCTTCCCGGCCTGAAGTGGACTGGCGACGGGTACACGATATGGCCACCAGCATCTTTGAAAAGCAAGGGGTGGATTTACAGACCGCGATCTATTTTACCCTGGCCCGTTCTCGTCTGGCGGGGTTGGATGGCTTTACCGAAAGCTGTGAATTTCTGGCTAATCTGATCGTCACCCAATGGGATAACTTCTGGCCGCCGGTTCATCAGGAGCGCGCGCGCACAGAAATACTGGACTGGTTTATCGCCCGCGTCAGTGAAGTCATTCGCCAGTATGCCATCAGCCATGAAGATAAACGGCTGGTATATCGTTGCGAACGGGCGCTGCAATTGATGAGTGAAAAGCTGCACAACTCGGGGCTGAGCCGTATTCCGCGAGTGGAGAATCTGCTGCATTTCATTGAGGGCTATACCCATCTGTTTGATGAAACCGAGATTGTGATTGTGTCGGACGATCAGACGTTGCAAAAGCAGGACATGCAAATCCCGCCAATGGTGTTCTTTAAGTCGGACAGGGAACCCGGCGCGGCGGCGACAGGGGCGGGCGCATCGGTGGCAGGTCAGCCTGCGGGCAGTATTCTGGTCGGACGGGAGAAACCACAGTTGAAACCCACGGTACTGAAGATCGAAGCGCATCGTAAACAGAAACCCGCCTGGTTCTGGTTTGCCGCCGGATTACTGAGCTGTGCGCTACCCGTGGCGGCCATCGCGGGCTGGCAATATTGGCAGCAGCAGAAATTGGCGGCGCTGGCGCTACTGCAACAGCCTGTCCATGTGTTGCCGACCGCCCCGAATCACAACGATATTCGTCGGGCGCGTATCGCGTTGGGCGAGCAGACATTACAAAGCATGGAAGGCGAATTATTTAATCGCTATCAGGCCCGGTTAGCGCAGATCAGCACCGCGCCGCCATTCTACCTGTATCAGTATGGAGAGGGGTTAAAAGGCGTCATGCGTCAATTGTACCCGGACTCGCTGGCGGTGAAAGCGATGGATCGTCAGTGGCAACTTTCTCTCGACCGCCAGCAGGGTGACCTGCCTGACACGGACGGCTATGAGCAGGTTCGCACCACAGTCAATGACACGCTGCAACAACTGCTGGAGATTGAGCGCCAGCGCCGTACCGTCACCATTTCATACCTGAAGTCAAAACTTTATGACATGCAGAAAGATCTGATATCGGATGTGCCGTTCAGTCGTCGTTTGCGTGAGCTGGAGGAAAGTAAGCGCGGCGGCCAACCGCCAGCCTCGGCAGAATTGCGCGGTATGGAAGATGAACTGCGTTCGTTCACGATTCGACTGTATCGGTTGCAACAGGGCGACGGCGGCGATAAATAATGACTGGCGGCAATAAGATGATGCAATACGGAAAATTAGCGATAGCGCTGTCGGTTGGTTGGTTGGCGTCATGTCAGGCCCCGGTTTCCTCAATGTCTGAATCGGCGTTGCTAAACTCGGCTAACCGGGGCAATGGCGAGGCGCAATATCAATTGGCTAAAAAATTGGCGGCGCGTTCACAGTATTCCGAGGCCATGCAATGGATGCAGAAGTCGGCCGGACAGTCCGGCAATCGGGAAACCCGTGCGGCGGCGGCGTTGCAGGTAGGGGAGTGGTATCATGCCGGTTTGGGGGAACCCAAGAACAGTCCGCAGGCCCGGCAGTGGTGGGCCAGATCGTCAGGGTTGGGCAATGGCGAGGCGGGTTACCGGCTGGGAATGGATTGTCAGGCGTGGAATCAGGGCAAGCTGGTTGCGGAATGTCTTGATGCTTTTGAAACGGCGGCATGGAATGACTATGCCCCTGCGCAACTGGTGATGGCCCAGTGGCATGCAAATTCTGGTGGTGAAGCGGATGCGGTAACGTGGTTGAAGAGGGCGGCGGAACGGGGTAACCGGGACGCGCAATACCAACTGGCGCAGCGTTATGAACAGGGGAAAGGCGTTGTCATTCGCCGCGATCTGGCTGAACGCGGGTATTTTCGCGCGGCGGAATTAGGACACGCAAAGGCTCAACTGTGGATGGCCCGTCACGAAGGCGGCAAGAATGCGCTGGCGTGGTATCGGAAAGCGGCTTCGACGGGCGATGCCGAAGCGCAACTGTGGATAAGCAAGGCATACCGCGAAGGAAACGGGTTGCCGAGGGATGAGCAAAAGGCGAATTACTGGCTGGATCGCGCCGCCGCGAGCGGATCGGGGGAGGCGGACTATTTGCTCAGTCTGGCGCAAACAGACCATGAAAAACGGGAATACCATTTGATGCGAGCATCGGCTGCCGGGTATATTCGCGCCCAGCGTGAATGGGGCGAATGGCTGTTCCAGCGCAATGAGTTAGCCCGTGCGCGTAAGGCGTTTGCGCAGGCGGCGTCCGCCGGGGACACCCAATCCCGGCTGGTATATGGTGAAATGCTGAGGTGGGGACAGGGGGGCAAAGCCGATTATGCGGAAGCGGTCAGACAGTATCAATTGGCTGCTCACGACGGCAACCGGATGGCGCAGTACCGTATGGGTATCATGCGTCAGGATGGTCTTGGGACGTCCCGCAATCGTATTCATGCTTACGCATGGTATTCGATGGCGGCCACCGAAGGTATGCCGGAGGCAATCCACGCCCGTAACGATCTTGAGGCGATCATGCAGCCTGATGAGGTTAAAGCCGGACAGCGGTTAGCCATGTACTGGTCATCGGTAAAGCAGGATCATCCTGACGCCGCTATTTTAGGCGCGTTTAAACCTGAATGATCACGTTTCGATAAAACTCCCCAAAACCTGACATCATTTTCCTGTGGAGTGATGCGGGTTGCGGATCTTGCCTGTAACGCCAGTGGCGCGTCCTACACAATTATCTATGCTTTGATAAAAATCAAAGTCAAATAATGTCATGAAATCTTCACAAGCTGCCGATAACAAGCAGTGAACAACGTTGAAATACACAGTGATCAATTTGAAGGGAGCAATTGAACGCGCAAAGTGAGAGGGCCAGTGATGGCCCTTATCTGACCGCATCACGCATGTCGCCTTGTTATCGCATATCAATCATTATTTTATTCGCATTGAGGAAAGCATGGATAATTTTCAAAAAGAGATTGAGGAAAGAACCAACCTCACCTCAGCTAACAAGTTTGAACTCTTATTGTTCCGATTGGGGGCAGCGCCTTCCGCATCAAATGATGAACAATCTGAGTTCTTCGGAATCAATGTGTTTAAGCTTCGCGAAATCGTTCCTATGCCTTCATTGACCAAGGCGGCAGGTATGAAGTCACCCATGCTTGGCATGGTGAACATTCGCGGGCAAATCATCCCCGTTATTGACCTCCCTGCGGTGGCAGGCTGTGTGCCCGCTACCGGACTCAACATTCTTCTTGTGACGGAATATGCGCGCAGTACTCAGGCCTTTGCCGTGGAAACCGTGGACGATATCGTCCGTCTTGACTGGAGTCAGGTCCTTGCCGCAGAGTCTGGTGCGAGCAGCAGCTATATCACAAGTATTGCTCGCCTTGACAACGATAATGCAAGTAACCGTCTGGCGCTGGTGCTGGATGTAGAACAAATTCTGCATGACATCATACCGGTCGATCGTGATATCCGAATCGAGAATGTGGAAGAAAACAAATATTTGATGAAGCCGGGGGCGGTCGCCATTGTAGCGGAAGATTCCAAAGTCGCCCGTTCGCTGCTTGAACAGGGTCTGAATATGATGTCTATTCCTTACAGCATGCATATCACCGGACAGGAAGCCTGGAATAAAATCAAGGCGATGGCGCAAGCGGCACAGTCAGAAGGCAAACCGATTTCGGACAAGATTGGGTTTGTATTAACCGATTTGGAAATGCCGGAGATGGATGGCTTTACGCTGACGCGGAACATCAAACGCGATGATTTTCTAAAAAATATTCCCGTGATTATCCACTCTTCGCTGTCCGGCAGTGCAAACGAAGATCATGTTCGCAATGTGGGCGCGGATGCGTATGTGGCAAAATTCGAAATTAACGAATTGGCCACCGCCATTCACGGCGTGCTGGATAAATCGCCTCGCTAACCTCACGTCATTGCCGTAAGCATGCGAATTGAATGGGGTTGATTGACTTGGTGCGACGTCACCATTTTTATCCGGTCATTTGATGGATATTAAAACAAAGCCGCCAATCCGTTGGGAATGGCGGCGCGACGTCAGATTCAATCAGTTAACAAGGCTGTTACCTGGGTCAGGTTGTCAGCATAAGGCGCTCGCATGGGTAAATTGGACTCGCCGCCGAGACTCTGCACCACCACCGCTTTGGCATGACTGAAACGGCGGAAACCATAGATGCCGTGATAGGCGCCGATACCGGATGCCCCAACGCCGCCGAACGGTACGGATTCAATCGTAGCGTGGGTCATGACATCGTTGACGACCAGCGCGCCGGACGTGGTGCGCTCGCTGAACCACTGCTGCCGGGCCGTATCCTGGCCGAAGTAGTAGGCGGACAACGGCCGCGGATGCGCGTTGATGTAGTCCAGCGCTTCAGCGGTATTCCGGTACGTTTTGAGAGGCAGGACCGGCCCGAAGATCTCCTCCTGCATCACTTGCATTTGATCGGTAACATCCAGCACCAGCGTCGGCGCCAGCTTGCGGGCTACGCGCTCGGCGTTGGCTTCGCCTTCCGGCTCCAGCCCTACCAGCGTGGCGCCTTTGGCGCGAGCATCCTCCAGTAATCTCTGCAATCGTTGGAAATGACGTTCGCTAATAATAGCGGTGTAATCCGGGTTGTCCTGTAGCGTCGGGAACGTTCGGGCCATAAAGCGGCGTGCGTGCGCCACAAAAGCGTCGCGGGCCTGCTCCGGCAGCAGTACGTAGTCTGGAGACATACAAATCTGCCCGGCGTTGAAGGTTTTGACGGTCAATATACGCTCAACGGCCATCGGTATATCGGCATCGGTATCCACCAGCACCGGCGATTTACCGCCCAGTTCCAACGTGACCGGCACCAGATTCTCGGCCGCCGCGCGCATCACGTGCCGGCCGATGCTGGTGCTGCCGGTAAATACCAGGTGGTCGAAGGCTTGCGCGCTGAATGCGGCACCGACGTCAGCATCGCCGAGCACGGTAGTCAGTTCCAGCGGATCGAAGTAACGGCCGATCAAATCGGCCAGCAATTCAGCCGTGCGCGGGGTCAGTTCCGAAGGCTTGATCAACGCGCGATTACCCGCGGCGAATACGCCGGCCAATGGACAAAAAGCCAGATTAAGCGGGAAGTTCCACGGACTGATGATACCGACGACGCCCAGCGGCTGATACGTCACCCGCGCCTGCATACCGGGTCCCGGCGCAGGTTGTTCATCCGGCATCATCCACTGGGTCAGATGCGCCTGCGCATTGCGAAGCGAGCGGATTGGCGCCAGTATATCGGCCATCAGAGTCTGATAGGCGCTGCGATGGCCGTAGTCGGCAGTGATCGCGGCTTCCAGCTCATGATGGTGCTGCGTCAGCAACTGTACGGCGCGCTCCAGCCGATCGTGGCGCAGCTCAGCGCAGGCCGGCCCGTCCTGCACGTGAGCCAATTTCATGGTAGCCACTGTCTCTGTCAGGGAGGCGGCGGTAATTGGGGAATTCATAGGTAACTCCAAGTAAATAAGTTTGCCGCTTAAGCCAGTTGCTTGAGAAGTGCCTCGGCCGCCGCTTCGGAACTGGCAGGGTTCTGGCCGGTAATCAGGTGACCGTCTGTGACAACGTAAGGTTGCCAGTCGGCGCCTTTTTCATACAGACCGCCGAGTTGCCGGAATTCGTCTTCGATTAGAAACGGGACGACATCGGTCAATTGCGCCGCGGCTTCTTCGCTATTGGAAAAACCGGTAACCTTACGACCTTTGATC
Source organism: Brenneria rubrifaciens (assembly GCF_005484945.1). NCBI lineage: Bacteria > Pseudomonadati > Pseudomonadota > Gammaproteobacteria > Enterobacterales > Pectobacteriaceae > Brenneria > Brenneria rubrifaciens. Next base: position 1,423,538 of record NZ_CP034035.1, read on the forward strand.
AGCGGCTGACCGTCGGCTGCACGGACGTGACGCAGTACGCCTGGCGCATGACAGACCAAACCAAGAGGTTTTCCCGCACGTGCAACCGTTTCTATCAATGCAATGGAGTCGGCGTTTTCCGCGAGATCCCAGAGTGGGCCGTGACCGCCCGGATAAAATACCGTGTCGAAATCATCGGCGTTCACGTCAGCCAGCTTGCCGGTATTGGCCAGCGCTGTCTGTGCTTGCGGGTCGTTACGGAAACGCTCGGTCGATGCGGTCTGCGCATCGGCTTCGTTACTCTTTGGCTCCAGTGGCGGCTGGCCGCCCAGCGGCGAGACCAACGTGATGTTGGCACCCGCGTCTTTGAACACATAGTAAGGCGCGGTGAATTCCTCCAGCCAGAAGCCGGTTTTCTTTCCCGTGTTACCGAGACGGTCATGAGAAGTCAGGACGATTAAGACGTTCATATCAATTCCTCAGATATTGGGTAAAGACGTGCTGGCCGTTGGCTCAGCCGCCTGCACTGCCTCTGGATGAGGCAATAGTAATTCAGTTGCGACCAGTGCCTGATGCAAGGGGGCTTTGTTCTGGCCGAGTTTGGATAGCAGCGCCGCCCCCAGCCAGAGCTGGTACAGGGTCTGCGTGGTCGTCTCCGGCGCCAGCGCAGGCAGCAACGAGCCGTCGCGCTGCCCGTCCTCCACCGTTGCCGCGATGCGGGCGATCAGCCGCGTTACCCCCTCGCACAGGATGAAGCGCATGTCCTCGGACAGATCCGCTACCTCGGCGGCCAGCTTGACCACCAGACAGTGTTCGGCCCAGCCGCCCAGCAACGGGTCATCAATCCACGCCATCCAATAGCGCATCAGGCGTTCGCGGCCACTGCGCGAATCGGGTGCCAACAGCACGTCCAGACGCTGTTCATAGTCGCGGACATACTCCTCCAGTAGCGCGCAGCCAAAGGCTTCCTTAGAAGGGAAGTAGTGATAGAACGAGCCTTTGGGAACGTTGCAGGCGTCAAGGATCGTCTTGAGGCCTACCCCGACAAAACCCCTGTGCAGTACGAGTTTGCGTCCGGTGTCGAGGATATGCTGGCGAGTGAGTGTCGCTTTATTTGTTCTGGTCATGTTGAAAGTATAGAAAAAAATAGACCGGTCGTCTATTTATTAGATCACAACGCGCTCACTCTTTTCCGCCCCGCCTGAAGCGGATGTGTGGCCGGAAAATGATAGGTTTCGTTATTTGGTTGTGACTCAAATGCGTTGTAAGGGGGGTTTTCAATGTAAGCGGCGATGACGCTGTCATCTATTTCAAATGAGCGGGAAAAGCAGATGGTTTTCCTTGCCAGACGTTTGATGTGAATGCGTAAATTAAGGTTATGCCGCTCAATTCGCTGTGTAAATATCTTACCTGTCAGGTGTTTTTCTGACGCTATTTCTCGTGTGTAGCAGCCCCAGTCATCGGTGGTGAAAAAACCGATATGAAAAGGTTTTAACAAATCGAGACGCTTCCGGCAGGTCTGTCTCAGTCTGGATAAGTTGTTCAACTTTTAATCAAAAATGATTCAGATGGAGGTAATACCTTACTATCCATTGGTGGCATACTGAAAATCACCCAAGTTTATTGGCATAATGTGATTTGAATGGGGAGTTTGATTAGTGAACCGATCTGATGTCTACAGACGATTAGTTGATCCTGCGACATAAAAATTTGTTTTTTATCACCCCATCGAAGAAACGGCCTTTTGACACCACTGCATCAGAAATAAATTTCCTATAGGTGCGCTCAGAAACATCAACATATTGATAGATCTCTTTATTTTGAAATTCAATTTCAAGAATACGATTCTCTGGGTCATAGCCAATCGAACGAATCCTTGATGATGATACGGGTTGCCGCTGCAATGCTTATCCCTCATTTGAGTTGAATGCCGAATAGGACTATAAAGGATTTCAAGCACGCTGTGTTGTTGATGTTCATGCTTATCAGTCGAAGGTGTACCATAGCTTGGGCTTGTGGCTTAGCAAAATTGATACTAGCAGGGTGAGTCTGATAAAAATTTGAACAAGGCCGCATAAGCGGGCCGATTAGCAGGGGTTTTAGTTGCTCAACAGGTCATCATTCTGGTGCATATTCAATTCGTATCGACCATTGGCTAAACCTTATAAAATGCGTCGTCAGCAGATATAATCAGGCACTCATAATTAAGATGTCCGCTGTAGAGGGCGAGCCTGCGTTGATGGTGGTTGCTACTGTTTCGCCATTTTGGGGTAGATGCGGTGATCCTGAATTTTTTCTCTGAGCCGCTCAATTAGAGCGTAAGCCGCAGCTTTTGGCGTTTCGACTAATACCACTATGAACTTTTGATGTACTTTTATTGAGATAAAGATAATGAAAATTAATGATTTAGTGACAGTAAAAACAGATGGGGAAGTGAGGCGGGAAGGCGTGGTTCTGGAGATTGAAGCGTTTCAGGAAGGGACGATGTATCTCGTATCGCTTAAGGATTACCCCGCGGGTATTTGGTTTTTTAATGAGGTTGAGAGTAAAGACGGGACGTTTGTAGAGCCGATAAATTCTGTTCAAAATCTTTAATGTAAAATATAACCGACCTATTCTGGTAAAGCTTAATACCATTCAATGTGATCCCGATCATATTTTATGATCCTATATTATGCTTAGTTTATTTTCAGCTAGAGAGAATTTTGAGAAAATTGCACCGTAGAGGTTTAAAAAAAGTCATTTTTGTCACGACATTAGGTTGTTTGCTTTTGGAAAGCGCTTACCCTGTAATCAAATGTGGCTATGAATTGTTACCTATTGCGCACAGCGTTGTCTTATAAAGATAGGTTTTTGCTGAGTATCCGGTTTATTTTTGCCGCTTTTTTTTAGCGTTGCTTTGATATAATTAGTTGTTATTTAATGAATTTTTAATAAATAATGCGATTAACAATGCGGAGATAAGGCTATGTTGTCTTTACTGTATTTTTCCGCCTCGACGATATATGAAGAACGAATGTCAAAACCAAGAATCATAGACTAATAATTGCTCACTGATGGAATAATGTCGCCCTCTGCTTTTATTAAAATTTGGATACCCGAATATTATCCATCAGGTATGATCGCAGCATTTGATTTCTGAGTGTTTTCATCCTGTGTATTATTTCAATGTTAATTGCGAATAAGGACATTTTAGTAGCGACATTGTTCATATTGGTTTGCAGCGGGATTTAATCAGTCAGTTAAATTATCAAGAAAGCCGTAAATTAATTGTAATATAAAGTTCTGATTAATGTTCATTATTAATAACAATAAAGATTATTACTTTCATTCTCAAACATCACCGCTCTCATCTATGTGTCAGAACGGAAATTAAGTTCATTCCTGCCAAACTCGATGTAGCCAGGTTCTCTGGGTGAGATTTGGACTTCATTCTTCCCTACCGCGTTGTTTTGCAGCGCTGTCGCTTAAGCTAATCAGATCGTGAGTATACCGGGCGAGGTTTGGAATTTCGTCACCTTCAGTAAAGAACTCATCTCAGGTGTTCCGCTTAGCATGATTTGTGAGCAAACCGCTGAATTCTCAGTCTGATAAAAGATTGCTGAAAATCATTTCAACACTTATTGAAAGAAATCATTTGGTTAAAAACATAAATTATAAGTAAGAAATGTAAACCTTAAAGGTCATATGGAATGCTGTGATGCTTATAAATCCTCTTAACTATCATTCATATAGCTGTAATTTTTTTTCTCTATCATATTATTTGTGACATGTTATGTAATATTTAATGCCGTTTTTTGAATAAAAAAAGTGCATTTGAGAGCTCTTACCAGATGAAAAATCGCACACAACGCTTTCAAAAATGTGATCTACATCACATAATCATCAAAATCACTACTCGCTCGCGTTGTATGTGCTACGGATTAGGCGGTACAGTTGCTCTGTTTTAGGATTAATCCTATACTTTGGATGGGAGTGATTTCCGTTATGGATTCCAAGAAGTAAGGAAGAATGGATTCTCAGGAAAATGTATAAAGCTGGCAGCAGTAAGCGATGTTACTGTCCTAATTAAGTAATGTGAATGTAATAATCGGCACTGGCACTGATAGTTTTTTATGCCATCAATGGAGAGTGATTTTTGTACTGGGCGATAAGGTCTATCACCTAACTTATGTTTTAAACATAGCCTATCGGGGTGGGAAATATGGGTACCTCTGAATTACTCAAACACATTTATGACATTAATCTGTCTTATTTGTTACTTGCACAACGCTTAATTAATGACGAAAAAGCGTCTGCGATGTTTCGTTTGGGCATTGACGAAGCAATGGCTGATATGCTGATGCAACTGACTTTGCCGCAAATGGTGAAATTAGCAGAAACTAATCAACTGATATGCCATTTCCGCTTCAATGATCACAATACAATCAAACTCTTGACTCAAGAGTCACGTGTGGACGATCTGCAACAGATTCACACGGGAATTTTGTTGTCGAGTCACTTATTACAACAGTTAACTTCGAAAGAAGAAAACCTGCCTAAGAAAAGGGCATAGTAATGGCGGAGAAAAGTATTGTTCAAGAAGCGAAAGACATCCAGTTGGCGATGGAGCTCATTTCGCTCGGGGCTCGTTTGCAGATGTTGGAAAGTGAAACGCAGTTAAGCCGTGGACGCTTAATTAAACTTTATAAAGAACTTAGAGGAAGTCCTCCTCCAAAGGGAATGTTACCTTTTTCAACCGATTGGTTTATGACCTGGGAACAGAATATTCATTCATCAATGTTTTATAATGCCTACAGTTTTTTGCTAAAGAATGGGCAGTGCAGCGGTGTCGAAGCAGTAATAAAATCCTATCGCCTTTATTTGGAGCAATGTTCGCCGCAAAACGATTCACCGTTACTGGCTTTAACGCGAGCATGGACACTGGTTCGATTTGTTGACAGTGGTATGTTGCAGCTTTCAGGATGTAACTGCTGTAATGGTATGTTTATCACCCACGCGCATCAGCCTAAAAACAGTTTTGTTTGTAGCCTGTGCCAACCACCCTCCAGAGCAGTAAAAAGGCGTAAACTTTCGCAAAATCTTGCCGATATAATACCTCAACTGCTGGATGAACAGGTAAAACACGCAGTCTGAGCCTGGTAGCGATTTGTGAATCTATCACTGTTTGTTATTTAAGGCAGTGATAGGTTTCTCCTCAAGTAATTTCTGGCTACATACGCTGCGCGTTTACCTCATTTTCCGCCCACCTTTTTAATTGTAAGGAATACTTGTGCTGGTCATATTGGGTTATATCGTAATCGTGGGCTCGGTACTCGGTGGCTATCTCATTGTCGGTGGGGCTTTGGGGGCACTTTATCAGCCTTCTGAACTGTTAATCATCGGCGGCGCGGCCGTCGGGGCCTTTATCGTTGGCAACAATGGCAAAGCGATAAAAGCCACGATGCAAGCGCTGCCGACGCTGTTTAAAAAATCCAAATATAACAGAGTATTATATATGGATTTGATGGCGTTGCTTTTCCGTCTGATGGCCAAATCGCGGCAGCAGGGCATGCTTTCGCTCGAGTTTGATATTGATAACCCCAAAGAGAGCGAAATCTTCTCGAGTTATCCCAAAATTTTGTCGGACAGCAATCTTGTCGAATTCATCACCGATTATCTCCGCCTGATGGTGAGCGGCAACATGAACGCGTTTGAAATTGAAACGCTGATGGATGAAGAGATAGAAACGCTTGAGCATGAGTGCGAGGTGCCGGCAGGTGCCCTGAACCAGATGGGGGATGGCTTGCCTGCGTTTGGTATCGTTGCCGCTGTAATGGGGGTTGTTCACTCACTGGCTTATGTTGACCGCCCGGCTGCTGAACTTGGGATGATGATCGCTCACGCGATGGTCGGAACTTTTCTGGGGATTTTGTTGGCCTACGGTTTTGTGTCGCCACTGGCCGCGCTGCTGCGCCAGAAAAGCGCTGAAAAAATCAAAATACTTCAATGCGTGAAAGTAACATTGCTTTCCAGTCTTAACGGCTACGCGCCGCAAATCGCTGTCGAATTCGGCCGTAAGACCTTGTATTCCACGGAGCGGCCTTCCTTTACCGAACTGGAAGAGCATATCCGTCAGGTTAAAGCGCCGGCGGCGAAGGCTTCGGACAGTAACGAATGAAACATCAGCATCCCATTATTCGCAAAAAGCGTAAGTCAGGACACGGTGGACATCATGGTGGCTCCTGGAAAATCGCCTACGCCGATTTTATGACTGCAATGATGGCGCTTTTTCTGGTGATGTGGCTGATTGCCATTTCTACGCCGTCCCAGTTGGTACAGATTGCTGAATATTTTCGGACGCCGTTAAAAGTTGCACTGTCAACCGGCTCTAAAATGAGCGAGAGTTCCAGCCCGATTCCAGGAGGCGGCGATGATCCGACCCAACTGGACGGCGAGGTGAAAAAGACCATTAAAATGGATTCGGTTGACGAAAAGATGGATGAGATTCGTTTGAATAAGTTGCGGGAAAGACTTGACCAGCTTATTGAGGCTGACCCAAGGTTACGCGCGCTGCGTCCTCACTTATTAATTGAAATGATTGACGAAGGCTTGCGTATCCAAATTATTGATAGTCAAAATCGTCCGATGTTTAAGACGGGGAGTGCCCAGGTCGAACCTTATATGCGGGATATTCTGCGGGCAATCGCCCCAATCTTGAATGATATTCCGAATAAACTAAGTATTTCCGGCCACACGGATGATGTCCAATACGCCATGGGTGAACGAGGTTACAGCAACTGGGAACTGTCTGCCGATCGCGCCAATGCTTCACGCAGGGAGTTACTTATCGGAGGTTTATCCGAGGGCAAAGTGCTCAGGGTTGTCGGTATGGCGGAGACGATGGGGCTGAAACAAGCCAGAGACGGTAATGAAGCAATTAACCGGCGTATTAGTTTATTGGTTCTTAACAAGCAAGCGCAAAAGGATATTGAAGTCGAAAATGCCGAAAGTAACGCGGTAAATATAGACAAAGTGGAAAATTTACAAAATATGGAGTTGGAAAATCCTAAACCTACCACGCCGTCTGCCGAAAATAGTAATAATACCAGTGGAAGTGGTGAAACTCCGCCGCAACCCGTTAACGGAGTTCCTGCTCCAAAGCGTCAACAGCCGACGACTGCGTTGCCTGCTGCGCCGGACAGTCAGGCGACGCCTTCCCAATAAGCCACGATTCACAGGAGAGGTGACCACGTGAGCATGGATATGAGTGCTTTCTATCAAACATTTTTTGATGAAGCAGACGAATTACTGGCGGATATGGAGCAGCACCTATTGCTGTTAGATCCCCAGGCACCAGATACGGAACAAATGAATGCCATCTTCCGGGCGGCTCACTCAATAAAAGGAGGCGCAGGAACATTCGGCTTTAGCGTTTTACAGGAAACCACTCATCTTTTAGAAAACTTACTAGATGGTGCTAGGCGCGGCGAAATGCGTCTCAGCACTGATATCATCAACCTGTTTCTGGAAACAAAAGACATTATGCAGGATCAGTTGGACGCTTACAAAACCGCACAGGAACCCAATGCCGAGAGCTTTGAGTATATCTGTCAGGCTCTGCGCCAACTGGCATTAGAGTCCCAGGCTGAAAGCAATGCGGCTCAAGGCCAGTCTGCGATAACAGCTGAGCAGGACTCCGTGTCCGATACGCCGGCGGTCAGCGCAGGAACAGGTGAGATGCGGATTGAGCTCACGGGTTTGAAATCTCAGGAAATTCCTCAGATGCTGGAAGAACTCGGTAATCTGGGGACGGTGAAAGATCCCTATCAGACAGAAACCAGCGTTGAAGTTACCCTGGTAACTACTGAAAGCGAAGACGACATCTGCGCGGTGTTGTGCTTTGTTCTTGAACAGGAACAAATCAATTTTCATCCTGTTTCTGCAAGCAAGTCTGCTGCTCCGGTTGCTGAGGATGTACCTGATGAAGTCCCCGTGGCAGACGTTGCCCCCGCTTCTGCACCGCTGACCGCGGTGCCTGCTACCGCGCCTAAATTGCATGCCGCAGCGCCAGAGCCCGCCAAAAATCGAACCAAGGCAGGCGATACCAGTATTCGTGTAGCGGTAGAAAAGGTTGATCAGTTAATCAACCTGGTTGGCGAGCTGGTTATCACTCAGTCAATGTTGGCGCAACGTTCAAGTGAACTTGATCCGGTCGCACATGGCGACTTGCTGAATAGCATGGGGCAGTTGGAGCGTAACGCTCGTGACCTGCAAGAGTCGGTTATGTCTATTCGTATGATGCCGATGGAATATGTATTCAGCCGATTCCCGCGTCTGGTTCGCGACCTTGCCGCCAAGTTAGATAAGCAGGTAGAACTGACACTTCAGGGAAGTTCGACCGAACTGGATAAGAGTCTTATCGAACGTATTATTGACCCGCTTACGCACCTGGTTCGCAACAGTCTGGATCATGGTATCGAGTCACCAGAAAAACGAATTGCAGCGGGGAAATCAGCGGTAGGTAATCTGACGCTGTCAGCGGAACATCAGGGAGGGAATATCTGCATTGAGGTTGTGGATGACGGTGCGGGGCTTAATCGTGAGAGGATTTTGGCCAAGGCGCTTTCTCAGGGATTGGCTGTAAATGATAACATGTCTGATGAAGATGTCGGCATGCTCATTTTTGCTCCGGGCTTTTCAACGGCAGAGAAAGTAACGGATGTTTCCGGTCGTGGCGTTGGTATGGATGTGGTTAAACGTAATATCCAGGAAATGGGCGGACACGTAGAAATTCATTTCCAGGCTGGCAAAGGAACAACGATTCGTATTCTGTTGCCATTAACGCTGGCTATCCTTGATGGTATGTCCGTCAAGGTGAGTAATGAAGTGTTTATCTTGCCGCTTAATGCCGTCATGGAGTCATTGCAGCCGCAGGCGGAAGATTTGTATCCGTTGGCGGGTGGCGAGCGTGTACTGCAAGTTCGCGGTGAGTATTTACCATTGGTTGAGCTGTATCACATTTTTGATGTGGATGGCGCTAAAACCGAGGCGACTCAAGGCATCGTTGTCATTTTGCAAAGCGCGGGCCGTCGTTACGCACTGTTGGTGGATCAGCTGATTGGACAGCACCAGGTTGTCGTCAAGAATTTAGAAAGTAATTATCGCAAGGTGCCAGGTGTTTCTGCCGCTACTATTTTGGGCGACGGTAGTGTTGCGCTGATTGTGGATGTTTCTGCGTTGCCGGCGCTTAATCGTGAGAAGCGCGTGGTTGAAACTGCTGCTTAAATAACAAAACAAAGAGTTGATTGATTAAAGGGTGAAAAACATGACTGGACTTGCAAACGTCACGAAACTAGCCGGTGAAACTGTAGGACAGGAGTTCCTGATTTTTACACTGGGTGACGAAGAGTACGGGGTAGATATTTTAAAGGTACAAGAAATTCGTGGTTATGATCAGGTAACCCGTATTGCTAATACGCCTTCCTTTATTAAAGGTGTGACTAATCTGCGTGGCGTTATTGTTCCCATTGTTGATTTGCGTATTAAATTCGCTCAACAAGAAGTGGATTATGATGAAAATACTGTCGTTATAGTACTGAATCTGGGACAGAGAGTCGTGGGTATTGTTGTCGACGGCGTGTCTGATGTACTTTCATTGACCGCCGATCAAATTCGTCCCGCGCCTGAGTTCGCTGTTACTTTGTCAACCGAGTATCTGACCGGATTAGGGTCGTTAGGTGAGAGGATGTTAATCCTCGTTGATATTGAAAAACTTCTCAGCAGTGAAGAGATGGCATTAGTCGATAGCGTTATTAAATCTTGATTAAATCTTTTCTGGGTTGCCGATCGGCGGCCCAACTGTTTCTTCACATTATTTCTCTGCGTGGGAAGTGATAAAAAAATAACAAGAATCACATAATTATGCCGTTGATATAGGCAAATGTGCCGCATGAAAGGGTTGAGATGTTAAATCGAATAAAAGTTGTTACCAGTTTAATGCTGGTGTTAGTGCTTTTTGTTGCGCTGCAGCTTGTTTCAGGCGGCTTATTTTTTAATGCGCTGAAAAATGATCGGGATACCTTTAGCAAGGCACAGGTGATTGATAAACAAAAGGCTGAGCTGGACGCGACGTGGTCGTTTTTGTTGCAGACTCGTATTACGCTGAGCCGTGCTTCATCGCGTATGCTTCAGGCAAATGAAAATGGCACGTCCAACAGCGCCGCGATTGAACTTGTTAACCAGGCCAAGCCGCTGCTGGAAAACGCTGACAGCCGTTTCCAAAATTACGAAAAGATAGCCGAGTCGCTTAATCTGGAGCCGGTAGTCGTCAAATCGGTCAGGGAAAGCTATCAAGCCTATCGTACGGCACTGAATGAGCTGATCCAATTCCTATATACCAATGAGTTACAAAAATTTCTCGATCAGCCTACGCAGGGTTTTCAAGATAAGTTTGAAAGCGCTTACTATGATTACCGGGATGTTACCGACCGCCTCTACAAAATAGAATTAGAGCGAAACGATCGGTCTTATATTTCATCCCTATGGGCGTTGGGAACGGCGCTGGTACTGATGGTGTCGCTGGCGTTATTAGCATGGATAGGCAGCCAGCACATGCTGATTCGTCCGCTCAACAACATTATTGAGCATATTCGCCGTATCGCTACCGGCGATTTGACCCGGCGGACGGACATTCACCGTCAAAATGAAATTGGCGTGCTGGCGGACAGCCTGCGTCATATGCAAAACGAACTGGCCGCGACTGTGCATACCGTTCGACAGGGCGCGGATGCTATTTATGCCGGCGCAACAGAAATCAGCGCGGGTAACAACGACCTTTCTTCCCGTACCGAGCAGCAAGCATCGTCACTGGAAGAAACGGCGGCCAGCATGGAACAGCTGACGGCCACGGTTAAACAGAACGCCGAAAATGCCCGTCAGGCCAGTCAACTGGCCCTGAGCGCGTCGGAAATCGCGCAGAAAGGCGGCAAGGTGGTGGATAACGTTGTGACAACGATGCACAACATCTCTGGAAGTTCGCAGAAAATTGCCGATATTACCAATGTTATCGACAGCATTGCGTTCCAGACCAACATTCTGGCGCTGAATGCGGCGGTGGAGGCTGCGCGAGCGGGAGAGCAGGGGCGCGGGTTTGCTGTGGTCGCGGGCGAGGTGCGCAGTCTGGCGCAGCGCAGCGCTCAGGCGGCAAAAGAAATCAAGTCGCTGATCGATGATTCTGTCAGCCGCGTGGAAGACGGTTCCGTACTGGTGGAGAGTGCGGGTGAAACAATGGCGGAAATCGTCAGCGCGGTGTTGCGGGTGACCGATATTATGGCCGAGATCGCTTCAGCCTCTGACGAGCAGAGCAAGGGCATCGATCAGGTGGGACAGGCAGTGACTGAAATGGATCGCGTCACGCAACAGAATGCATCGTTGGTGGAAGAGTCCGCTGCGGCATCCGCCGCTCTGGAGGAGCAGGCGAATATTCTGAGTCAGGCGGTGGCCGTCTTCCGTTTGTCTGATGTGGGTGGCGCAACGGGGCGTGTTCCGGGAGGAACGGCGCAGGCAAAATCTTTGTCGCCGCTATTAACGAAGCCTGCGACCGTGAATACAAAGGCCAAAGCCGAACCGTCATCAGTCAATTGGGAAACGTTTTAAGTTACAAGGCGAATAGAGCACTCAGCACCTGTCTAAGAAGGGCGCCATAACATAACAACGGGCTTTGACATCGTAGCTATTCTCATTCGTTCGCTGTCGGACAAATGATAAGTTTTATTAACATATAACTCAGTTTTTAATGCTGTTGTTAAAAAACATAATGAAACTACAACTAAAAACCTGTGATAGCTATATAAAGGAAAGCCAGATTGGAAAAAGCCATAACAATATTCGATATTCGAGCGGTTTGATATGAAAAGTATACCATCGCAAAATCGCCCCGGATCTGCATCAATCCTGACGCAGATGGTTGATAGATTGCCGCTGTCGGATGTGCATTTCCGACGTATTAGTCAATTAATATACCAACGCGCCGGTATCGTGCTGGCCGATCACAAAAGGGAAATGGTGTATAACCGCTTGGTCAGGCGTTTGCGTTTGCTCGGAATAAATGACTTTGGCCAATATCTGGCACTATTGGAGTCTGATCCTAATAGCGCGGAGTGGCAGGCCTTTATTAATGCACTTACCACCAATTTGACCGCTTTTTTTCGGGAGGCCCACCATTTTCCCATTTTAGCTGAGCATGCCAGTAAACGGCCGAATGGCTACACCATTTGGAGTACGGCCGCTTCGACAGGTGAGGAACCTTATTCCCTGGCCATGACGCTTGCAGAGGTATTGGGCAATCGTGTCAGTGGATGCCAGGTGTGGGCCAGCGACATTGATACTCAGGTGTTGGAAAAAGCAACCGCGGGAATATATCGACAGGAGGAGTTACGTTCACTCTCTCCACAGCAGTTGCAGCGATTCTTTTTGCGAGGCACCGGGCCGCATAGCGGACTTGTACGGGTCCGCCCGGAGCTGGCGTCGATGGTGCATTTCCAGCAATTGAATCTGTTGGCGCCAGAATGGTCTATTCCTGGACCATTTGACGCGATTTTTTGTCGTAATGTTATGATTTATTTTGATAAAGAGACGCAGGAACGTATTCTACGCCGATTTGTTCCGCTGCTTAAACCGGGCGGTTTGTTATTTGCCGGACATTCAGAAAATTTCAGTCAGATCAGTCGGGAATTTTATTTGCGTGGACAAACTGTTTATGGTCTGGCTAAGGAAAGATAATGAGCAAAATTAAAGTATTATGTGTTGATGATTCTGCCCTTATGCGTCAGATCATGACTGAAATAATTAATAGCCATCCAGATATGGAGGTGGTTGCCACTGCTCCAGATCCCTTAGTTGCCCGTGACTTAATTAAAAAATTTAATCCACAGGTCTTAACGCTGGATGTCGAAATGCCGCGAATGGACGGGTTGGATTTTTTAGAGAAATTAATGCGTCTGCGTCCAATGCCGGTTGTTATGGTGTCTTCTTTGACGGGGAAGGGGTCTGAAATTACGTTGCGGGCTCTGGAACTCGGGGCCATTGATTTCGTCACGAAACCGCAGTTAGGTATTCGTGAAGGCATGTTGGCTTACAGTGAACTGATTGCAGAAAAGATACGCATGGCTGCAAAGGCCAGGTTGCCTCAGCGTAGTTCGACAACAGAGCCGACGAAGATCATTCAGCATATGCCGTTGCTGAGTAGTGAAAAATTGATCGCAATTGGCGCATCAACGGGGGGAACGGAAGCGATACGACATGTTCTGCAACCCTTGCCGCCGACAAGTCCGGCTTTATTGATTACTCAACATATGCCGCCGGGATTCACCAAGTCTTTTGCTGAGCGACTGAATAAATTATGTCAGATCACGGTGAAAGAGGCCGAAGATGGGGAGCGCGTATTGCCGGGCCATGCGTATATTGCGCCTGGCGCACGTCATCTTGAGTTGGCGCGTAGTGGTGCAAACTATCAGGTACGTTTGAATGATGGTCCCCCTGTCAACCGCCATCGTCCATCGGTTGATGTATTATTTCGTTCGGTTGCGCAGTTTGCCGGACGTAATGCTGTAGGAGTGATCCTTACAGGAATGGGAAACGACGGAGCGGCCGGTATGTTGGAGCTCCATCAAGCCGGCGCTTATACCCTGGCGCAAAACGAAGCAAGTTGCGTGGTGTTCGGTATGCCACGCGAGGCTATCGCGATGGGGGGCGTCGACGAAGTGGTGGATTTACACCAGGTTAGTCAGCGAATGCTGGTACAAATCTCTGCCGGACAGGCATTACGTATATAAGCAGCTCTCGGTGAGCAAATTAATATTTTAGGAGTAGGTATGGCCGATAAAGAACTCAGATTTTTAGTGGTGGATGATTTTTCGACAATGCGCCGTATTGTCCGCAACCTACTGAAGGAACTGGGCTTTAATAATGTAGAAGAGGCAGAAGATGGGGCTGATGCGCTGAATAAACTTCGTACTAGCGCTTTCGATTTCGTCATTTCTGACTGGAATATGCCCAATATGGATGGTTTGGAATTGTTGCAGACAATCCGTGCAGACGGCTCGCTCTCAAAGCTCCCTGTATTGATGGTAACCGCAGAAGCTAAGAAAGAGAACATTATCGCTGCTGCGCAGGCTGGCGCCAGTGGCTATGTAGTTAAACCATTTACTGCTGCTACCCTGGAAGAAAAGCTGAGCAAGATTTTCGAAAAACTGGGTATGTAAGGGGATCTTATGACGCCACATTCTCATCCAATGCCGTCTGTCAGTGATACTGCATCGGCAACTGAGATTATTTCTCGTATTGGGCAGTTAACCCGTATGCTGCGTGACAGTCTGCGTGAGCTAGGGTTGGATAATGCCATTGCAGAGGCCGCAGAGGCGATTCCTGATGCTCGTGATCGCCTTGATTACGTCGTTCAGATGACGGCTCAGGCGGCAGAAAGGGCGCTTAGTTGCGTTGAAGCCGCGCAACCGCGCCAGAACCAGTTGGAAACTGACGCTAAATCGTTGAAAGTCCGTTGGGATCAATGGTTTGAAAACCCGATCGAACTGGCTGACGCCCGTGAATTGGTGACGGATACGCGCAATTATCTTGAAGAGGTTCCGCAGCATACTTCGTTTACCAATGCGCAACTGCTGGAAATTATGATGGCTCAGGACTTCCAGGATCTTACTGGCCAGGTCATCAAGCGCATGATGGATGTTATACAGGAAATCGAGAAGCAGTTGCTGATGGTTCTGTTGGAAAACATCCCTGAAAAACCAGACGCGCCTAAACGTCAGAATGACGGTTTGTTAAATGGTCCGCAGGTGGATAAGAATGCCGCAGGCATTGTGTCGAATCAGGATCAGGTTGACGATCTTCTGGATAGCCTCGGCTTTTAGTGTCGTACTGCATGACCCAAGAAAGAAAAGATGGCTCGCTTTCTTGGTTTTATTTCATAAAATCTCTTTACCTCAACTATTTATGTCCACCTGTGTGGGCATAAATAGCGAGTTTCTCCTCTTTTCCTCGACGATGGACTATCCGTTAAAGAAGCGCAGGTTTCTCCCGTTGTTCCAGCCATAAAAATCTCCCGCATTTGTCATGCTAGGCAGCAAATTCCTATCCCAAGAGAAATAACAGGAACGATACGGTGGCTGAAGATAGCGATCTGGAAAAAACAGAATCCCCCACGCCCCATAAAGAGGAGAAGGCGCGTGAAGAAGGCCAGATACCCCGTTCCCGTGAATTAACGTCAATTCTAATGATGGTGGCGGGATTGGCCATCCTATGGATGGGCGGGGAGTCGATGGCTAATAAGCTGGGGGGCATGGTTAGCGAGGGGCTGTCTTTCAATCATGACACGATCGGTGACGATCGTCAGATGTTGCGCTATGTCGGGATATTATTGCAGCAGGCGGTTTCTGCGCTCATTCCCATCATGCTTGGATGTGTTCTGGTCGCGTTATCGGCGCCGATGTTATTGGGTGGGGCTTTATTCAGCACCAAGTCGTTAAAAGTTGATTTTAAGAAATTAGATCCGATTTCAGGATTAAAGAGACTGTTTTCGGCTCAATCGTTGGCTGAACTATTCAAGGCCATTTTAAAATCGGTGATGGTTGGAGTCATAACATCTTGGTTTTTGATCTATAACTGGCCAAAAATATTGCATCTGATCTCGGAACCTCCGATCGCGGCGCTGGGAAATGCATTAAATCTCATGGTAATTTGCGGTTTTTTGGTTATCGTCGGCCTCGTCCCGATGGTCGCTTTCGATGTGTTCTGGCAGATTTGGAGTCACATCAAAAAATTACGGATGACCAAGCAGGAGATCCGTGATGAGCATAAAGAAAGCGAAGGCGACCCGCATGTTAAAAGTCGGATTCGACAACAACAGCGAGCGATGGCGCAGCGTCGAATGATGGCGGACGTGCCAAAAGCCGATGTCATCGTGACTAACCCAACTCACTATTCTGTGGCGCTGCAATATAATGAGAAAAAAATGAATGCGCCGAAAGTGCTGGCAAAGGGCGCTGGCGAGATTGCGTTACGTATTCGTGAGTTAGGCGCGGAACACCGCATTCCTATTTTGGAAGCTCCACCGTTGGCTCGTGCACTATATCGCCATTCTGAGGTTGGACATCACATTCCGGCGGCCTTGTATGCTGCGGTTGCAGAGGTCTTGGCTTGGGTTTATCAGCTGAAACGTTGGAAGCGTGAAGGTGGATTGATTCCGAGAAAACCTAAACATCTACCGGTGCCGGATGCACTGGATTTTGCTAAAGAGAATATAACTGATGGCTAATTTGGCCTCTTTGCTTCGTCTACCGACTAATTTCAAAAGCTCCCAGTGGCAAATATTGGCCGGACCTGTATTGATCCTGCTGATTTTGTCCATGATGGTGTTGCCGTTACCGCCGTTTATCCTGGACTTGCTGTTTACATTTAATATCGCGTTATCAATCATGGTATTGCTGGTTGCCATGTTTACGCAGCGCACGCTGGAATTTGCCGCGTTCCCGACCATTCTTCTGTTTTCGACCTTGTTGCGTCTGTCTCTTAACGTCGCTTCCACACGTATCATCTTGTTGGAAGGTCATACAGGAAGTGCGGCGGCAGGAAAGGTCGTTGAAGCATTTGGCCATTTCCTGGTCGGCGGTAATTTTGCTATCGGCATTGTGGTCTTCATTATTCTCGTGTTGATTAACTTTATGGTTATCACCAAAGGCGCGGGGCGTATTGCAGAAGTGGGCGCGCGCTTCGTATTGGATGGTATGCCAGGTAAGCAGATGGCCATTGACGCCGATCTTAACGCTGGGTTGATTGGTGAGGAAGAGGCTAAAAAACGACGCTCTGAGGTAACCCAGGAAGCCGATTTTTATGGCTCCATGGACGGGGCCAGTAAGTTTGTGCGCGGCGATGCCATAGCCGGTTTAATGATTATGGTGATTAATATCGTCGGCGGCTTACTGGTCGGCGTCATTCAACATGGTATGCCGGTTGGACAAGCGGCTGAAAGTTATACATTGTTGACTATCGGTGATGGCTTGGTGGCGCAGATCCCCGCACTGGTTATTTCGACTGCGGCGGGCGTCATTGTCACGCGCGTGAGTACCGATCAGGATGTTGGGCAGCAGATGGTGACACAGCTGTTTAATAATCCGCGCGTGATGATGTTGAGTGCTGCGGTTTTGGGGCTGATTGGTTTAGTACCCGGCATGCCTAACTTTGTCTTTCTACTTTTTACCGCATCATTACTGGGCATGGCCTGGTGGATGCGCGGCGTACAGCAGAAAGCGCCGGCCGACGCTTCAACTCCGCTCATGCCGGAAAAACAACAGGTCGTTGAAGCTAGCTGGGCAGATGTTCAACTGGAAGATCCCTTAGGCATGGAAGTAGGATATCGGCTTATCCCTATGGTTGACTTTCAGCAGGACGGAGAGTTGTTAGGCCGTATCCGCAGTATCAGGAAGAAATTTGCTCAGGAAATGGGGTATTTACCTCCGGTGGTTCATATTCGCGATAACCTTGAACTTCAGCCGGCCAGCTACCGTATTTTGATGAAAGGGGTGGAGATTGGCAGCGGTGAAGCGAATCCGGGGCGTTGGATGGCGATCAATCCGGGGAATGCGGTAGGAAGCCTTCCCGGAGATGTGACTCAGGACCCGGCATTTGGCCTGCCTGCGGTCTGGATAGAGAACGCGTTGAAAGAACAAGCCCAAACCCAGGGATATACCGTCGTAGAGGCCAGTACCGTAGTTGCAACCCATCTCAACCACTTAATTAGCGTGCATGCCAGCGAATTGTTCGGAAGGCAGGAAGCCCAGCAATTGATGGATCGGGTTGCACAGGAAATGCCTAAATTGGCAGAAGATTTTATTCCGGGCGTCGTAACGCTGACGACGTTGCATAAAGTTCTACAGAATCTCCTGAGCGAACGCGTTTCTATACGCGACATGCGAACTATCATGGAAACATTGGCTGAGCATGCGCCGGTACAGCCTGATCCTTATGAACTGACTACGGTTGTGCGGGTTGCATTAGGCCGTGCTATCACCCAACAGTGGTTTCCGGGTGAAACTGAGTTAAAGGTTATTGGATTAGAAGGATCGCTGGAACGTCTTCTATTACAAGCCCTTCAAGGTGGAGGGGGATTGGAGCCAGGACTTGCCGATCGTTTGCTGACTCAGGCTAAACAGGCGCTGCAACGGCAGGAAATGCTGGGCGCGCCTCCGGTTCTGCTCGTCAACCACGCCTTGCGTGCTTTGCTTGCTCGTTTCCTTCATCGCAGTTTACCGAATATAGCGGTGCTTTCTAACCTGGAAATCAGTGATAGTCGGCAGATCCGTATGACGTCAATTATAGGAGAAGCACAGTGAAGCTTACTCAGATACTTGGCGCACTCTTCATTATGCCTGCCGTGGCTATCGCCACGCCGGGTGCCTGGAACGCGAGTGAACGAGGGGTGGTGCTGGAGCATCGAGGCGTCGCCGCCGCCTCTCCCGCATTCTTACCTTCTCCCACTTTGCAAGTGGGCAGCGAGAGTACCATTACGGTAATTTATTGGGGGTATGAAGCGTTGTCGCCTCCGCCTGTAGGACTGGTTGTGAAGCTTTGCACCCCCCAGCGGTGCGTAAATCTGGATGGGGGGAGCGGGCGGACGCGAAGCTTCGGTGGGCTTCCCGCCAATAGTGAGTTTCGATTCATATATTACATTGAGGGAAGCGGCAAGCTTCACCGGGCGCTCAATGTGCTGAGCAACAATATATCGGTCAACTATAAATAATCAGGCTTTTCAGAAGGGTCACAAGCCGCGAGACAACGTGGGGAAAGAACGTCTCCGCTGGAAGCCGAAACCTCATATGCTGATTTTTCGACTAGAAATACCTGCGCCTTTAGCTTGTCCATCTGGACCATATAATGATTGCCCGTGACGCGGCTTCAATATTTGGAGGATTTTATCAGTATGGGAGACGTGCTGGCTTAACAGTAAACCATTGTGTTGATTTTTATCGCGTAGATTTTTTGTCAGCAGCAGTATCTTTTGCCAACGCATCGCCAGTTCGTCTATTGGGTCATAAGGCGCCTGTAGATTCTTTATCAACTCTTCTTCATGTCGGCGCTGTTCCAGATAGTGTATCGTTGCCAATAGCGAGCTTTTCTTTTCCGTGGCTTGCTGAAGGGCGCTGCTATTAATTTTGCCGGCACAAAGCTGGGTTTGCTCATCAGACATGACATTCTGGAGCTCATTCAGGTTGTGCAGCAACTGATCCAATATCGTCTGTAATTTTTCCATTGTGATTAATTACTCGCTAAAAAGTCCTGAGTATCTTTGATTAATGCGTCAGCGATTTTTTCGACATCGACTTGCAGTGAACCATCACGAATAGCCTGTTTCAGCGTTTCAACCCGGTTCATATCGATATCGTTTGTACCAGGTTGCATCAGCTTGGCCTGTGCATCGCTGAGCTTAACCTGCGTAGCGCTGACTTCAGGCTGCGCCTCAGTTCGTTTGCGTTGTGGTTTGGATATCTCACCGGGTTCGCGCTGCTGAACCTGACCAACAGGTTTAAGCGGCTGGGTACGATCAATACTCATAATAAATCCCTCTAATTTTGAGGACGAAATAGGTTAATTATCAAACTGATGCATCATGGATATTTGCTACAGTTTTGTTGGCAGAAATATCGCCGATAACAATCTTGTCTATATCATCGGCAAACGTCAAAAATTCTTTAGTAAATTACGGTAAGATAAGAATAATCCCATCCTCACTGGCAACGCCGCTTATGATCTGGCCTGATGCCGTTCTGACCCTAACCGACTGCCCGGCTGCCGCATTATTCATGGCTTTTCCTTCACTGTTGACCGTAAAGCCTGCTCCTTCGGCATGCACCTGAACGTTTTGACCGGCCTTTACTACCCATGATCTTCGCAGCATGGATGCGGTTATCGGCTGCCCGGGTGTCAGATCGCGCAAAGCAACCGCGCCTTCAGCCTCTTTCAGCGTGAGTAAGGTACGCGGAGGCAGTTGGTCGAGCCGGCCTTTATTCAGGCGGAGGTCCTTGCCTTCCAGTTTTGAACCGCGGTTGACGATGCGGCTACTGACCACATAGTTTCCTGTTACCTGAACCTCGGTCTGGATGAACCTGCGTTCCCGATCGCAACGCACCGAAACGCTGATATTACCCCAGGTGCGCGTATTGCCCGGTATAGATATCTGCGGCCTTTCGCACTGTGGCCACTGTGATTCCGGTGACTTGACAACGACTTTAACGGTATGAGGACTTCCTTGATAGCGAGCAGAAAAAAATTGATTTATCTGCGCCGGAAGATCGCCCGCCAGTGCATAACCGTTCAGTAATGCAGACCAGCAGACCAGTAGCAACAGAATGCGGCGTTGTATCTTCATAGGCGATCTCCAGATAACCATAAATCCGTGCGCTAGTGTAATGGCTTCAGCTTGAGCTTAAGGCAACAAATAGCGCCGCATTTTGTGTCTATTCATTCGATGACATCGTCATAATGAGAATTATCCTATCTGCTCTAAATTCTAACTTGCGGAGGGAGCATGCTCGATAAATTAAGCGCCTCGTTGCGGTTTCAGCAGGAAGCGTTGAATTTGCGTGCCCAGCGGCAGGAAATTTTGGCCGCGAATATTGCTAATGCGGATACCCCTGGTTACCGGGCGCGGGATATCGATTTCGCCAGTCAGCTCAATAAGGTGATGGAGCAAGGCCGGGCAGATGGCACGGGTATTGCGCTGAAAACAACGGCTGCTCGACACATCCCTGCACAAAGCATGCAGCCGCCGGCGCTTGACCTGTTATACCGTGTTCCCGACCAGCCGGCGCTGGACGGGAACACGGTCGATATGGATCGTGAGCGCACTAATTTTGCCGATAACAGCCTGAAATATCAATCCAGTTTGACCGTCCTGAGCGGTCAGATCAAAGGCATGATGACGGTATTACAGTCTGGTTCATGATAGTAACGTGATGAAAGGTAAAGTTTTATGTCGTTATTAAATATATTCGAGATTTCGGGTTCCGCTCTGTCTGCGCAATCTCAGCGCTTGAACGTGAGCGCCAGTAACCTGGCGAATGCCGACAGCGTCACCGGCCCGGATGGAGAACCTTATCGCGCCAAACAGGTGGTGTTTGAGGTCAATGCGGCGCCAGGCCAGTCTACCGGCGGGGTGCGCGTTTCCAGTGTCATCGATGATCCGTCGCCAGCGCGTTTGGTTTATGAGCCAGGCAATCCTTTAGCTGACGCTCAAGGGTACGTGCGTATGCCGAATGTCGATCCGGTGTCGGAAATGGTTAACACAATTTCTGCATCACGTAGCTATCAGGCAAATGTGGAAGTATTGAATACGACGAAAGCGATGATGTTGAAAACGCTGACGATGGGACAGTAATCGGGGGTTGGCATGTCAATTACCATTAATGATACAAGTTCGGCAGCTCAGGCGAGCAGCAGTACTACCGCGACGACCACGACCACAGAAGGTACGGGAAGCGTCGATCTACAAAATCAATTTCTGACTTTGCTGGTTGCTCAGTTGCAGAATCAGGACCCAACCAACCCGATGGATAATAACCAGCTATTAACCCAGTTGGCGCAAATTAATACCGTCAGCGGTATTGAGAAACTGAACACTACATTGGGGGCGATTTCCGGACAGATCAATGAAACTCAGTCAATGCAGGCAACGACGCTGATTGATCGCGGCGTGATGGTGCCTGGAAATGAAGTGTTGGTCGGAAGTGAAACCGCCACTCCCTTCGGATTGGAACTGGAACAAGCCGCAGACACGGTTACGGCGACGATCAGCGACAGCACCGGCAAAGTCGTTCAGACCATGGAACTGGGCGCGTTGTCCGCGGGTGTCCACTCGTTTAACTGGGACGCCAAAATGTCGGATGGCACGGTTGCGCCGGACGGTTCCTACACCGTGTCCATCGCCGCCAGCTCCAACAGCGCGCAGCAGGTCGTTCAGTCACTGAATTATGCGGTGGTGAACAGCGTGACCACCAGTGATGCCGGGGCAGTGTTGGATCTTGGATTGCGCGGTAAAGCCACGCTGGAAGATGTACGGCAGATTTTATAATCGTCATCCAAATTTCACCATGCCGGCGCGGTTGAGTGACTGGCGTGTTGCATAATCAATTTATCTGGAGAAAGTAACATGGGGTTTTCTCAAGCGGTCAGTGGATTAAACGCTGCATCTAATAACCTGGATGTTATCGGTAATAACATTGCCAACTCAGCAACGGTTGGGTTTAAGTCTGGAACCGTATCCTTTGCTGATATGTTCGCGGGTTCCAAAGTCGGTATGGGCACCCAGGTGGCCGCCGTAATGCAGGATTTCAGTAACGGTACGGTTACCAGCAGTTCGCGCGATCTGGATATCGCCATCAGCGGCGGCGGTTTTTTCCGCGTTCAGGATACCAACGGTTCTGTCTATTACAGTCGTAACGGCCAGTTCACGCTTGATGGTTCCCGTAATATCGTCAATATGCAGGGTATGCAACTGACGGGCTATCCGGCTACCGGCACGCCGCCGACCATCCAGCAGGGGGCTGACCCTGTCGCGCTGAGCATCCCAGAAGATGCTATGGCGGCACAGGCGACCACGGTGGCTTCCATTACCGCCAACCTGAACTCTTCGGATGAGGTAAAAACCTGGGATGAAGCTGACCCGGCGGAAACCTCAAACTACAAAGGGTCTATCACCACCTATGACAGCCTGGGCAACGCCCATGATTTCGCGCTTTATTTTGTTAAGACAAATAATAATCAGTGGAGCGCGTACGCTAAGGACACCAGCGATAGCACTTCTGATTTCCAAAAGATTGATCTTGTGTTTTCCAGTAATGGCGCATTGACAACCCCTGGGCCCTTTACGCTTGAAATGAACTCGCTGAATGGTTCTGCGGCCAGTACCTTTACTCTGGATTTTACCGGCAGCGTGCAACAAAACAGCGACAGCAGCACCAAATCCCCGACTCAGAACGGCTATGCGCCCGGTGAATTGACCGGCTATAGCATCAATGATGACGGCACCGTCGTCGGCACCTACTCCAACCAGAAGCAACAGGTGCTGGGGCAGATTGTATTAGCCAGCTTCGCTAACCCTGAAGGCATGTCGCCTGAGGGCGATAATGTCTGGTCCGCGACCGATAACTCAGGACAGGCGGTAGTGAATCTGGCCGGTACAGGCAACCTGGGTAAGCTGATTGGTCAGGCGACGGAAAGTTCCAACGTCGACATGAGTAAAGAGCTGGTCAATATGATTGTGGCCCAGCGCAACTATCAGGCTAACTCGCAGACCATCAAAACGCAGGACGCCATTCTGCAAACGCTGGTCAGCCTGCGTTAATTATCTTAACGGGGATATTGCATGGATCATGCTATTTATACCGCGATGGGCGCGGCAAGTCAGACGCTGGAGCAGCAGGCCGTTACCGCCAGCAACCTGGCGAATGCTTCGACGCCGGGATTTCGTGCTCAGTTAACCGCGTTACGAGCCGTGCCGGTAAATGGGCAGTCGCTGTCTACCCGCACGTTGGTCGTGGCCTCGACGCCTGGCGCGGATATGACGCAGGGTGTTATGGATTACACCGGACGTGCGATGGATGTTGCCTTATCGAAAGATGGCTGGCTGGCTGTCCAGGCGGCAGATGGCAGTGAGGCTTATACCCGTAACGGTAATCTTGAGATCAACGCAGACGGTCAGTTGATGATCCAGGGGCGTTTGGTGCAAGGGGATGGCGGGCCTATTGATATTCCGCCCCAAGCTCAGGTCACGATTGCGGCGGACGGGACGATTTCCGCGCTGAACGCGGGGGACCCACCCAATACCATCGCGCAGTTAGGCCGTTTGAAACTGGTGCAGGCAACTGGTCAGGAGGTGACGCGATCCGATGATGGCTTATTCCGCCTGACTGCCGCGGCGCAACAACAGCGCGGCAATGTATTGCCTAACGATCCTACCGTGCGCGTGATGCCGGGCGTGTTGGAAGGCAGCAATGTGAATCCGGTTGACACCATGGTGGATATGATCGCCAACGCCCGACGTTTTGAAATGCAGATGAAAGTGATCAGTAGCGTCGATGAGAATGCCCAACGTGCTAATCAGATATTAGCAATGAGTTAAGCGCGAATGCGCGTACAGGAGTGACGAGATGATCCGTTCTTTGTGGATTGCCAAAACCGGTTTGAATGCCCAGCAAACCAATATGGATGTTATTTCCAATAACCTGGCGAACGTCAGTACCAATGGTTTTAAGCGTCAGCGTGCGGTGTTTGAGGATTTGATGTACCAGACTGTTCGTCAGCCCGGCGCTCAGTCATCAGAACAGACCATGTTGCCTTCAGGGTTACAACTGGGGACGGGGGTTCGCCCGGTATCAACTGAACGCATTCATACTCAGGGGACCTTCTCTGAAACGGGAAACTCCAAAGATGTTGCGATCAAGGGTCAGGGTTTTTTCCAGGTTCAATTACCAGATGGCACAACCGCCTATACCCGTGACGGAGCCTTTCAGTTGGATGGCAACGGACAGTTGGTCACCTCCAGTGGTTTTTTGGTGCAGCCTGCGATAACGATTCCCGCCAACGCGACTGAAATGACCATCGGCCGTGACGGTATTGTCAGTGTCACACAGCAGGGGCAGACAGCGACGACTCAGGTGGGTCAATTAACGCTGACGACCTTCATCAATGACAGCGGGCTGGAAAGCATCGGTGAGAATTTATATCTGGAAACGGCAAGTTCCGGGGCGCCGAATGAAAGCAACCCCGGTCTGAACGGCGCGGGTTTGCTGTACCAGAAGTATGTGGAAACCTCGAACGTTAATGTCGCCGAAGAGCTGGTTTCAATGATTCAGACTCAACGCGCCTATGAAATTAACAGCAAAGCGATCTCTTCATCCGACCAGATGCTGCAAAAATTGACTCAGCTGTAATCAATCATGATTAAGGAAAACGGCAGGGCATATTAAACGTAACTTAGGTATGGTGCTGTCGTTGCTCCTGAATATACTGAAATATCTTCAATTTAAGGCGATATCCGTAGTGATGATGAATGCAAAGTCGGTTGTTACCCACCCACTCCGCCGACCTCGTCTGTTGGTATTGATCGCGATGTTAACAATCAACGGCTGCGCCTATATTCCACATGATAAAGTTGTGACAGGTTCGACAACGGCGCAACCGGCTTCGCCGTCGCTGGCTGGTCCGAATGGCTCTATTTTTCAGACTGCTCAGCCTATGAACTACGGTTATCAACCTATGTTCGAGGATCGCCGTCCGCGTAACGTGGGGGATACCTTGACGATAGTGCTACAGGAAAATGTGAGCGCCAGCAAAAGCTCTTCAGCGAATGCCAGCCGCGATGGTTCATCAACGTTTGGTTTCGGTAGCACACCTCGTTATCTGAATGGGTTATTCGGTAATGACCGGGCAACGCTTGATGCGACGGGCACCAACGAATTTACCGGTCAGGGCGGCGCTAATGCGAATAATACCTTCAGCGGTACGATCACCGTGACGGTTAGTCAGGTACTGGCGAACGGCAATTTGCACGTTGTTGGAGAAAAACAGATCGCCATTAATCAGGGGACGGAGTTTATCCGCTTCTCTGGCGTCGTGAATCCGAGAACGATCAGTGGAAGCAACTCGGTTCCTTCAACCCAGGTTGCTGATGCCCGCATTGAATATGTCGGTAACGGCTATATCAACGAGGCGCAAAACATGGGCTGGTTACAACGGTTCTTCCTTAATCTTTCTCCGTTCTAAGTTAAAGAGGCGTACGATGCGGATTACTTCATTTTTCACCGTACTGTTTGCTCTGTTGGCATTAACGTGTACTACGGCGTTTGCCGAACGGATTCGCGATCTGGTGAGCGTCCAGGGCGTGCGCGATAACGCATTGATTGGTTATGGACTGGTTGTCGGGCTTGATGGGTCAGGCGATCAGACGATGCAGACCCCTTTTACCACTCAAAGCCTGAATAACATGCTTTCCCAATTGGGTATCACCGTTCCCACCGGCACCAATATGCAGCTCAAAAATGTTGCCGCGGTGATGGTGACGGCGAAACTTCCTCCGTTTGCCCGCGCCGGGCAAAATATTGACGTTGTGGTCTCTTCTATGGGGAATGCCAAGAGCTTGCGCGGCGGTACGCTGCTCATGACGCCATTGAAAGGCGTCGATAATCAGGTGTACGCGCTGGCTCAGGGGAACGTTTTGGTTGGCGGTGCCGGGGCTGCCGCCGGCGGCAGCAGCGTTCAGGTTAACCAGCTTGCCGGCGGGCGCATCAGTAACGGTGCGATTATAGAACGTGAGCTGCCGAGCACGTTCGGCAGTTCGAATACAATCATGCTGCAACTGAACGAAGATGATTTTACCATGGCGCAGCGTATCAGCGATGCGATCAACCGTTCAGGTCGTAGCGGCAGTGCCACGCCATTAGATTCACGCACCGTTCAGGTGCTGGTCCCGCATGGCAACAGCTCGCAGGTTCGCTTCCTGGCGGATATTCAAAATATTGAAATTAATGTCGGCATGCAGGATGCCAAAGTGATTATCAATTCCCGTACCGGGTCGGTCGTCATGAATCGTGATGTCACCCTGGATAGCTGTGCGGTGGCGCAGGGCAATCTGTCAGTGACGATTAACCAGCAGGCTAACGTTAACCAGCCTGATACGCCTTTTGGGGGTGGACAAACCGTCGTTACGCCACAGACCGAGATTGCGGTTCAGCAAAGCGGCGGGGCGCTTCAGCGCGTTAACGGCAGTGCGAATCTGAACAACGTGGTGCGTACGCTGAACGCCTTAGGGGCCACGCCCATGGAGTTGATGTCTATCCTACAGGCAATGCAAAGCGCGGGCTGCCTGCGCGCCAAGTTGGAAATTATCTGATGAACGATGTCCAGATGCAGAGCAGTGCCGCTTATGACGCTAACTCGTTGAACGCACTGAAAAGGGAAGTGTCAGGCAAGCCTCAGAGTAAAGAGGGAATTCGGGCGGTAGCTCAACAGATGGAAGGCATATTTGTCCAGATGATGATGAAAAGCATGCGTGCTGCTTTACCGCAGGATGGCATGTTAAGCAATGAGCAAACGCGTCTGTACACATCAATGTATGACCAGCAACTCGCTCAGGAAGTGTCCGGAAAAGGGCTAGGGCTGGCGGATGTCATGGTTAGGCAATTGTCTGGCGGGAGAGTGGCGTCAGCCGAACCTAAAGCGCCAGTTCCATTGATGTTTGACCGTGTCGTGGTGCAAAACATGCCGGCGGCGGCAGTGGAGCAAATTGTCCGCCGCGCCGTGCCGAAGTTACCCGCCGAAGGTTCTGCTTTACCGTTATCCAGTGACAATTTCGTTGCCCGTCTTTCAATCCCCGCGCAGATGGCAAGTCAGCAAAGCGGTATTCCGCATCATCTCATCATTGCGCAGGCTGCGCTGGAGTCGGGTTGGGGAAAGCGTGAAATTCCCACCGAAGACGGTCGCCCAAGTCACAACCTTTTCGGCATCAAAGCTGGCAGCAGTTGGGATGGTCCGGTGACCGAGATAACCACGACAGAATACGAACAGGGCGTGGCGAAAAAGGTTAAGGCAAGCTTCCGGGTTTACGGCTCCTATGATGAGGCTATCAGCGATTATGTGAAACTGCTGACGAAAAATCCCCGCTATTCCAATGTGGCGAATGCCGGCACCGCTGAGCAAGCCGCTCACGCCTTGCAGAGCGCGGGTTATGCCACCGATCCCCAGTACGCTAAAAAATTGGTCAGCATGATACAGCAGATGAAAGTCTCAAGTGAGAATGCAGTAAAAGCCTATACCCGTGATTTAAGCCAGTTATTTTGATTTTTCTTTCAAGGTTTACGGTTTCTGGTCGATAACTTATCCAGGCTAAGCAAGTACTTTTCTTTCTTGCGGCAAACTGATTAATAAGCGCATGGCATTTGTCTAAAGCCTGTGTACAAGGAACTTCCACATGTCCAATTTGATTAATACTGCGATGAGCGGCCTTAATGGCGCGCAGGTGGCACTGAGTACAGTTGGTAACAACATCAGCAATCAGGCTGTGGCGGGGTACAGCCGGCAGAATGCGCTGCTTTCACAGGCGGTGAGCACCAGCACTTCAGCGGGTTATATTGGTAATGGCGTAAATGTTGTCGGCATTAATCGCGAATATAATGAATTCATTTCGACGCAATTACGTGCTGCACAAACGAAGAGCAGTTCAGTAACCACAAGTTACGAACAACTGAGCAAGATTGATAATCTCCTGGCGGATAACGCCACAAGTCTGTCCTCAACCTTGCAGGATTTCTTCACTAACTTACAAAGCTTGTCCAGTAATGCAGATGATTCATCTACACGGCAGACGGTGCTGGGAAAAGCGGAAGGCCTGGTTAATCAGTTTCAGGTAACGGATAAATATCTGAAGGACACCGCAGAGGGATTGAATACGCAAATCCAGAGCACGGTTCAGCAGATCAATACCTATTCCAGTCAGATCGCCGAGCTTAATGATCAGATTACCCGTCTGACGGGGGCGAATCAGGGCGCGTTACCGAACGATCTTCTCGATCAGCGCGATCAGTTGGTTAATGAATTGAACAAGCTGGTTGGCGTTGATGTCACCGTTCAGGATGGGAATGTTTATAACGTCTCGCTGAAGAACGGCCTCAATCTGGTGCAGGGAACCCGTACCAACGAACTGACCGCATCTGGCTCCAGCAGCGATCCTTCCCGTATTACCGTGGGGTACATGGACAAGATCGCCGGTGCCACGGAAGTCAAGGAAAGCTCAATTACTGGCGGCTCTCTGAGCGCATTGCTCTCTTTCCGCACCGATACGCTGGACGATGTCAGCAACCAACTGGGCCAGATGGCTTTAGCCTTTGCCGATGCATTTAATACTCAGCATAAAGAAGGGTTCGATCTTAACGGAGAGAAAGGAGAAGATTTCTTCACGGTTGGTTCCCCTTCGGTGCTGAAAGGGTCTAAGAACAAGGGCAGTGCGGAGCTGACGGCCAGTTACACAGCGACGAGTGAAGTTAAGGCTTCAAATTATACACTCAAATATGATGGGACCGATTGGCAGGTTACTCGCTTATCTGACAACGCAAAATTCACCGCGACGGTTGATTCATCCGATTCGAGCCTGAATTTTGATGGCCTGAAGCTGACCGTCTCGGGAACGCCGTCAGCGAACGATACCTTTACGCTGAAGCCAGTCGCGGACGTTATCACGGGGATGGGCGTTGCGATTACTGATTCCAGTAAGATCGCCGCAGCTTCCGCCAAGCTTGATGAAAACGGCGATCCGCAGCTAGACAGTAACGGGAACCCTGTGTCCGGCGGCGTGAGTGACAATACCAACGCTCAGGCGCTGCTTAATTTGCAGAGTAAAAAGGTCGTTGAAGGTAAATCCACCATTACTGATGCCTATGCCAGCCTAATAAGCAACGTAGGTAATCAGACCAAAACGATGGAAATAAACAGTACGTCGCAAGGAAACGTGGTTACTCAGCTTACAGAAGAACAACAGTCGGTATCCGGGGTAAATCTGGATGAAGAATATGGCGAATTGATGCGTTACCAGCAGTATTACCAGGCAAATGCCTCCGTCATTCAAACTGCGTCGGTCATATTTGATGCCCTGTTATCAATTCGTGGTTAATCCCACCGTTTAGAAAGAGGAATTTATGCCATGCGTCTGAGTACTAGCATGATTTATCAGCAGAATATGCAAGGTATTTTAAACGGGCAATCAAACTGGCAAAAAACTGGAGAGCAACTTTCTTCAGGAAAACGCGTTGTTAACCCGTCGGATGATCCGATCGCCGCCACGCAAGTCGTCATATTGGGTCAGGCGCAGTCTGAAAATAGCCAATACACACTGGCGCGTACTTTTGCCAAGCAAAGTATGTCACTGGAAGAGTCGATACTGTCCAAAGTAGCTGACTCCGTTATATCGGCCAGTACCCAGGTTATCAGCGGCGGCGGCGTCAAGAGTGACGACGATCGTCAGTCGGTAGCGACAGAATTGCGCGGCATAAAAGCGCAACTGTTGAATATGGCCAATAGTACCGATGGTAATGGCAACTATATCTTTGCAGGCTATGACACAAGTGAAGCGCCATTCGTCGAGGGCACGGAGGGTGTGGAATATGTCGGCGGAAATCAGCCGATTAAACAACGGGTCGATTCCTCTCGGACAATGACGGTAAGTCACACGGGTACAGTAGTATTTAATGGCAATACAGGGGATGCCCAAAAAGAGCCGGATGGCAGTATTCAGTCAGATTTATTCGAGTCGCTGGATATTGCGATAAAAGCGCTTGAGACACCGCTGTCTGGCGCCGATGAGGCGACTAAGGCTGATGTTACTGCGGCAATGGATAGAGCAAGCCGCGGTTTGACGAATTCCTTGAACAACGTTTCTTCTGTTCGGGCTGAACTGGGCGTACAGCTCAATGAAATTGATAATCTGGATTCAATTGGCGCGGATCGCGAAGTGGCGAATTCACAAGCGCTGAGCCAATTACAGGATACGGATTGGTATGAAGCTATTTCGACGTATTCTATGCAGCAGGCTTCACTGGACGCGGCGTATACCACGTTTCAGAATATGCAAAGCATGTCCCTGTTCCAACTCAATAAATAGCAACTAATGACAATGCCTGGTTTTTCCAAATCAGGCTATAGGTTTGAATACGCTTAAACCGGGCGTATTCTTTTGGCGTGTCACCTGTTTTCATTATGTTAATAAGGTGACATGCCGTTTTTTATCTGCTCATTTATTTCCCGTTCTATCTATACCTGTCATTAATAGCAGCACGACTGTTTTCTATCAGAGCTTTTAGCCCTACACGTTTAAAAATAATAAATAACGCCGCCGCTGTGCTTGTCTTGTAAATATGGCTTTCAGGCCCCAGGCAATTGGGTCACGATATCCGCCAGTAGATCAAAAAACTCGCCGAATAAGCGCTCGGCAAAGGGGGCAAGTAAAGGAATTAAAAAGCCGACAGTCATAATACCGATGCTCAAGGTCACCGGGAAACCAACGACAAAAATGGATAGCTGAGGGGCGACGCGATTCAGTAGTCCTAATGACAGGTTAATGATCAACAATATTGTGATGATAGGTAAAGCCAGCATGAGACCGTTGAGGAAAATTAATCCACCGGCGCGAGCAAGTGCCAGAAATGCATGACTATTAATCGGATTGCTGCTGACAGGTAAAGTATAAAAGCTATCGGCCACCAGGGATATCAGCCAGAGATGCCCATCAAAACTGAGAAACAGCAATATTGCCAGAATGTTGAGAAACCGCGACAATACCTGCATGTTGGGGCCGCCGGTAGGATCAAAAAAAGTGGCAAACGCCAGCCCCATTTGTAGCCCGATAAACTCCCCCGCCATACGGATGGCTGCAAAAGCCAACTGCATCGAGAAGCCTAATGCAACACCAATCAAGATCTGTTGAATCAAAATCCAGATACCGGCAGCGGAAAAAATAGGCGTCGCGTTTAGCGGCAAATAGGGCGCGATAAGCAGGGTGACAAGCAGGGCCAATCCTATTTTTACCCGGTTACCGATCGCACGTTCGCTAAAGACCGGTGCTGTGCTGATCAGGGCAAGAATTCTGACAAAAGGCCAGAAAAACTGATTGACCCAGTTAACGATTTCGGCACTGTTGAACGTCAGCATCGTTAACCAATGATATGCGGCAGTTGACCAAACAGCGTGCGCATATAATCCAGCATGAGGTTTAACATCCAGGGGCCGGCAATAACCAGGGTAAAAAACACCGTCAAAATTTTAGGAATGAATGACAGCGTCATTTCGTTTACCTGGGTCGCGGCCTGTAACAAGCTGATAATTAATCCACTTAACAGAGCGGCCAGTAACGGAGGCGCAGCCAGCGCCAATGCAATCTTCATTGCTTCGTAGCCAAGCGCCATGACGGATTCAGGCGTCATATCGGTGTTCCTCTGTGAAGCTCAATGAATACGGCTGAAAAATAAACTAAAATAGCGTTCAAATACTCAACCGGTCGTGGCTAGCTGTAAAAACTTTGCGCCAGCGAACCGAGTAGTAATTGCCAGCCATCAACCAAGACAAATAGCATGAGTTTGAATGGTAACGATATGGTGGCAGGAGGAACCATCATCATCCCTAATGCCATCAAAACGCTGGCAACAACCAGATCAATGATCAGAAATGGAATAAAAACGGTAAAGCCGATTTGAAAGGCGGTTTTCAATTCACTGGTCACAAAAGCGGGTAACAGGACACGCATTGGAACAGCCTCCGGGCCTTGTATTTCGGGTATTTCGGCGAGCCGGGTAAATAACGCCAGGTCAGTTTCCCGCGTCTGCCGCAGCATAAATTCACGTAATGGTTCCGCCCCGCGCTCAATGGCCACTTCCATACTGATTTGGTCTTGACTGAATGGCAGATAGGCTTCTTCATACACGCGGTTTAATACCGGTGACATGACAAAAAAGGTCAGGAAAAGCGTTAATCCCAGCAGTACCTGATTTGGCGGCGCGGTGGGTGTGCCAAGCGCATTACGTAATAAACTGAGCACGATGATGATACGGGTAAAGCTGGTCATCATCAGTAAAGCGGCCGGGATAAACGTAAGGGCAGTCAGAAAAACCAGTGTCTGAACCGGTAATGTCCAACTTTGTCCGCCGTTTGCCAGCGGCTGGGTCACGATCCCGGGTAACTGCGCCGATACAGACGGGGCCAGTAACAATAAGCAGGCAGCAAAGAGATAACGCAGGGAGCGAAAGCATGTAGAGCTAAGCAATAGGTTAGACAAGAGACTCATTCCGATTTTTCCGGACGCTTTAAGACTTTTTTTAACAGTTGATTAAAGTTGGCTGATTTGATTTCAGCGGTCGATGAACTGTCGCTAGTCGGCTGTGCAGGAAGCGTATGGAGAGCGGTAACTTGCTGTGCCGTTACGCCCAGAACAAGCCAGGTGTTATCAACTTCTACAATAACCACACGCTCACGTTGCCCCACGGGACAACTGGAGACAACGTTCAACAGCTTATTTTGTTTTGCCTGGGGTGCGAAACCGAGTTTTCGTACCAGCCAGGCAATAAACAGAATAAATAACAAAATACCGCCCAGCACGCTGCTTACCTGGGTCAATAGCATGCTGCCGGTAAGCGGCGGGTCAGTCACCACGGTTGACGCCTGACCCGTTGCCGGCGTAGAGGAAGAGGCGGTAGTCGTTGGCATCAGCGGCCCAGACGACGCATGCGTTCGGATGGAGTAATGATATCGGTAATACGCACGCCATATTTATCGGCAACCACAACCACCTCACCCTGAGCGATAAGATAACCATTAATCAAAATGTCCAGCGGCTCTCCGGCAAGCCCGTCCAATGCAACGACGGAGCCTTGTGACAGACGCAACAATTCTTTGATTGTCATCTTGGTGCGGCCCAGTTCAACGGTCAGTTTCACAGGAATATCAAGGATTAAATCAATATCTTGTAACGAACCTGTAGCGTCCGCGCCATCCAGATTTTTAAAGACGCCCTCGGTTGTGGCGGCGCTTTTTTCCGCAGTCTGTTGCTCGTTAAACGCATCAGCCCACAGATCGTCCACTGATTCCTTGTCGTCGGACGGTTTCTTGGTGTCACTCATTGGGCTGTTCCTCATTATCCAGAGAATTCAAAATAGGGTTAATCAAGTGTTCAACACGCAAAGCATATTGCCCATTAAGTGTCCCGTACTGGCTGGTCAGGACCGGTACGCCGTCAACATGAGCAATCAATCTTTCAGGTTTATCAATGGGTAAAACATCACCGGGCTGTAATTTCAGTACCTTGGATAACCGTAAGGGAATATCGACAAAGTTTGCCACCAGCTCAAGTTCTGAATGCTGAACTTGTTTGGCCAGGGTTTCACGCCAATTTTGATCTTCGTGCCGGGAGTTCTCCAGGGGCGGATTAGCCAGCAACTCGCGTAATGGCTCAATCATGGAGAAGGGGATACAAATATTAAACTCACCGGTAAGCGAGCCGATTTCAACATGAAACGGCGTGCTTACCACGATATCATTGGGAGATGTCGTGATATTGGTGAATTTAACCTGCATTTCTGAACGAACATATTCAACCTCCAGCTTATAAATCGCATTCCAGGCGTCGCTATATGCCTCTAATGCCAATTTCAGCATCCGTTTGACGACACGCTGCTCGGTATGCGTAAACTCCCGCCCCTCGACTTTGGTCGGAAATCTGCCATCGCCGCCGAAAAGGTTATCCACGGCGATAAACACCAGACTTGGAGAAAAAACAAACAACGCGGTTCCGCGCAGCGGTTTCAAATGAACCAGGTTCAGGTTGGTCGGTACCGGAAGGTTTCGTGCAAACTCATGATAAGGCAGGATTTTAATTGCGCCCACCGTAATGTCGGGGCTACGGCGGAGAAGGTTGAACAGCCCCATACGAAACTGACGGCCAAAACGCTCGTTGATAATTTCAAGCGCATGCAAACGTTCACGAATAACACGGCGTTGCGTATTCGGATCATAGGGTTTGACGTCACCGTCGGTTTTTGTTGACGCATTGGCGTCGGCGGCGTTATCACCGCTGTCGCCATTCAAGAGTGCGTCAATTTCCGCTTGTGAAAGAATGCTATCGCCCATAATGGTTACCGCAGTATGAAGGCAGTGAACAGAACATCATTTACGACCTGATTAGGTTGGCCTGGAACCAATGGCGGGTTTAGCACTTGTTTGATTTGCTCCACCAACTGTTGTTTTCCCTGCTCATTGGCCAGCGCAATGGCGTCCTGACGAGAAAGCAGCAGCAGCAAACGGCTGCGCACCTCAGGCAAATAGTTGGTAAGACGTGTACGTGTCTCATCATCCGGTAAACGCAGTGTGAAACCAACATAGAGCACGCGATCGGGGTCATTATCCGCGTTAATCAAGTTGACAGTAAACGTGTCCAGTGGCATGAAAACAGGTTCTGGCGGCGGAGGTGCTTCCTGTTCCGCAGTGGCGGCGTTTTTTTGATGCAGCATCCACCAGGCGACACCCGCGCCGCCAACGGCGGTGAGGGTGATAATAATCAGTAGTATTAGCCAAACGGAGCGCTTTCGTCCTGAACGGACTTGCATATCAGACATAGCCAAAGATAATTCCTGTCACTTAATTAATATTTATTGCGGGTTAATACCAACAATAAACAATGCGTAATTTTAATGATTATCCCGTCTATTCCCACGTTCAATACAAAGAATAGATAAGAAAAACCGCGTTAACTTATTCGTTTACTAAAATATCAGGCGAAAATATCAACGCCATTAACTGAAGCAGCCATAGATTGCAGAGAGGCAGGAACGTCTAACGCCTCAACCGCGTTTCCCGATGTGTTGCCTAATTGCTGTGAGTAAGAGGGACTATTAGCGTTGCCGCCGCTATTGTTGGCCGTCTGTTGTTGAGTGTGTTGCCAACTGGATGCATCACCGCCTACGCTACTTTGACCAAGGTTGATGCCGCTTTCTGCCATAGCGCTGCGCAAAGTGGGCAGTGCGGCTTCCAGCGCAGAACGAACCTGGCTATTTGCCGATACTAAGTGAATTTGCGCCTGATTATCATCAATTTTCAGACTGATTTGGATCGACCCCAACTCTTGGGGATTGAGGCGTAACTCTGCGCTTTGTTGCCCGTTGCGGCTGAACATGACAATTTGTTGGCCTAACGCATCCTGCCATTGTGGTGAGCTAAACGGCGCATTTAACTGTGTGCCGGCAGGCTGCGCCAGAGGGAACGGGCCACCGGGCAATGTCGATGGCACATTCGCGGCAACAGGAATGGCTGATGTCTGGAGGGTATTTCCAGATGTTCCCGTGGACTCTTGGCCGCCGCGCTCGTTACTGATCAGCGCGGTTGCGGCGGTTAATTTTGCCGCATCAACAAGGGATTGCTCCGTTTCTGCCGTTTGCTTGACCACATGCTGTGTGCCTGAGGCGGATTTCGAGATATCCAAGAGTTGAGATAAAGCGTCTTTAGCCTCATCTTCTGCCACGTCGGCATGGGTTAATGTGCTCACATCCCGGCGTTGAGTATCCGCAAGCTCTGACGGGTTAAGACCGGCATTTTTCATACTGCCGACATTATTGTCGTCAATGGCGGCAGTCGTTTCTGATGCCGCCGGCAACATGGCCAAAAATGCCTGCATGACCGCAGTCGCATCGGTTACGCCGTCATCGTTGTCTAATTTTTTTGTCTTGCCTGATTGCCCGGTGTTTTCGGATATCGGCTTACCGGGCTGTGTCAGCGCGTCAGATAATGCGCTGAATGATGCCAGGAGGGTGTTTAGATTGTCCGTATCCAACGCGTTAATCCCTTTCATCAGCGCGTTTTGCAATGTCTCTTTATCTGTCCTGGCGCCAATAGCTGATTTATCACGGGATGCCGCCGAGGTTTGAGATACATGATTTCCCAAAAGTTCGACAAAATCTTTTGGCGACTCGCCCTGGCTCGACTGAGAAACGGCTGAGCTGCTGCTATCGTTGGCGCTGGTCGTGACAGGTAATGCTGGCAGCTTCATTGTTCTATATTCCTCAGTACGGCCCGTTGGGCGAATTCATCTATCTGTTTTTGTTCTATACGGTTATCTTTGGCGATCTGCCTGACCTTAGCGCGAACTTGTAATGTCTCGAAAGCGTTTAATCGCTGCTGCTTTTCTTGCCACGCCTTCATTGCCAGATCCAGTCGCGAAGTCCACTGTGAAAGCTGTTGCTCGTGTTGTTCAATCGCTTTATCCAGCGTTTGAATGAACTGTTGGTAATTTTGCCAACTGTTATTGGCGATTCCATCGGACATTGTTGTATTCAGTTTTTGACGATAGTCGTCCTGATAGTTTAACAGCATATTCAACTGTTGTTCCGCTACCCGATGCGCCTTACGTACCTGACCTAATTGACCCACGGCTTTTTCAACTTCTTTCTGAGCCAGTTCGCGTAGGGTGATTAGAGGTGACTGGGTTTTCATCTGCTCTCCTACTACTCGTTTTGAGGAAAAATAGTCTTCAATGTCTGGCAGGCTTCATTGTAATTGCTCTGCTCAAACATACCCTGTTGAAGAAAAGCCTCTAACTGCGGGTATAGACGAATTGCCCTATCAAGCGTAGGGTCGCTGCCTGCTGCGTAGGCGCCAACGCTGACCAGATCACGGTTACGTTGGTAGCTGGATAACAACTGTTTAAATTGTCGTACCTCAGCGTAATGCTTTTCATCAATCAATGCGGTCATCGCGCGGCTAATTGACGCTTCAATATCAATCGCGGGATAGTGTCCTGATTCAGCCAATTGGCGCGACAGAACGATATGACCGTCCAATATGGCGCGAGCAGAGTCTGCGATAGGATCTTGTTGATCGTCGCCTTCCGTCAGTACGGTGTAGAAGGCCGTAATCGATCCGCCGCCATGAATGCCATTACCTGCGCGTTCAACCAATGCAGGCAGTTTGGCAAAAACGGAAGGCGGGTAACCTTTGGTTGCGGGCGGTTCGCCGATTGCCAGGGCGATTTCACGCTGGGCCATGGCGTAACGCGTCAGGGAGTCCATAATCAGCAGAACATGGTGTCCGCGATCGCGAAAATCTTCGGCAATCCGCGTTGCGTAGGCTGCGCCCTGCATTCTCAGCAACGGTGAAACATCTGCCGGCGCAGCAATCACCACGGCGCGCGCCCGGCCTTCCGTACCGAGAATATTTTCAATGAAATCTTTTACTTCGCGGCCACGTTCGCCTATCAGACCCACAACGATAACATCCGCCTGCGTATAGCGGGCCATCATCCCCAAGAGCACGCTCTTACCTACGCCCGAACCGGCAAACAGACC
This sequence comes from Brenneria rubrifaciens, assembly GCF_005484945.1. Taxonomy (NCBI): domain Bacteria; kingdom Pseudomonadati; phylum Pseudomonadota; class Gammaproteobacteria; order Enterobacterales; family Pectobacteriaceae; genus Brenneria; species Brenneria rubrifaciens. The sequence continues at coordinate 1,461,430 of NZ_CP034035.1, forward strand.
CATACGCTGTCCGCGGCCAACGGTTAAGAGCGCATTGATCGCGCGAATGCCCACATCCAATACGTTTTCAATCGGCGTACGCTGTAACGGGTTAAAGGGGGCGGTAATCAAAGGGGCCTTGTATCCTGTATCCGGGGTCGGCAACCCATCCAATGGTCTGCCGGCACCGTCCAATACACGACCTAACAGTTCAGGGCCGAGAGGTAATTGTTTCGCTTGGGTAGTGCTGTCCTGCCCGAGACGGGCATATACCCGGGCGCCGGGGATGATACCCTCGACCTCTTCCATCGGCATCAGAAAGAGTTTTTGACCATTAAAACCAACAACTTCACTTTCAACTTCTTCGACCTGATTTCCGTTTTGGCGCTCGATAAGACAGGTTGCGCCTAATGGCATATGCAACCCTGTTGCTTCCAAAACCAAACCCGTTGCCCGGGTCAAACGGCCATATCGCCGTATCAATGGCGTATCACCAATACGTTTCTCAAATGCGTCCAGAGAAGAAAGCCAGCATCCGAGGCGTGTGGTCATCATAACTCTCCCGGCGCCGCTAAGCGGCAAAGCTCATGCCAGCGAGTCGCCAGGCTGGCATCAAGATCGCCTTCTTCTGCGCTGACTTTGCAACCGCCAGGATGAAGCTGACTGTCTGCCAGCAACCGCCAGCCATGCAGACTGAGCGTCGGGCCCAGGTGCTGTTCAACACGTTCTAAGTCGGAAGGGTGAACTCGCAACTGTGTTTTACCTGAAAACATGGGTTCTTGCTGAATCAGTTGCTGGATCTGGCCAAGCAGCGCGGTGCCGTCGCATACCGGAGGTTGACCAAGAATTTGTTTGGCGGCGGTTAATGCCAGTTGCATCAGACGGGCGGGAATCACGCTATCGAGCGCATCCAGTGTTTGCTGGAACTCCGTTACCATCTGCTGCATCTGTTCAATCATTGGCTGCTGCTGCTGTAACGCGTCCTGCAAGCCTTGCTGTTGACCTTGGCTTAAGCCTTCTTGATAGCCTGCGTCATAACCTTGCTGATGACCCTGCGCAAACCCGGCTTCCCGCGCTTCCTGCCGGGCGCGCTCTTGTAGAGACATGAGCTCGTCTTCAAGTAGCAGGGAGGAATGGGTCTCAGCCACCGTTTCCGGCTCCGGCGTTTCCGGTTCATCAATCACTGGTTTAAATGATGCCGGAGCCGACAGGTCGTTCGGCTTCCACGGTTGCCAGGCAAGGTCATTCGAAGCATCAGACATAAGCATCCTCGCCGCCGCCAATAATCATTTCGCCGCTGTCTGCCAGACGACGAACGATGAGCAGAATGGCTTTCTGTTCGTTTTCGACCTGAGACATACGTACCGGACCACGTGTGGAAAGGTCGTCGCGTAGAATTTCTGCCGCGCGTTGGGACATATTGCGCAGGAATTTTTCGCGCAACGGTTCGTCGGCGCCTTTCAAGGCCAACAGCAGAGACTCGGACTCCACTTCCTGCAACAGGCGCTGAATACTGCGGTCGTCCACATCCACAAGGTTTTCGAACAGGAACATTTCGTCGATGATTTTTTGCGCCAATTCGCCATCAAATTCGCGAACAGCCTCAATGACGGCTTCTTCCTGCTGCGTTTTCATCAGGTTGATAATCTCAGCCGCAGTACGCACACCGCCCATTTTGCTGCGCTTGAGGTTTTGTCCGTCCAGCAGGCCGTTGAGAACATCGGTCAATTCGGCCAATGCCGAGGGCTGAACGCCGCCAAAGGTCGCAATACGCAGCATGACGTCATTGCGTAAACGATCCTCAAACAACGCAAGGATGTCCGCCGCCTGAGAACGCTTCAAATGCACCAGAATGGTCGCGATAATCTGTGGGTGCTCGTCGCGAATCAGGTCGGCCGCAATCTGAGGCTCCATAAAGTTGAGGGTTTCCATGCCGCTGGATGTCTCGCGACTTTCCAGAATATCTTCCAGCAAACTGGATGCGCGCTCCTCGCCAAGCGCCTTGATCAATACGGAGCGCAGGTAATCGCCGGCATTCACGCTAAGAGCGGCATATTGCTCGGAATCCGCCTCAAACTCTTTGAGAATCTCTATCAGTTGCTGCTGCGACACTTGGCGCAGGTTGGCCATGGCAGAGCTGAGATGCTGCACCTCTTTGGTTGAAAGGTGAGTAAAAACTTCGGCAGCCCGATCTTCACCGATGGTCATCAATAAGATGGCGCTTTTTTCCGTTCCAGTCAGGTTCATAGTTCACCACTCATCCATTGACGAATGACCAGCGCGACCACGCGAGGGTCGTTCTCCGCCAGTTCACGTATTCGGTTACTTTGCATTTCAGCAGTCACACGTTGCTGAGATTTCCTTTGCTGCTCGACTTCAGACGTACTGAGGTTAACGACAACATCGTCATTGTTTTTATTCTGGCTGGCAGCAGCGACTGCGGCTTCTTGTTGCTGCGCTTTTCTCTGCAACTGCGGACGAACGAGTTTACGATACAGAACCCAGGCAACGATCAGTACCAGCAGCCAGCGACCGGCCTCCATCAGCAAATCGAAGAATCCTTGCGTTTGCCAGAAGGGGAGTTCGCCCGTGCCTTCTGTCGACTCCATAAAGGGCGTATTCACCACGTTCAATGAGTCTCCGCGTTCAGAGGAGAAACCCATAGCCTCGCGAGCAACGTTTTCAATCTGTTTGATTTGGTCTTCTGTCAGCGGAACGGGCTTGCCGTCTTCACCTGGCGGCAAATAGTTAACGATGATCGCCGCGGACAAACGTTTTACTCCACCGGTACTGTGCTTGGTGTGCAGTATGGTCTTGTCGACTTCGTAGTTTGTCGTGGCGTCATTACGGACATTGGAGGTCTGGATGGCGGCATTGGTATTGGCGTTCGCATTGGCCTGCGCACCAGCCGCATTGTTATTTTGTTGGCCGGCCTGATTATTGGCATTGGCGTTTGCGTTGTTATTCGGCGGCGTTGTAATCGGCGCGGTAGGCGCAGGCGCGGGTTGATTAGACAAGGCTCCGGGAACGCCACCGACGTTAGGTCCCCCTCGTTGCTCGCTCTGGCTGGTTTGTTGAGAACGAATCGCCGCCTTATCCGGTGACGGATTTGGCTGATACTGCTCGTCAGTTTGCTCACGCGCGGAGAAATCAATTTGAGCGGTCACCTGTGCGTGTACGTTCCCCATGCCGACGATAGGCGCAATAATGGCTTCTATACGGCGCTGATACATGGCCTCGACTTCATTACTGTATTTGAGTTGGGCAGCGTTCAGATCACGGCCGGCTCCACCTGCCTGTGTGAGCAGACGGCCTGTCTGATCAACCACCGTGACATTGTCAGGCGGCAGCCCTGCGACGCTACTGGAAACCAGGTAAACGATAGAGTTGATTTGTCCTTCGTCTAATGCACGGCCCGGCTGTAACGTCAATGTGACCGAAGAAGAAGGGGATTTCTGCTCGCGAACAAAGAGAGAGGGTTTAGGAATGGCCAAATGCACGCGCGCGTTTTGCACCGGGCCTAGTGTTTCGATGGTTCTTGACAGTTCACCTTCGAGCGCGCGTTGGTAATTAACCTGCTCGCTGAACTGGCTGATACCGAATTTTTCCTGGTCGAGCAATTCAAAACCGACGGCGCCCCCTTTCGGCAACCCCAGTTGTGCAAGACGTAAACGCGTCTCGTGAATATTATCCGCCGGTATCATTATCGCCCCGCCGTTATCGGCAAAACGATAAGGGATATTAAGTTTTGTCAGCTCGCTGACGATAGCACCGCCATCGCGATCGTTTATGTTGCTATAAAGTACACGGTAATCTGGTCCTTTAGCCCATAAGGCTAACGCGACAACAATAGCAATCGTTGCAGCCGCTGCAACCAATAGAGGAATTTTGGGATTGGCGCGTAAGCGGTTGAGTATTTCGCCAAAACTGTTTTTACCGGAAGCGGTGCCGGCTAATGAGGCGTTCATACTCGATCTCTGCTTGGTTGTTGAACGATAGACTTAACGTTGTGACGTGACAAAACAGAACTCCTGATTGCGCAATCAATAAAACAATTCGCCGATAATTAGCGGCATGTCATTATTTTCCGTAAAAGAAAAATCGATGGGTCGATAAGGTGACATTTTTGACGCTAATTACCCCATTTAGTTGTTCTACGGTGTGGTAGGGTTATTGCCGTGTAGTTGTATCCTGTGCCGTCAGCTCGGCGGTAAGCAATGTTATGCATTATTAATAAATAGATGATTCAATGTGTTATATCTTTTGGAAGATATGGGCAGTGAATGATCGACTCGCCGGATTCAGTGAGGTGTTATGTCAGTTCAAGGTATTGAAGGCGTATTACAGCAGATGCAGGTTACCGCGTTGCAAGCCGCTAATAATACGCCTGTCGCCAAACCCGCTATAGAGCCGGGTTTTGCAAGCGAGCTAAAATCAGCCATTGATAAAATCAGCGATACTCAGCACCAGGCGCGCGCGCAAGCTCAAAATTTCACCCTGGGCGTCCCAGGCGTTGCATTGAATGATGTAATGGTTGATCTGCAAAAATCATCAATCTCTATGCAAATGGGCATTCAGGTTCGAAACAAGTTGGTATCCGCCTATCAGGAAGTCATGAATATGACGGTGTGAATATTTTAGTAATTCTTCTTCCTCCATTCCCTAACGCAATGTTGTGGGGTAGGTAGGTTATTACTAAAAGCGTCGTGCAGGTATTTGGTATTAAAAAAACCCGCCTATCCGTTTGCTGGTTTCTGGCGGGTTATATTTTATTTTACTGTTTCGATTCATCAGATAATAACTCACCAGGCAATACCTGATGACCGGCGAGTCCGCTGTATTTCGCATTGAGTGATTTTTGTTTTAACGACTGTCCCATCAATGAGCTCAACTCATCCATCCGCTTTTGCAGCAGTTGCTTAATTTGTGCTTCATTATCCAGGACTTGCTGTAAAACCTGGCGAAAATGTAATTGCATAACGCCATCAAGATTGGTAGGAATCGGTGTTTTGCTCAGGTTTTCTACAGACTGGACATAAACAATCTCTTGGGCAACCAAGGCATCCCATTCTCCGTTTATTGCCAAATCAAGGATTGTTTGACTTAAGGTCAGAAGGTGCTGATAGCTTCTGAGAAGCTGAAGGTTATCCATTAACCGGCTTCCTGCGGTTGATAATTCGGGTTGATTTGTCGCCAGGCATCGGCAATGTTGTCGAGCAATGACTCTACTTCTGCAATCGCCTGCTGATCATTATGTAAATTAGCCTGTATCAAGCGCTGGGCCATATAGTCATACAGCGCGGACAGGTTTTCCGCCAGTTCGCCGCCTTTTTCCATATCCAGACCCACTTTCAGCCCATTGGTAATGATGTTGATGGCTTTTGATAACGCCATGCCTTTACCGGCAATATCACCTTGCTGCATCAGAATGCGGGCCCTGATCATGGCGCTCTTCGCGCCATCAAATAACATTACGATCAACTGATGCGGACTGGCGCTCATTACTGAGCTTTCAAGGCCCACGCGCGCGTAGGCTTGGGCATTTCTTGTATACATCGTGTTACCTCGTTAACTACTTACTATTGCTGATCGCATTGAACTGCGAAGTAAGGTAGCTTGCCGTGCTATCCAATTGCGACACAAGTACATCCAACTGGGTAAACTGCTTCTGGTAGCGGGCAATGGTCACGTCAATACTGTCGCTAACCTGAGTATATTGTTTTTCCAGTTTTTTCAGCGTGCTGTTGATGCCATCTTCGGAGGCTTTAATCACGCCGTCCGTGCTGTCCAGCACCGTTTTCAGGTAGCTGCGCGTCTGGGTGGAAAAACCTGTTTCTTTGCCGTCACCGGCAAAAAACGCTTTCACGTTCGCAGGCTCCTCTTTCAGGGTTTTATCTAGTTTGGTGCCGTTGATTTCAAGCTTACCGGTCTGAAAGTTCTGGGTGATCCCCAAATCGGCCATAATGCGGATATCCCCGCTGTCGCTCTGTAAGCTGGTTAGCTGACTTTTTAACTGACTCTGAATATTGCGGACGGTGCTGTCGCCCAGCAGTGCGCCGTTGCTGGTACTCTGATCTTCGCCTGCTTCCACGGCGGTGTATTTGGTTTGTGTGGCAATGGTATCCAGCACAGCGTTATACGCATCCACCCAGGCGGTAATCGCCTCTTTCATGCCGCTGGTGTCTTGCGCGATTTCCAGCGTTTCGGGGGTATCCGCTGTCGTGGTGCTTTGCAAAGTCAAGGTTACGCCTTCCAGCGCATCGTCAATGGTGTTGGTTTGGCGTTCAATCTCAATGCCATTTACTGAAATAATCGCGTTCTGCGCCGCCACTTTCTGCTCAATGGTGCCCAGTACGCCACTATTGTCGGTTACCGTGATTTGCCCCTCGGTGCCGGTGTTTTTCGACGTCAGCATTAAATAATAGCTATTGTCATTGGCTTTAATGATACTGGCGCTTACGCCGCCATCCGCTTTATTGATCGCGTCACGGACATCGGTCAGCGAGGTTTTACCACCGGTAATTTGAATATCAAGACTTTCGCCGTTGGCCTGTGCAATCGTCAGAGTGGTATCACTGCTGCTCAATGCGTTGGTGGCGCTTGTGGCAACGGATGAAGTGACGGAGTGTGATTGAGCGAGCTGGCTAACACTCACATTATACACCCCCCCCACGGCAGCGCTGTCAGTTGTGGCGGTGAACGCTTTATTGGTGCTTTTTACCGATGTGCTGTTGATGGCATCAATTGAACCGGAATTGCTGGTAGCGGATTCAGGCTTTGCCAGCGCTTTAGTGGCGGTATCCAATTTATCCAGCGCGCTTTTTACCGTGCTGAAGGCGGATAATTTCGCGTTATAGCTGGTTTGCTGATCTGTTATCGGTGTCAAGCGTGCTTTCTCAGCCGTTTCCAACTGGGTCAACAGTTCGTCCAGGTTCATACCGGAGCCAACGCCTAGAGAAGAAATAGTTGCCATAATAGAATCCTTAAGTTCGCTTCACGAAAAATCCATGTTAACAATATCGGCAGATAATGACGGAAGTTTAGTAAAAGAAAAAACCGATACAGAAATATAAGAGGGCGTGATTTGGATGTATATAAATAGCGGAAAAGACAGTCAGATATAAAGTAAAAAAGGTGATCAAAAAAATTAAAGGTTCTTTTGCATGCGCCGATACAGTTTAGGACGGTGATATAACCCGTGGGTCTAACCCGAAACCTACAATTAATTAAGGAATCATGATTATGGCAGTAATTAATACTAACACCATGTCTCTGGTTACCCAGAACAACTTGAGCAAATCGCAATCTTCTCTGGCTACTGCCATTGAGCGTTTGTCTTCTGGTAAGAGCATCAACAGCGCGAAAGACAATGCGGCTGGTCAGGCGATTGCCAACCGTATGACCGCTCAGGTTAAAGGTCTGAGCCAGGCCGCTCGTAACGCCAACGACGGTATCTCTCTGACCCAGACTGCCGAAGGCAACCTGAACGAAATCAACAACAACTTGCAACGTATTCGTGAACTGGCGGTGCAGGCTGCTAACGACACCAACAGCAGCACAGACCGTGGGTCCATCGCGACTGAAATGCAACAGCGTCTGAACGAAATCAACCGTGTAGCCAGCTCTGCATCTTTCAACGGCACCAAACTGCTTAACGGTTCTGCTTCCGGCGGCATCAGCATTCAGGTTGGCGCCAACACGGGTGCTGACGAAGTCATCACTATTGATTCCGGCGCGCTGGTTAATGCGACCACCGGAAATGGTCTGGCAAGCGGCGTAGCCTCTGGCGTTGCTGCTTTCGCAGCGGATTTAAGCGGCGCTGTCGGTGGCAGTGGTGGTTTGGCCCAGGCTATCGTTGCAGCGGTTGATACCGCTCTGCAAGAGGTTGACACTGCACGTAGCAACCTGGGTGCGATTCAGAACCGTTTCGAATCCACCATCACCAACCTGAACAACTCTGTTAACAACCTGTCTGCCGCTCGCAGCCGTATCGAAGATGCAGACTACGCGACGGAAGTGTCCAACATGAGCCGAGCACAGATCCTGCAACAGGCTGGTACGTCTGTACTGTCTCAGGCCAACCAGGTTCCTCAGACCGTGCTGTCTCTGCTGCAATAATCGACACCTGTCTGATTCTTCTTCAAACCCGGCGCCGCCGGGTTTTTTAATTCTGTTATTAGCACCGCTTTTTACCGGGTTTTCTTCGCATCGCATCGCCCGCTTTTCTTTCATACTGGTTGCAATATTGCCGTTAATCCACCCGAAGGTATGGCGCTATGCCGCATGTTTATCTTTCCACGTTGCAGTTAACCGATTATTCCGATGAGGCGCTGGCGACGCGAGACGTCATTGACGCGTTTCTGGCTCGGGGCTGGCAAGTGGATGTCTATGCCCACCGCTACGCGTCTCCGCTGAAAGACGAGTTTGAACTTCAGTATGGCGATGCGCCTTTATGGATTAGCGATGATGTGGAACATCAGTGCGCCGATGCGTACGATTTGCTTTGGTTGCAGTATGGCGCGCTTAGCCCGGCGCTGCTGACGCGCCTGTTGAATGGCGGTATGTCCAGCCGGATGCTGTTCAATCACCTGGCGGTGCAAACCCGGGAAGAGATGCCGGCAGACGTGCAATGTGAAAATCGGTTGGCTGACAAGGTGCTGGTCAGCGTGTCAGGCATGAAAGACCATCTGCGCGACGGCGGTATCAATGACGCACTGATAAATCTATTTGCCAATCCGGTGCCTGAACGCTATTTCGTTTCGTGGCGGCCTAATGAAACGCCGGTATTAAAGAAACTGCTGCTTGTGGTGGATCGTCTGGATAACCATTTCGTTATGTTGGCGCAAGCGTTACAGGCACAGGGAATGCAATGCGACATAAAAGGGCGTGAGCAGGCAATGCCCGAACTGCCCGCCTTATGGGGTGAATACGATGCGGTTATCGCCAATGGCCGAATAGCGCAATATGCCTTGTGTGCGGGCATTCCGGTATATTTGTATCGCGGCCAGGGGTTTCTGGGTTATTTGGGAACAGGGCGATGGGAGCCTGACCTGTTTCGTGCGCATCATCGAGAGCGTGACTTATCCGCCAATGACGCGGTACGGGAAATTGTCGACGGGTATACGGACGCGCTGGCGTCGGCACGGCGGTCAGCGGGAGAATATGCTGTCAATCGCCGCCTGCCGGAACAACTTACTTCACTGCTTGAAAGCCTTGCCGCTCCGTCTCTCAAGACGATTTCCGATCAGGAGTGGCAGCGTTTAACTCTGCATAACCAGACGCTACTCGATAAAACCAAACCAGCCTATTCCGTCGGCAAATGGTTGGATGAACGTCAGATCACGCCGGCCCGCCGCGCACTTTTACAGGCTTATATTCATAATCAGCCGGAACTTGGCCAGACGGCGATCGCGATAGTGGCGGGGGATGGCGAGCCGTCCGCGGCGATCGTCAACACCTGGCAAAGCGTGCGCGAACTCTGGCAACCCGCCAGTGAAGTGTATTTGATCGCGACGCAATGTCCGGCGGAGATGTCGGGCGATGTGAACTGGCTGCCGACGGATAACAGCGGTGTTTCTCAGGTGAACAGGCTGATTGAGCAGACCGCCGCTTCGTTTCTTTTGATCTTGCATGCCGGCGATCGGCTTCTACCCCAGACATTGCTGTTGCTGACCGAATATCGGCTACGCCATGAGCAGGCGCAGGTGTTCTATATGGACGAGGCGCACCGGCAGGAAGGCGAGGTGATGAACCCGGTATTGAAACCTGCCTGTAATATCGATATGTTGCGCAGTTATCCTTACATCGGACGCAATCTGGCGCTAAGCGTTGACAGTCTGCGCCGCGCTCAGGGAATTGATGTGCAACTGGGTATGTCTGGTGTGTTCGATAGCGTATGGCAAGTCATCGAACAGGCCGGACCACAAGCGGTGGCCCATATCCCCGACGTGTTGATCTACACCAGTAACAGCCTGTATGACTGGTTGTCCTGCGCCGAGCTATCCCTTGTCTACCCTCGAATACTGGCTCGCCATCTGGCCCGCTGCCAGATCCAGGGAACGATTGAGCCGGGCAAAAGTGCGGGAACCTGGCGCATTCAATATCAGCATGATTCGCAGCCCTTGGTTTCAATCATCATTCCAACTCGCGACCATCTGGTGCTGCTTACCGACTGCGTAGAAAGCCTGATGGAGAAAACACAGTATTGCCGCTATGAACTGCTGCTGGTGGATAACGGTTCTACTGAGCCGGGCGCCTGCCAGTTTTTGCAGCGTCTGGCCGAGATGGAGTTGGCCCAGATACGGGTACTGCAATGGCATGAGACATTCAATTTTTCCGCCATCAATAATTATGCGGCGGCGCAAGCGCATGGCGACGTGTTGCTGTTTTTGAATAACGACACGGTGATACTGAATGGCGAGTGGTTGCAAGCGTTGCTGCAACATGCTTTGCGACCGGAGGTCGGCATTGTCGGCGCCAAAATGACCTTTGAGGATGGGCGCATCCAGCATGGGGGGATGGTGATGGGGCTGAACGGCAGCGCCGGGATCGCCTTTCAGGGATTGGACGCAGAGGCGTCCGGCTATATGCGGCTTTTGCAGGTAACACATGATTCTGGCGCCGTCAGCGCTGCCTGCATGATGATGCGTCGCGACGTGTTCGATGAATTAGGCGGTTTTGATGCGGAGCAATTTCCTGACTACTTCGGGGATGTCGATCTGTCCTTGAAAGCGCAGCAACAGGGCTATCTAACGGTATGGACGCCCGACGCGCATCTCCGTCATATGGGCGGCGCCTCTCGTCTGTTGGCGCGTTTTGGGGTATCCGCTCTGCCCCAAAATCAGGACATTGAGCCCTTGTATCAGCAGTGGTTCCCGCAATTGGTGGACGACCCTCATTATCACCCGGCTTTTGGCCGGAACGCGCCGGGGTTTGGCCTGGCGCCGGATATGGCGCGGTGCCAGCTTCCCTTGCCCGGTCGCCCCTTGCCGGTGGTGTTGGCGAATCACGCGGACTGGCAGGGTTGCGGTCATTATCGAGTGATGTTCCCGTTCCAGGCGTTGGAGCAGGAAATGCAGATAGAAGGCGGTTTGAAGCATGGCATGGCGGACGTGCTGGATGTGGCGCGCCTCTCGCCGGATGTGATTATTGCTCAGTTGGCTTATGGTCCGCATATGCCGCAGGTCGTAAAAAAATACCGTCAGTATACCCATGCGCAGATTGTGGCGGAATTTGATGATTACATCCTGAACATTCCGATTAACAGCGGTAATAGAAAAAACTTTTTGCAGGAGCGTATTAAGAATTTTCGTCGCGCATTAGAGTCTGTTGACTGGGTGGTGGTTTCCACGCCTGCATTGGCGGACGCGTATTCTGCTTATCATTCGGATATTCGCGTTGCCCACAACCGATTGCCGGTTTCATGGTGGAAAGGATTGACCAGCCAGCGTCGGCAGGGGCGTAAACCGCGGATAGGCTGGGCAGGGGGCAGCAGCCATCGGGGGGACTTAATGTTGCTGCGCTCGGTGATTAAAGCGTTGGAAAATGAGGTGGAATGGGTGTTTATGGGGATGAAACCTGAAGGCATTAAATGCGAGTTTCATGCCGGAGTTCCCATTGAATATTACCCGCAAAAAACCGCCAGCCTTAATTTGGATCTGGCGCTGGTGCCACTGGAATATAACCCGTTTAACGAGTGCAAAAGTAATTTGCGTCTGCTGGAACTGGGCGCCTGCGGTATTCCAGTGATTTGTACCGATATCGAACCTTATCGTTGTGGTTTGCCTGTTACACGCGTGAATAATCGATTTAAAGACTGGATGGAAGCAATTCGTATGCATCTGGCGGATATGGATGAGAGTGCAAAAATGGGCGATCAATTGCGCGAAGCGGTTTATCGCGACTGGATGCTGGAAGGGGACGGGTTGACGGATTGGGTGAAAGCCTGGTTACCCGCATGATATTGGCGTAAAGGTATTCTTATGATTAATGGAAAGAAAATTGGCGTTGGCATCGTGACCTACAACAGACCGGAGAGTCTGCTGCGGTTGTATCAATCTTTGCCGTTCGACGTGATTGATGAATTTGTCATCATTAATGATGGAAATGATTTTTCCCAGTTCGACGCAATAACGCACACTATCATCAAGAATGATGTCAATCTGGGCGTGGGAAAGAGTAAGAATAAAGCGTTGCAATACTTGCTTGATAAAAAAGTGGATCACTTTTTTATCATTGAAGATGATATCTATATAAAAGATAAGCGTGTATTTGAACAATATATCTTTATTTCCAAAGTGACCGGCATTCAGCATCTTAACTTTAGTCAGCATGGTCATAGCAATCATGATGAGAGTTACGTGCCGACACCCAATCTGGTGGCAACGTACAAAGAGTGTCAATTGCCGCTATTCGGTTTTTGTGTCGGGGCGTTCTCCTATTATTCGCTTCAGTGTCTGAAGAAAATTGGCTTAATGGATGAAAACTATTACAACGCCATGGAGCATGTCGACCATACGGTTTTAGCCTATAAAGCGGGAATGCATCCACCTTTCGGTTATTTTGCCGACATTCCCGATTCTGAAAAATATTTAGGTGACGATGACTGGAGTGAGAAACAGTCAACGATATGCAGTAAAGATAACTATGAAAATGTAAGAAATACAGCAATCAACTATTTTATAAAAAAACACGGCTGTTCACCTATCGATTTCATGGAGCAGGATCAGGCTAAGGTCATCGCGATGCTTAAGACCATAAAAAGCAAATACGCAAAAGTAAGTTTATTTACTTATAAACGTTAGCAAAAATTCATTAATTTCTCGTTATTGGCAAAACAGAAAAGGGTTACCGGGTGACCGCTCAATGGTCGCCCATGTCAAAAACCGACGGGTAGACCCATCATGGCCTGAATCTAATCTGGGCCGCATCTCCGAACACCGCAAAACAACAGCGGTGCCTAACCTTGTTTGCCGATCCTTGTAATGCCGTCGAGCGCAGGCTTGAAATTATCGCATTTCTGGTAAAACGCCATGGCGTCCTTCAGCATCCCTGAACACTCCAGTATGACGCCAATATTATAATTTGCTTTATAATTATTTACGCCTTCGCTGCGACCCGGCGGCATCTGTGTACATGATAAAAAGATATTTATCGCTTGTTGAAGATCGCCATTATTCATCAATATCAGCGCCTTCAGGAAGCTAAAGTCTGTTGAATGGCAATATTTTTCATACTCCAGAACGGTTAGTGCTTGTTTGTATTCACCAAGATTAATCAGCGCATAGCCGTAACCTTCTATTAACTGCTCATTATATTCATAGGAGAAATCCGTCTGGTAGCCAAGTGCCGTACTGAAACTTTCTGAGGCCGATAAATAGTCTTTTGCCAGATAATAACTCTTGCCTAACTGATAATGCAGATAAGGATCGGTGGGGTTGCCATCGATTGCGGTTCGTAGCAGCGTAATATTTCTGACGATTTTATCTTTGTTGAGCAGAATTTCCGTTTGATAGCCGACATGGTTCAGACTAATCGGCACGTAAAAGCGGTTGACCGGCGTAGCGGCGTTTCTGGCGTTAACTTGTTCGTGGATAATGCCGCGGTATTCATAAAGCGTTTTCCTGAATAGTCGGCCAATTCGCTCTCTGATGATACCGCCGCCGTTTGGGTCATCGATATAATCGACTCTTTCCACTCTTCCTATGCCTGTGGGATGAGCATCAATAAGTGTTGATAAAGCCGGTAAATCGATAAAAGACAATACTTCATCAGCATCAACAATTAGCACCCAATCATACTTCGCAAAAGAAAGGGAGAAATTTCTGGCCGCGGAGAAATCGGCTATCCATTGGAAATCATAAATTTTATTGGTGAAACGCGCGGCAATTTCTTTGGAGCAGTCGGTTGATCCGGTATCAACGACGACAATATCATCGAAATATTGAGCAAGGGCGTGGAGTGAATTTTCCAGGTGCTGAGCCTCATCTTTAACGATCATGCAAACGGATATCATGATAGCGTCGTTAATGATGGCGGAGTTTTGAAGATTTTGCATAGTAGCTATACCTAAAATGGAGTTGACGCTGGAGATGCAGCCTATGCATAAGCGTACTGCGTGTTATTAGCAAACTCATTTCCCAGCGCTCGGCTATTCATCATATCGTAAATCCTGACAAGAGGACTCGTTACGATTTGAAATGTTTTGCGTCCGTCTTGACCAGAATCGCCATCTTCCCATTGGGGATTTTATTCGTTATCGACGTGCAACTCATTCGGATGTTGTCGAGAGCTTGCGTGTATCGACGTCGTTGCAGAGAATGTCAGGAACGTTGTAAGGTGCCGTTCCCATCGCTGGATTTGACCGTGTTTCAGGATGAGAAAGTTAAAGCCTATCATCGGGTTTGTGCCGTCTATTCCCACCTGTAGGATTCTCGTATCCCAAATAACCCCCCTTTTACGCGCCTATTCATGCAATTGGCGACTCTAAGCAAAAGCATAATAGTGTCGATAACATTAGCATCGTAGGTATTTGTCACTGTGAGCGATTTGTATAACGCCGAAGGCACAATGGATAAAAATTCCCTGTGGAAGCGCTATGTTCCGCTAGTGCGCCATGAAGCCTTGCGTTTACAGGTTCGTCTCCCCGCGAGCGTCGAACTGGATGATTTACTCCAGGCGGGCGGTATCGGCTTGCTCAGCGCTGTTGAGCGTTATGATTCGTTGCAGGGTACGGCATTCACGACGTATGCGGTACAACGAATTCGTGGCTCAATGCTGGATGAACTCCGCAGCCGCGACTGGGCTCCCCGGAGCGTGCGGCGTAATGCGCGGGAAGTGGCACATGCAATGCAACAGGCTGAACAGCAGCTTGGCAGAACGCCAACCGAGCAGGAGGTCGCGCAAGCTTTGAATATCACGCTGGAAGAATATCGGCAGATTTTGTTGGACACGAATAATAGCCAACTCTTTTCTTACGATGAATGGCGTGAAGAACATGGCGATAGCGCGGAAGCTCTGCTGGAAGGAAGCGAAGATGCCAATCCGTTGCACCAACTGATGGAAGGTAATTTGCGTCATCGGGTTATGGAAGCCATAAAAAGCCTGCCTGAACGTGAAAAGTTGGTGCTGACGCTTTACTATCAGGAAGAACTGAACTTGAAAGAAATCGGTGCGGTACTTGAAGTAGGGGAGTCTCGTGTGAGTCAGTTGCATAGCCAGGCGATAAAGCGTCTGCGGGTAAAATTAATGAATGATGTTTAATTTGGCTGCGCAGAAAGAGTGTTATCACAATATATTGTTATGGAATGGATTCATGCCTCAATCAATTCGGAAGAAGCAGCTTTTCAGCCGTTATCTGAAAGATTTCAAGCATAAGCAAACACATTGCTCATACTGCAATAAAGAACTTGATCGCGTTTCATTAGTATTTCGTCATCAACTGGTTAATAAAAAATCTATTGACGATATTGATCGGTTAATTGATGACGACAAATGGTCAGATCTGCAACAGGAGCTAATACCCCTCTGTCGTTTCTGCAGTGAAATATTATGCAACACTTATACTAATTACTTCGATATTCAAGCGTTCACCCAATACCTGATTGAGCAGACAGACGTAAGACATAGCACGATGCGTGAATATGTCATTCGGCTACGCCGTTTGGATGAATTGCTTGTGGCGAAAAATTATCCAATTGAAATGTTCGCCAGAGACAACGTACAGCAACATATTTGTGACTCTTTTCCCAATCTTGAACAAAGTGTTTATCGAAGTGCATTGAGAAAGTACGATCAGTATTTGGTCTGGAAGAAACATTATTGACGAAATTGTGCGCTTTTGATGGCAGGGGTTGTGGAATTGGCGCATTTCGACTATATGTAAATATTATGGCAGTGTAAAAAAGCTTGCAATGTAGAGGCAAATTATTGCACTGTCATACTACTGAAATCATTTGGCTCTAATTTTTGACTTGATGATTAACAGTGGTTCTTAATACGGTCAATCATTATTCATCGGAATAGTTGTTGCCACAGTGAGGAACGCAAATGGTAATGTCCTTTTTGGGACTAAATGGTCGAAACCAACATTCTGGTCTTCTGACTCGCCAATGCGAGGAGCTTCTTTCCCACTTATTTTCCGCACTGTGTCTCTTATCGTTACCCCTCCTTTCCAACGCCTTTTTTCTGTCTAAACGTGTTTTACCGATTATGTTCCTGAGCTTGTTTTCCATTGGCTCGGGAAGATGTGTTATTAACTTTTTTCCGGTTTTGTTAAACCACCACAGTTCTTCATTTCTCCATCGGCTTAATAAGGAAGCCAACCTCGTTTGTGAGTGAAACGTCACGCGCTGTTCAGCAGTGCGGTAAGTGAAACAAACTGTAAGGTGCCACTATGGGAAGACAAAAAGCAGTGATCAAAGCACGTCGTGAAGCGAAACGCGTAATACGTCGTGAGTCGCGTAGTCATCGTCAACGTGAGGAAGAGTCGGTCACTTCTCTGGTTCATATGAGTGGGATTGAATCAATAGGCATGGCGCGGGAGAATCGCGACACGTCTGTTATTGAAGCCCGTACAGAAGCCCAGGAGTATTACTTGTCTGCAATAGAGAATAAACAGTTAATTTTCGCCACAGGGGAGGCGGGTTGTGGCAAAACGTTTCTGAGTGCGGCTAAGGCGGCGGAAGCACTTATTCATAAAGAGGTTGAGCGTATTATTGTTACCCGGCCGGTATTACAGGCCGATGAGGATCTCGGTTTTTTGCCTGGCGATATTGCCGAAAAGTTCGCCCCTTATTTTCGACCTGTGTATGACGTATTGTTGCGGAGATTGGGGGCGTCGTTTATGCAGTATTGTTTACGGCCAGAAATAGCTAAAGTTGAAATTGCGCCGTTTGCTTATATGCGCGGACGGACTTTTGAAAATGCGGTGGTTATTCTGGATGAAGCGCAAAATGTGACAGTGAACCAAATGAAAATGTTCCTGACGCGTTTAGGCGAGAATGTGACGGTGATCGTGAATGGTGATGTCACGCAATGTGATTTGCCTTCGGGGGTCAAATCCGGGTTGCGTGATGCGCTTGAGCGATTTATCGAGGATGATCTGGTGAGTATTGTCTCTTTTGGTAAACAGGATTGTGTTCGCTCAGAATTATGCCAGCGGACGCTCAATGCCTACGATTAGGGATTAAGTCGGATACGGAAGTCATACTAGGCAGGCGAGACAATAACAGGCCCTTACCAATATTCTTGGTGGGGCTTTCTTCATCCATATAAAAGAAAACGCCCCTGACGTAAGTCAGGGGCGTTTTCTTTTATATGGCGGTGAGGGAGGGATTCGAACCCTCGATACGTTTTCACGTATACACACTTTCCAGGCGTGCTCCTTCAGCCTCTCGGACACCTCACCGGATTGTCGCCGTATAGACGGTAACGGGGCGCTACTATAGGGAGTCACTCTACTTCGGTCAAGCAGTATTTATCCGTTTCGGAACATCTGGTTAAGCATTGAACGTCGTAGGGTTTTTACCCTGTGAAATGAGAGAAAACAGGGGGCTTTAATCACCATGACCATTGTGGGAAAGCCCATATATAGATAGCGGCCTGTGATTTTGGAACAGGAAACGGACGCGCTAAACCAGCAAGCTTTTGATATAGCTGCTCAGTCCCGCTTCTTTGCCGTTGGCGAAAAAATACTCCTGGAATCTCGGACCCGCGATAGCGCCTTTTACCAGATCCTGATCCAAACTTTTCAGAACAGTAATGAGGTCGTTATGGCTGACCGCTTTCACCGCATCCAAAATCTTTCTGTTGCGCTGTTGCAGGGCAACGCGATCGCTTGGGTAGCCTTTGCCGCCTTCTTCTTTGAACAACTGGCTGAACAGGATTTCCAGGTTTAGTTCGGCGCCCCAGCCGAAGCCTTTGGCAAAGGGTAGCGATACCGCGTTGCCATTGTTGATTTGAGAGAACAGGTAAGCGTCAGACGGATCTACAATCAGGCCGCAAAGTACGCCAGGGAAAGCGTTACAGGCCAGCATCGCGCCTTGACCCGTGCCGCAACCGGTTACCACGAAATCCGCTGCGCCACCATTCAGCAGGATTGCAGCCAGAATACCATTCTGAATGTAGGTCAGTTGTGCGGCATCTTCTGCCGCGTATTGACCGTAGTTGTATACGGTGTGGCCCATCGGCTCAACAGCTTTGCTCAGCGCGGCAGTAATAATTGCGTTTTTATCAGCCTGACTGTTCTCGTTAATCAATGCAATTTTCAAATTTATTCCTTATTAGTGCGGGACAAATGTATTTTATTAAAACTACATTTCAATTTAATTCGTGCAGTATACCGCTGCGACAATGAAGCGTAAATCGTGGCGTCAAAAGTGATATGGCACGTGGAATACGGTGCGGTTTCTGCGAGGAAACTAAGGGGAATAAGGGGGGTTTATAAGACTAATTGATGGGGAATACCCTAGGATTATGGCGCTGTAATACAGCGCCAGTCTAAAAGCGTTAGGCATCCGGGAAAGTCAGCGTGTTGCCGGGTGACTCTCGATTTAAGTGCAGGAAGTTCAGATGACGTTCGTACTGATCCAGAATGTCATTGATGATCTGTTCTTTGCTGTAGTCCATCAGATCATTCCCCTGACTCCCCTCCAGCAAGAAAGTTTCAAGACGGTAGTAATGTGATTTTCCAGAGCGAGCCCGATAGGTAAACGCCGGAATGGTGTAGCTTTGCGGCCAGATTTGGTACACGAAGTTTTGCTCGTCGCCCAAAACGACCAGAAGCTCAAGATGGTTCAGCCGTTCGTCTTCCACCGGAGGAAGTTCGCTAACTTGCACGTTGGCGCCCCGTAACGTTAATTCACGAGCAACGTCCTGCATGGCTGGCGCACAGACGTTATCCAGCATTTTCTGGGTATGGGTTGTACCGGGAAAATTCATGACGCGTGAAATTCTCTGTTTCCAGTTCAGGCGGTCATCGCTGGAGATAGGCATTGGCGCGGAGGATTGCAGAGCGCTGGCTTTGCGATAATCCTCCACCCGCAGCGATTTATACAGACCCGCCATGATGAATAACATAACGAAGCTAAAGGGGAGCCCCATAATCACGGTGGTGTTCTGTAAAGCGGATACGCCATTGGTCATCAGCATGCCCAATGTCAGCAAGCCGATGGTCACCGACCAGAAAATACGGAGCCAGTTTGGGGCATCGTTATTGATATCGCTCAGGCGGGAAGTAAAGTTACCCAGCACCAGAGAACCTGAATCCGCTGACGTGACGTAAAACAGCAGGCCGGTAATGGTTGCGACGGAGGCGCTCAGGCTAAACGCGGGATACTGCGCCAGCAGGCTGTAAAAACCGCGTTCGGGATATTGCATCACCTCGTTGGCAAAATCCAGATTGCCGTTGATGACCTGATACAGTGCGCTGTTACCAAAAATGGATAACCACAGTAAGGTGAACACAAAGGGAATGATCAGGGTGCCGACAACAAACTGTCTGATGGTTCGGCCGCGTGAAATTCTCGCCAGAAACAGGCCGACAAAGGGCGCCCAGGCTACCCACCACGCCCAGAAGAACAGCGTCCAGCTATTCATCCATTCTGTTGGGCGATCAAACGCAAAACTATTCAGCGTCATGCCGGTGAAGCGGTTGATGTAGTCGCCAACATTCAATACCAGCGCATTCAGCAAGAATGCGGTATCCCCCCAGAACAGTAAGAAGAGAACCAACCCTAGTGCAAGCAGCACATTCAACTCAGACAGAAATCGAATGCCGCGATTAACCCCGGAGGTAACGGATATCGTCGCCATGATAACCGACAGCAGGATCAGCGATGCCTGTACGGTCAGATTTTCCGGGATCTGAAACAGTACCTTCAAGCCATAATTGAGCTGTACGACGCCAATACCAAGCGTGGTGGCAATACCGAAGATTGTGCCGAGCACGGCAGCGATATCCACACTGTGACCAATCGGACCATTAATACGTTTGCCGAAAATGGGGTAGAGCGCAGACCGTATCGTCAGCGGCAAATTATAGCGATAGCTGAAGTAGCCGAGCGCGATGCCCATCAGGGCATACATAGACCAACCCGTCAGCCCGTAGTGAAACAACGTCCATACCATCGCCTGGCGCGCCGCCTCCAGCGTTTGTCCCTCGCCTTCAGGCGGCATCATGTATTGGGTAATGGGCTCGGCAACGGAAAAGAACATCAGGTCGATACCGATCCCCGCGGCAAACAGCATGGCAGCCCAACTTAGCAGACTGAACTCCGGCTTGGATTGTTCCGGCCCGAGTTTGATCGAACCAAAACGGGATGAGGCAATAAAAATGACAAAAATAATATAGAGCGTCGCGGCCAGCAGATAGTACCAACCGAAGGTGGCGGAAACCCAGTTCAGCGTTCGGGTAATCCATACATTGGCGATGTCGTCGAACAAAATGGTTAGCAGTGAAAAGGTCAAAATTAATGCTGCTGAGGTATAGAACACGACAGGATTAAGGCGATCCTGTTCGGGTTTTGTCGTGTTATCTGGTGCTGGCATGGCGATCCCCTGCGTTGCGCTTTACGATCCTCTGGCCAATTTCGTCTGCGAAGCGCGCTTAGCGCATATCAAGAATACTTACGCAGGACATCCGCTGAGTACGCTTGCAGTGAAAATGATCGCAGAATAAAAATACAAATATTGACACTTGGTTAGATTTATCACCGGAAATTCAATGATTTTAAGCTATAAATCATACAAACATTTAACGTTTTGACAATGAAATATATTCATTTTTTATTGAACGTTCAATCAAAAATAAGTTTAATGGATGGCGTGGGATGATAAAAAATCGGCGGGAGCGATTTTCAACATCATCTTGCGACACGAAAATCCAAGGTTTAGTGAGGAGTCATGTCGTGCCAAAAATTGGGATGCAACCAATCAGACGACAGCAACTTATTGAAGCAACGCTGGCTGCGATCAATGAGGTGGGAATGCATGATGCATCAATTGCGCAGATAGCCCGACGGGCTGGCGTCTCGAACGGTATTATCAGTCATTACTTCCGTGATAAGAACGGGTTACTTGAAGCGACCATGCGTTATCTGCTTAGTCAACTGGGGTTGGCGGTCAGGATGAGAGTACAGACGCTTGAGCAGAACACGCCTCGCGAACGTTTACGGGCCATTGCCGAGGGCAATTTCGATGACAGCCAAATCAACAGCGCGGCAATGAAAACCTGGTTGGCTTTCTGGGCATGCAGCATGCATTCCCCCATGCTTTACCGTTTGCAACAGGTCAACAGTCGACGGCTCTATTCTAACTTATGTGCCGAATTTGGGCGCTGTTTGGCGCGGGAGAAGGCGCGTATAGCAAGTAAGGGAATGGCCGGATTGATTGATGGACTGTGGCTGCGCGGTGCGCTTGGCGGTGAGGCATTCAACCGTGAGGAAGCATTGCACATTACCTATCAATATATTGAGCAACAACTGGCCGGCGTTTGAAACTGAGCGGCAGGGCAGCAAGCAGGAGTCTTTATGTCACGTTATGGTTTACAGCGGTTATATATCAATGGGGCTTATGTCGACAGCACCGGTAACGACACTTTCGACGCGATTAACCCGGCGAATGGTGAAGTCATCGCCCAGATTCAGGCGGCAACGAATGCTGATGTGGATAACGCTGTAGCGGCGGCGGCGGTGGGACAAAAGGTCTGGGCGGCAATGACGGCAATGGCGCGCTCACGCATTTTAAGACGTGCCGTGGATATTTTACGTGAACGGAATGATGAGCTGGCGCTGATTGAAACTCATGATACGGGCAAACCACTGTCAGAAACGCGTCACGTTGATATTGTGACCGGAGCGGACGTGCTGGAGTACTACGCCGGATTAATCCCCATGTTGGAAGGCCAGCAAATTCCGCTGCGTGAAAGCACGTTTATTTATACCCGACGCGAGCCTTTAGGCGTAGTTGCCGGCATTGGCGCCTGGAACTATCCCATCCAAATTGCATTGTGGAAATCGGCGCCGGCGCTGGCCGCAGGCAATGCCATGATATTCAAACCGAGCGAAGTCACATCGCTGACCGCGTTAAAGCTGGCGGAAATCTATACGCAGGCAGGGCTGCCGGATGGTGTTTTCAATGTATTGACGGGGACGGGAAAATCCGTCGGTCAGGCGCTGACGGCACATCCGGGCATTGCCAAAGTTTCTTTTACCGGCGGCGTCGCCAGCGGGAAAAAGGTCATGGCTGATGCGGCAGGTTCGACATTAAAAGAGGTGACGATGGAATTGGGTGGTAAATCGCCGCTGATTATTTTCAACGACGCCGACCTGGATAAAGCGGCCGATATCGCCATGATGGCGAATTTTTTCAGTTCAGGTCAGGTGTGCACCAATGGGACGCGGGTTTTTATTCCCGGTGCCTTAAAAGCCAGTTTCGAACAAAAAATCCTGGCGCGCGTGCAGCGTATTCGCGTTGGCGATCCGACGGATGCGACCGTGAATTTTGGGCCGCTGGTCAGCTTCGCGCACTTGGAATCGGTTCTGCGTAATATAGAAGCAGGCCAACGTGAAGGTGCGAAACTGTTGGCGGGAGGACGCCGTCTGACGGATTCGCCTTATGCTCAGGGAGCCTATGTCGCTCCGACGGTCTTTACCGATTGTCAGGATGACATGCGGATTGTCCGGGAGGAAATTTTCGGGCCAGTCATGAGTATTTTAAGTTATGACAGCGAGGAGGCGGTGATCCGTCGGGCCAATGAATCCGAATACGGTTTGGCTGCGGGGATAGTTACGCGCGACCTGAATCGCGCTCATCGGGTCATCCATCAGTTGCAAGCCGGCATCTGTTGGATTAACACGTGGGGCGAGTCGCCGGCTGCAATGCCTGTGGGCGGCTACAAACACTCTGGTGTCGGGCGTGAAAACGGCGTCACGACGTTGGAACACTATACGCAAATCAAATCAATACAGGTTGAGCTGGGTGAATTCAGCTCGGTTTTTTAAACGCAGCAGGAGAAAGCCGATGAAATATGATTACATCATTATCGGGGCGGGATCGGCGGGTAACGTGCTGGCAACCCGTTTAACGGAAGATCGCGATGTCACTGTGCTATTGCTTGAAGCTGGCGGGCCGGATTATCGGCTGGATTTTCGCACACAGATGCCTGCTGCGTTGGCTTATCCGTTACAGGGGCGCCGCTATAACTGGGCCTATGAAACCGATCCTGAGCCTTATATGAATAATCGTCGTATGGAGTGCGGCCGCGGAAAAGGGTTGGGCGGTTCATCGCTGATTAACGGCATGTGTTATATCCGTGGAAACGCGATGGATTTTGACAACTGGGCGACGATGCCCGGTTTGGAAGACTGGCGCTATCTGGATTGTCTGCCTTATTTTCGTAAAGCGGAAACCCGGGATACGGGGCCTAACGATTATCATGGCGGGGACGGACCGGTTTGTGTCACGACGCCAAAGGCCGGTAATAACGAACTGTTTCACGCGATGGTTGAAGCGGGGGTGCAGGCGGGTTATCCCAAAACTGACGATCTCAATGGTTATCAACAGGAAGGGTTTGGACCCATGGATCGTACCGTGACGCCGAAAGGACGTCGCGCGAGTACCGCCAGGGGCTATCTCGATCAAGCGCGTGGGCGTAGGAATTTGACCATCGTCACACAGGCGTTAACCGATACTATTATCTTTGAAGGTAAACGTGCTGTTGGTGTGAATTACGTTAAAGCTAATGGTAGCGATCTTCAGACTGCAAGCGCGCGTCGCGAAGTGTTGCTGTGTGCCGGGGCCATTGCGTCGCCGCAGATTCTGCAACGTTCGGGGGTTGGGCCTGCGGACTGGCTTAATCGTCTTAACATTCCTGTGGTGCATGATTTACCCGGCGTTGGCGAAAATTTGCAAGATCATCTGGAGATGTATCTGCAATATGCCTGCAAAGAACCGGTATCGCTCTATCCCGCGCTTCGGTGGTTTAATCAACCGCAAATCGGTGCTGAGTGGTTGTTCAAGGGAACGGGGATTGGGGCCAGTAATCAGTTTGAAGCCGGTGGTTTTATCCGCAGCAGCGAAGAGTTCGCCTGGCCGAACATTCAGTATCATTTTCTACCGGTCGCCATTAATTACAACGGCAGCAACGCGGTGAAAGAGCACGGCTTTCAGGCGCATGTCGGATCGATGCGTTCGCCAAGCCGCGGACGCGTTAGGGTGAAATCGAGGGACGCAAGCGAGCATCCGAGCATTCTATTCAATTACATGTCGACCGAGCAGGACTGGCGTGAGTTCCGGGATGCAATTCGGATTACGCGCGAAATCATGTCACAACCCGCATTGGACAAATACCGGGGCCGTGAAATCAGCCCCGGCGCCGATGTTCAAACGGATGAGGAACTTGATGCGTTCATCCGTGCTCATGCCGAAACGGCATTCCATCCATCCTGTTCGTGCAAAATGGGTGAAGATGAGATGGCGGTGGTCGATGGTCAGGGGCGTGTTCATGGTATGGAAGCGTTAAGGGTGGTCGACGCCTCCATCATGCCGCAAATCATCACCGGCAATCTGAATGCAACAACGATCATGATGGCGGAAAAAATTGCTGACCGTATCCGTGGCCGTCAGCCTTTACCGAGCAGTCAGGCTTCTTACTATGTTGCGGGATCGGCGCCGGCAAAGCGCATTTAATATCGCCGCGTCACCCATGTTGCGAATGCGGTTATACTTTTCATTGATATACACAACCTGACAAAAAAATGTCCTCAGGCTATTACTATGAAGGAACACATAAGTTGATGACATTATTTCCTCGAGGTAGAAAAATGAATAACTGGATGCAACAGATTCAAGGTCTATTGAACTCCGGTAGTAAGCAGGGCAGCCAACGTCAAGGCGGCAGTAAGGGTAATAATCTGGGCGATATGCTCAAACCTGCGGCGTTTGGTGGTCTGGCTGGCGTATTGATGTCGAATAAATCAGCCAGAAAACTGATGGGATCGTTGGGTAAAAACGCGCTGATTATTGGCGGCAGCGCCGCGGTCGGCGTTGTTTTATGGAATCAGTATAAGAAGCGCGTTCGTGACACCCATCAGGATGATCCACAATTCGGCGTTCAGTCATCATCTGATAATGCGCGTACACGCCGTTTGGTTCAGGCGTTAGTCTTTGCCGCCAAGAGTGATGGGCATATTGACGAGGCAGAGAAACAACGCATTGATGAAAATATTCAGCAACTGCAATTGGGCAGCGAGGCTCAGCAGTGGGTACAGGACGCTATCGCCAAGCCCCTGGATCCCGAGCTGTTAGCCAAAGACGTCAAGAATGAGGAAGAGGCGCTGGAGGTGTATTTCCTGAGCTGTGCGGTGATCGATATCGATCATTTTATGGAGAAAAGCTATCTGGATGCGCTGGCGACGTCACTAAAGATCCCTCAGGATGTGCGCGAGTCAATTGCAAATGAGATAAACAACCAGAAATAAGCCGATATTCCACAAAATGTACAAAGGGGCAGCGGGTGAAACATTCATGGTTTCGCCCGCTATTGCGATTTAGAAGGCGCTTGTATCTTTGAATAATCCAACTTTGAGCTCATTCGCAGTATAGATGAGCTGATCGTCTACAAACACTTCACCATCAGCAATACCCATCACCAAACGACGATTGATGACGCGCTTGAAATGGATACGGTAGGTCACTTTTTTCGCTGTCGGCAAGACTTGTCCGGTAAATTTCACTTCACCCACACCCAGTGCGCGTCCTTTACCCTCGCCACCCAGCCAGCCTAAATAGAAGCCAACCAACTGCCACATGGCATCCAGGCCCAGGCAGCCGGGCATCACGGGATCGCCGATGAAATGGCAGCCAAAGAACCACAGGTCAGGGGTGATATCCAGTTCTGCTTCCACATATCCTTTACCATGATGGCCGCCATCTTCGGTCATTTTTATGACCCGATCCATCATCAGCATGTCAGGGGCTGGCAACTGTGGTCCTTGCGGGCCAAACAGTTCGCCACGGCTGGAGGCAAGAAGGTCTTCTTTCGTATAGGATTCGCGTTTATCTACCATGTTCTTTGTAAGCCTTGTTTTAATGAAGCACGCAGGTTAGCGTACAGCTGTACGCCGGGCAAGTCTGTAACGTCTGGTTAAACCAGTTTCAACGAAAAAACCAGGGGAAACGTCGCCGTTCCTGCGGATTTAATTGACTGATTCGCTCCCGAATGGCTGACAGTA
The DNA here is from genome assembly GCF_005484945.1 of Brenneria rubrifaciens. NCBI lineage: Bacteria > Pseudomonadati > Pseudomonadota > Gammaproteobacteria > Enterobacterales > Pectobacteriaceae > Brenneria > Brenneria rubrifaciens. The sequence continues at coordinate 1,487,640 of NZ_CP034035.1, forward strand.
AACTTGGTTGATGTTCGTCATCGTAAACAACATTTGTCAGTAAGGATATCGCTTCTGGCGCCGTTTCCACCGGGAAAAGATGGAATTGCCCTTCGCGAACGGCGTCAACAACATCTTTGTGCAAACATAAATGGCGCAGGTTCGCAACCGGCAGTATCACACCTTGCTGCCCAGTCAGTCCACGACGTTGACAGACTTCAAAGAAACCTTCTATTTTCTCGTTTACACCGCCGATGGGCTGTACGTGACCGAACTGATCAACCGAACCAGTCACGGCAATCTGCTGGTTGATCGGTTGTTGGGAGAGTGCGCTGACAAAAGCGCAGAGCTCGGCGAGTGAGGCGCTATCACCATCAACTTCTCCATAGGATTGCTCAAAAACGATGGACGCAGAGAAAGGAAGCTGTTGATCAAGTTCAAGCTCAGAAATGAGAAATGCCTGCATAATCATCATGCCTTTAGCATGCAGATTGCCGCCAAGTTCTACTTTACGCTCAACGTCGGTGAACTCGCCGTCGCCAGGATGAACCACACAACTAATGCGCGTTGGTTCACCGAACATAATCGGATAACCCGGATATTCTAAAACGGAAAGACCGTTGACCTGTCCTATCACATGGCCTTCGGTTTCGATCAGAATTTGGCCCAGTTCAATTTCATCCTGCATGCGTTCATGAAGATAACTTTCACGCCAGCGACGGGCTGCTATTGCGTCAATCAGCGTCTGAGCGCTGATTTCCTGATTTTGAGCGTAGAGCGCGACATATTTCAACTGATGTGTCAGCCAAACAGGACACAGCGGCAGGCTGCTTTGATCGCCACTATTACGTACGGACAGGTTGACGAATTCAGGCCATGCATCGGCAGCCAGCAGGGGTAACTGATTGTCCAGACACAGTGAGTTGATGTAAGCGCACCAACGCGCCATATCCTCGATATCAATAAGCTGTAACTGTGCCTCGAACTCGCCGTAAACCGACAGGCTGCCCAACTCTGGTTCTATGTCGTGAATATCACCTAAACTTTCGCGATCGCCAAGAATAATCAATCGTATATTCAGTGGCATAGGAGGAATGTCAACCAGCAAGGGCTTGCGTTCATCCGGCGATTGCCAGCGGTATACCCCTTCGGTAATCATCTGTTTCAGACGTAGCCACATTAATGGCTGAGCCAGCAATGCTCTGGCAGAAAGGATGAGCGTACCGCCGTTGACCTGATGAATCAGCCCAGGGTTAAGCGTGATTTCATCCTGAAAAAACCTGACGCAACCAAATAATTGCTCTGGCTCAACCCATTCCTGATAACAGCAAGCGTGCTGCGCGGCGAAGTTGTCATGAGGTTGTGTCGCGGGCGCAACACGAACCTGGCGGCCTTCCACCTCATATCGGCTACCCAATAAGGGGCGGCTTTCGGGCCTGATGGTATTTACCACTTTGGCTACCAGTGCCATATATTCGCTATTCTCCTGCGCTTTCAGCAGCATGAAACGCGAAGGTGCACGAGGGTGGCAAAAAAGCGTCAAACTGTCAGCCAGACGGGATTGGATGGCAGAAAATTCAGCAGGGGCAAGCTGTGCCGCCTGAGTGAATAATGTTTGATAAGGCGTATGATTGGGCAGTAGATGCTGCCATGCAAGTCGGTTACTGGTCAAAGTATCAAATGTAGTCGTCTAAAGGAAAAGCGTGATTATACAAGAATAATGCAGGCTGCACAGAAAGAGAGTCATTCGGTACAAAAGCGTTTCCTGAATATGCTCAGAATGTATAAAAAATAGCCTTAAAAATGTGTAGGAGAAGGTTAAAAAGGCCAAAAAACTGTTATTCTAAGTATAACGTTACACGGTCACTGAAGAATTCAATATGAAATATCAACAATTAGAAAACCTTGAGTGTGGGTGGAAATGGAAATATCTGGTGAAAAAACACCGTGAAGGTGAGGATATCACCCGCTTTCTGGAGAAAAGCGCGGCTGAGGAAGCAATAACTCTGCTGCTGAAAATGGAAAACCAACCAGTCAAAGTGCTGGAGTGGATTGAGCAGTGTATGAGTCCTGCATTAGAAAACCGCATGAAGCAAACGATTCGAGCGAGGCGGAAACGCCATTTTAATGCCGAGCATCAGCATACACGCAAGAAGTCGATAGACCTGGAATATCTGGTTTGGCAGCGCTTGGCGGGGCTGGCGCAGCGGCGTGGGAATACGTTATCGGAAACAATTGTGCAACTGATAGAAGACGCCGAACATAAGGAAAGATATGCCAACCAGATGTCGTCGTTGAAGCAGGATCTTGAAGCCATTTTGAATAAAGACAACCGTTAGGTTTTATTACCTGGTCTGGAAAGAAAAAACCTCGCCGAAGCGAGGTCTTTTCGTTGATAACTTAAGCTTGTGGCTGAGTTACAACATCTTTGATGCCTTTAACTTCGATCTCTACACGACGATCCGGTGCCAGGCACTCGATCAGCGCAGCACGCCCTTTCACGTTGTCACAGGTTGAACCGGTAACAGGGTTGGATTCGCCTTGACCATTAGCAGTGATTTTGTTTGCCGGGATACCTTTAGCTATCAGGTAATCCACAACGGTTTGAGCACGTTTTTCAGACAGCCCCTGGTTGTATTTCTCTGAACCTAAACGGTCAGTGTAGCCCAGAACAATAACGGAACCGTCTTTCGGATCCATCGAGCTCAACTGAGAGTAAAGTTGATCCAGCGATTGTTGGCCTTCTGGTTTCAACGTTGCTTTGTTGAAGTTGAACAGAACGTCAGACTTCAGGGTGAAACGCTTGGTTTCAACAACTGGAGCCGGAGCCGGAGTAACAGCAGGCGCTACGTAGTCATCTTGTCCGAAACGGTAAGAAACACCTGCGCTCATAAACATGTTATCAGGACGTGCACCTACTGTGCCCGCGTCACCGATGTTGCTAATCCATTGATAATCTACGCGAACTGCCCAGTTTTTATCAAAGGCGTATTCAATACCCAGAGCGGCCAGCGGAGAGACACCGGTGTCATCGTTGTTACGATCGACGCCACTTTGCGCCGCATGGCTGTCAGCACGCCATACGATACCACCCAGACGGGTATAGATATCGAGATCGGTGTATACGGGATAGCTTAATTTAGCAGCCAACTGAACACCTTGAGCTTTAAAGCTTGCACTGTCAGTGTTTGAAGTTGAAGAACCCGCATACTTCAAGCGGCCCAGCCAATCGTAGCCCAATTCAAAACCCAGATAAGGGTTAGCTTGATAACCCAGGAAAGCACCTGCGCCTAATTTGCTTATGTTAGGGTTGTTGTTGATACCTTCATAACCGTTTCCATAGAAACCAGTATCATGAAATTGAGAAACACCCAGTTTACCACCCACATACCAGGTGTCATCTTTCGGTGCGGCTTGAGCTACGGTAGCGAAGCCAGCCAGTGCCACTGCAATTGCTATAGCTGTTTTTTTCATTTTGTACGCCTCATTTATCATCCAAATCAGCCATTAACTCGGTAAGCTAACAGACCTTTGGTTAAAATCTTTTAGTCGGAGACTTTGCCCTTATTTATGACTATGACTCACTGCCAGTCAACTGGCGTTATAAAAGAGCAACTCCAGCGAGATAAAGTCTACAACGTGATGAGAAAGTTACAAGTATGATGTGATTCGTAGCATGAAAAAACTAACAATTCCTACACACTTGCTAACAAATAGTAGATGATTTTGACAGATAGTATGGAATTTTTATGGCTTAACACTTATCTAAAGGCCCTTAAAATACGGCCCTGCTGGGAAATGTTCCAATTTTTTCCCAAAATGGCTGAGAAAATTCTTAATTTACTTAATGATACAATGTTGAGTGAATTTTTAGGCTCGGAAAGAGTCTATGCGAGCCGTTATGGGAGCTTTCCGGGCGCATGATAAAGCCGAATGTATTCCCCGCTTGCGCCGCCTGTCGCAATCTGACCCTTTCTTCTTCTGTCAGATCCTGTGCCAACCAGCATAGTACGACGCTATAATTTCCGGTTAATAATGCTTTTTCCATCGCATCTACCGTCAGCTTAGGACTGATATGATGCAACTGAACTATTTTATCCAGCGGCAACCCTGATTGTTGTAACCAGGGACGGCTCAGTTTTTGCTGGGGTGATAGCCAAAGCAACCAGCGTGACTGTGTGCCTAACTGGTGCAGAAAAGGCAATAACAAATGCGTGACATTAGGCTGATCGGCGTTGTAAACGATTTCGCTGATAATTCCCCCACAACATGCGGAAGCACCAGCAGGGAGTGAGTTATTTGAAAATGTTGATTGCTGCGCGTTGTAGGCGCTGAGTGGTTGAGTACGCATAATGACTCCTCCCCATAGTATTACTGTATGTCTATACAGTATCTTTTGCGTGTGTGAAAATCAACCTGATTTTTTCAAAGCGCCTCGCATATTCCACATGCAACATCCAGCAAGCTCATTTTGTGTTTGAAGCCGTGTGCGCCCTGTGATTAATTACTTGTTCCTGTTATTGATCTTCCTACTTTTAACAGGAACAGATTATTTCAATACTAAGGGTTACAGTAATGAAACATTTATGCGAAAAAAGGATTTTGCAATCTAAGCGTTATTTTGCATCTTTGGGAGACATCACTTCCCGTTCTCAGTTTGGTGGCTACAGCATCGCAGCAAATAAAATAATCTTTGGTGTGGTATCGGGAGGTGAGCTTTATCTGAGAGCCAGTAAAAAAGATGAAGTACATTTCCATAACCGCAATATGCCGCATCTTGTCTATACCAAGCGGGGTATACCTATTCCGCTGAATTATTATCTGGTTGACGAGTCTCTGTGGGGAAACCATTTGCAACTGTTGCAATTTGCCAGAATGGCGCTGGCAGGGGCGCAGTATGACAAAGCCGCCAAAAGCGAAAGTGGGCGATTGAAGGATTTGCCTAATTTAAACCACGATATTGAGCGTTTGCTATGGAAAGTAGGCATCAAGAATATTGATGAGTTACAGCAGTGCGGTGCGAAAATAAGCTACCTGAAGTTACGTGCGGTCAGTGCCAATCTCAGTGTGAACACACTACTGGCGCTGGCAGGGGCGATAAGTGGCACGCATCAGGCCGCACTCCCAATTGGGATACGTAATGAACTCGTGGAATGGTATGAGCGCAACGCAGACTCTTCATTTAAAGGACACGACCACTAGATGGATAGCGGTTTGTACACTGGCTATTTTTACAATTTGATCATGTCTTTTTTTAACTGAGTCAGTTCGGGCAATAGCTCAATAAGTAAACCGATCTGCTGAAGAACCAATAATTCTTTGCTGCCGGGATCAGCGGACAGGGATTGGATGCGGCTCACTATGGCATCCAATCCCTGATTTATACGCAGGTTTTCAATCTCCTGACGATGCAATGCGTCATCAACATAACAAACGGCATCATCCAGCAATCGCAGAATATTCGGGCATGAGATTTTTTCTCGGTGAGCGCCCAGCGTAGAGATATAACTCAGCAAGGTGTGGTTCAGGCACATAAAGCGAAAGGCGCCGTCCATTTTGTTTCTAATCGCGTGGGGTTCTGACGACATATTGGAAACTACCGAGGCTAATTCCGCATCGCAGTTATGCGCATCGCGGCGCGCGATACGGTAGGCCAGGCTATTATCCTTCCCCTGATGATATTGCGTCATAATGGCATTGAGATAGCGGCAGTTGGCATCCAGGGTTTTATTGATAACCGCAGGGAGTCCACGAAAACGCCAGTCCGGCCAGATAAAACTGACGGCAGCCCAGGCAATGGCGCAACCCAGCAGTGTGTCGACAATACGCGGTGCAGCGACTTCAAATCCTTCACCCAGCAGGTTGAAACACAGCAACACCAATAGGGTAATAAACATGGTGGCGTGTGCGTATTGTACGTTTCTGAAGGCAAAAAACAGTACGCCGCTGATGACGATCAGCGTAAGTTGTCCCTCAACCGACGGCACAAAATATAAAATGGGCAATCCCAGTAAAACACCGGTCAATGTACCGATGATTCTCAACGCCAGTCTGCGGCGCGTCGCATTATAATTAGGTTGACAGACGAACAGGCTGGTCAGCAGGGTCCAGTAACCATGTTGCATCCCGGTCACCTGGATAAAGGCATAGCCGCTACAGAGTAATACCGACATGCGTACAGCATGACGAAACAACGCTGACTGTGGTGTCAGATGACGGCTGATTCTCAGACGGATATCGCACCACCCGGTAATTTTGTCGTCAGCCAATGTGTTCTCAGCGGTATTTTCTCGTTCGCTCGCCTGTTCTGATTCAATCGTTGAGAGCTGTGCATCTATCGCCCGCAGATTGTTTAGCAGGTACTGCAACGTTTTAATTTGTGATGCTTCGGTATTTTGGCTTTCTGAAACTCGCGTAATCGCGGCTTCAAGATGAACGAAGGCGCGTTCAATACTGCCGTCATGCTGATATTTTTGCTGCAATAGAATGGATTGCGCCAACTGCTGGCAGGCACGCGCCTGCATTGAAAGCAAACGCTGGAAACGGAACAAAATATCGCTGTAGCGAAATTTTTCACGCAGTTGCGGGTAGTGTACATGAGACGAGCTGGCACGTTCATGGATGTCCTGGGCAACGAAATAATAATGTAATGTCCGCCGGGTTCCTCTCTGACCTCTGTCCCCACGCAGCCGCGTTAATAATGATGACTTGGTCTGATTTAGCGAGGCCACCAACTGGCTGTTAACCATTGCGACGTCAATGAGTGGTTGATCCGTTTCCCCCTCGATATCTGGATCGAACAAATTGGCTTTTGCATCCAGATAGCGTGACAGTTGCTGATAACACTGCGCCAGATTGACCTGCAAAGGACGGATAGGAAAAATCAGATGCCCGAGCAGGGTAATCAGGTTATACCAGGATGCGCCCAATAGAAGCATGAGGGGCTGCTCATACCAGGTGGTGTAAAGTGAAATCCCCAGCATGGTGTATATCGCAATTAACAGCGCGCCAAAGGCGATGGTGGCATAGCGTTGCCCTAACGCCCCGAGCAAAATAAAGCCGCACGTTGACAGCGCTAGCCCCAGACCGAATAACCAGGGATAAGGAAAGAGTAGTTCGATGGAGACGGAGGCAATAAAAAAACAGAACAGAGTAATACAAAGATTACGCAGGCGTCCGCTCAGTCGGTCGTCAAGGTCGGCTAACGCCGCCGCCACAACGCCCAGTGTTAACGGAATAGTGGATGTTGGTTGATCGAACCACCAGGGAACCGCGGCTGCGCCGGTAAGGGCAATAAAAATGCGGATGTTATACAGCCAGTTGCTGTTATACACATAGCGGCGGATACCAAGCGAAAATGTGAGCAACGGTCTATCCTCTGGCGCGATTAACGATAGTGACGACGTGCGTTTTCCTCACGCGCCGCTTGTGCCAGTTCGACTGGTACCACGCGGCGTCCGACCGGCCATAGCGCGATTGCGGCGATTTTGAAATTGGCGATACCCACGGGAATGCCGATGATAGAGATGCATTGCGCAATGCCCGTAACGATATGTGTCAGACATAGCCACCAGCCGAAGAAAATAAACCAAAATATGTTCAGCAAAGAACCGCCGGCATTGAGAACATGATTTTTTTCATCAGGCCGTAGTTCATCGACGTGAATGGCTTCATTGCCGTAAGGCAGCAGCGATAATTTGGTAATTTCCCAACATGAGCGGGTCAGCGGCAGCGTAAAGATAAGCAGAACACTTACCACGGTAGCCAGCAGCCAGGACAACGTGGTGAAAAAACCTCCCAGTACGAAATTCAAAATGTTCAATACGGTGCGCATAATCTCTCCTGAATTTCCAAGGTAACCAAACCCTACAAACCCTATGATGGTAAAAGAATTATCACATCAAGCATCAGGATATCCTAATCTGTTTTTTAAGCTAGGGCGTAAATACTGATAACAGGTAGACTACGGTGCTGGCGAGCAACATCTCACAATTTTATGGCGCAAACGTAATGGAACTTAAATCAACATCATTAGGTAAGCATTTGGCGCAGCACCCTTATAACCGGGTGAGGCTGCTTAATGCTGGCGTCGAGGTGAGTGGTGATAAACATGAATATATTATCCCCTTCAACCAGCTTCTCAAGATTCACTGTAAGCGGGGGCTGGTATGGGGAGAACTGGAGTTTGAACTCCCTGCGGACAAAGTGGTGCGATTGCATGGCACGGAGTGGCAGCAAACACAGGCATTCTACCGTTGTTTAATGAAGTCCTGGCAAGCGTGGAGCGAGGAAATGAGCCAGGTGAGTGCTGGCGTTCTACAAAGGCAGGTGGATGACATTCGTGCGCTGGAGCATCAGGACGCCTGGTTCAGCCGAAGGTCACTCGCACAGTTGCAGGAAGATATTTGCAGCACATTTGCCTCATTGCCGCTTCCCGTCGTCCGTTTAAATGAATTTGATGAATGCCGCGATAACTATCGACTTTGTCAGCAATGGCTAGATCGCGGGAATAAAGAACGGACGAAATGTAATCAGGAATGGATGGCGCGTACGCTGGTGCAGCAGCAGGCGTTCTTCCAGTCTGTGGAAACCACCCCGTTGAATAATGCCCAGTGTAGGGCGGTCATTAATGGTGAGGACGCGATATTGGTGCTTGCTGGTGCCGGTAGTGGCAAAACCTCCGTGCTGGTGGCGCGTGCCGCCTGGTTGATGCATCGAGGTAAAGCCACACCCAATCAAATTCTGCTGTTGGCATTTGGCCGTAAAGCCGCAGAAGAAATGAATGAGCGTATTCAGTCCCGTTTGCATACAAAAGAGATTCAGGCCAAAACGTTCCACGCTCTGGCGTTGCATATTATTCAGCAGAGCAGTCGTAAGGTGCCGGTGATCAGCCAACTGGAAAGCGACAGTAAAAAACGGCGTGAATTACTGATAAAAAACTGGCAGCAACAGTGTGCCGAGAAAAAAACGCAGGCGAAAGGGTGGCGGCAATGGCTCATGGAAGAACTGGGGTGGCAACTGCCGGATGGTGATTTCTGGCACGATCGCGCGCTGACGGAGCAGCTTGCCGGACGTCTGGAGCGCTGGCTGGGGCTGATGCGTATGCATGGGGGGAGTCAGGCTGAAATGATTGAGCAGGCGCCAGAGGACATTCGGCCACTATTTCAGCAGCGTGTCCGGTTGATGGCGCCGTTATTAAAAGCCTGGAAAAAATCGCTGAAAGATGAAAATGCCGTCGATTTTTCCGGCCTGATTCATCAGGCCGTCAATCTGTTGGACAAAGGCCGATTTATCAGCCCATGGAAGCATATTCTGGTTGATGAATTTCAGGATATTTCCCCTCAGCGTGCGCGTTTGCTCGAAGCTTTGCGTCGACAGAACAGCAGGAGCTGCTTGTTTGCGGTAGGCGATGACTGGCAGGCCATTTATCGTTTTAGTGGTGCCGAGCTATCACTGACAACGGCGTTTGAACAAAATTTTGGTGCTAGCGAGCAGTGCGCGTTGGATACCACCTATCGCTTTAATGAACGTATTGGTGATGTCGCGAATCAGTTTATTCAGCAAAACCCCAACCAACTCAAAAAGCCGCTGAATAGCCTCGCCAAAGGGGATAAAAAGGCGGTGACCATCCTGCCTTTTGAGCAATTGGAGGCGCTGCTGGATAAATTAAGCGGTTTTGTGAAACCTGATGAGCGTATTTTGATCTTGGCCCGGTATCATCATCTACGGTCAGAGGTACTACAGAAAGCCGCGACGAAATGGCCGAATTTACCTATCGATTTTATGACTGTGCATGCCAGTAAAGGTCAGCAGGCCGAGTATGTGATTATTGTGGGGATGCATGATGGCAAAGACGGTTTTCCTGCGCCAGCGCGGGAATCGGTTCTTGAAGCGGTATTGTTGCCTGAGCCGGAGGATTACCCGGATGCTGAGGAGCGGCGTTTACTCTACGTCGCGCTAACCAGAGCCAAACATCGGGTGTGGTTATTACAGGATACAAAGAATCCATCGGTATTTATCTCGCAGCTTCACCGGCTGGGGGTACCAATCCAGCGTAAACCAGGCTAAGCGCACAAGCAAAAAGGCCGATGGAATTGTCGGCTTTTTGCTAAAATCGCGGCGTTATTTTAAGCGATCCTGCAAGTAACGCTGATAATCCGGGATGGTTATTTCTACTGGCAGTTTAAACAGTTCTGAGTTAATCAAAAAATCAGCCGTTGAGCGGTTAGTGGCAACCGGGATATTCCATACGGTGGCCAATCTCAGCAGCGCTTTAACGTCCGGGTCGTGAGGGACGGCGTTAAGTGGGTCCCAAAAGAAGATCATCATGTCTATTTTCTTTTCAGAGATCAGGGCTCCGACCTGCTGGTCGCCCCCCATTGGGCCACTTAGCATACTTTTCACAGGAAGGCCGGTATGCAATTGAATTAGATTACCGGTGGTCCCGGTAGCGTAAAGCTTATGGTCGGAAAGTTGTTTCTTGTTGGTGGCAACCCAGTCAAGAAGGGCTTGCTTACAATGATCGTGTGCGACCAACGCAATATGTTTGTGTGCGGCAATAGTGCGGGCGGTGAACTGCATGGTGATATCCCTCAATCGGTATGCCAAAGCTGTCGAAGTAGTGCGAACAGATTACGGAATCGCCGTTTCAGTGCAAAGGGATAAGAAAGAAAAATACAAAGCGTTGCCAAAAATCTGGCATAAGTGAACAGAAAAGCGCCAAATTGATGAGATATGTTTTTTATCTGATGATGGTGCGATAACTGTAAAACTTGAAACAAAAAGAGGCCGACCAAAATGAAAGACCGCGAAATCGAAACTGTGTTGACGACGGTAAAAACCATTGCGCTTGTCGGCGCCAGCGAGAAAATGACGCGTCCAAGCTATGGCGTTATGGCGTACTTGCTTGAGCAGGGTTACAGCGTCATACCGGTAAGTCCAAAGTTGGCTGGTCAGGTGTTGCAGGGACAACAGGTATACGCCCGACTGGGCGACATCCCGCAGCGTATCGATATGGTTGATGTATTCCGCCAACCAGAGGCGGCTTATGGTATTGCGCAGGAAGCGATTGCTGTTGGTGCAAAAGTGCTGTGGTTGCAGATCGGGGTCGTTAATGAACCGGCGGCCATTCTGGCTAGAGAGGCCGGATTGGACGTGGTGATGGACCGGTGTCCTAAAATTGAAATCCCGCGTTTGGGATTAGAGAAATAGTCATGTGCCGTTTACCGGTTGGGTTACCTGAACCGGTAAACGCTATGGATGGTGATTTACTAATAGATTCTATTGCAGAACGCGACTCAGTGACGAAGTCGCGGCGCTCTTTGCTGAATAACTTCTGCCAGCTCAATTAAGGAAGGGGGGGAGTTGGGGTTGGCTTCTTCCTGCATTAACTGAGCTTCTGCCAGATAAGTATGAATAGGCTGCCCTGCATCGTCCTCCATCACCACGTGATACCAAGGGGCTGTCCGCAGTGTGTCATGAGCATCAATTTCCTCCCACGTTGGGGATTCCAATGAATATTCAGGGTCGATATCAATAACAACGCCTGGATACCCCAGAAGTTTATGACGAATCTGCTGTCCGATACCAAATTTACAGATAATCATATAACCTCCTGAGAAAACAATGGCACTCTTTAAATGGGTGCTTTAAGCTTTTTTTCAAGTCGGTTGCATCGTGTTGCTGTCGTTTTTTTATAAAGCGCAGCTCTGCTGAACACCCTACCTAAAGTATGGTGTAAATCTGGAGAAGATACAGTCTGGTGCAGAAAATGCACCACCGTAGATTGGCAGCATGATGATAAAAGAGGAGAGCGAGGATGGATAAAATATCAATCGCCGCCTATGTTTACGGCGCCGTACAGGGCGTGGGCTTTCGTTATAGCACGCAACGTCGTGCTGTCGAACTCGGTCTTAGCGGCTATGTTCGCAATAACGATGATGGGAGTGTGGAGGTTGTCGCTAGCGGCGGCCGGTTGGAAGTGGAGCAATTGGTAAAGTGGCTGAAACAAGGGGGGCCACGCAGCGCCAGTGTCGAAAAGGTATTGATTGAACCCCGCGGCACGATCGATTATGAGGGGTTCAAAATTCGCTATTAGCGGTTAGATACATTTAACCGGTTTTGGCAAACCCGCAATTTTGGTCGCTTGTTTCGCTGGCCCTTTTGGGAACAAGTGGTACAGATAACGGCTATTACCTTTTTCTTCACCGTATTTTTGTGCCATCGCTTTTACCAGCATACGAATCGCTGGCGAGGTATTGAACTTAAGATAGAACGACCGAACAAAGCGAACCACTTCCCAATGTGCGTCAGTAAGTTGAATGTTCTCCTGCTCAGCCAGCAGTAATGCCAGCGTTTCGCTCCAGTCAGCGCTACGCATCAGGTATCCCTGTGCATCAGTTTCGATGATACGACCTTCAAACTGCAAAATGTTTTCCCGGATGAATGACGAATGTGCCGAATTTTAGCAAAGTTTGCTGATGCTAAGAACCTTTGCTCCAAGCAAGAAAAGCTCCACTAATGTGGAGCTTTTCGAATTCGCACATGTAGGTAAGATTAATCGTTACGCATAATGCCCAGAATGCTTAACAGGCTGACGAAAATGTTGTAGAGCGCGACATACAGACTAACGGTCGCGCGAATGTAGTTGGTTTCGCCGCCGTGAATAATATTGCTGGTTTCCCAGAGAATCGCACCCGCTGAGAACAGGATGAACAATGCGCTAATCGCCAGGTGCAGGGCTGGGATTTGCAGGAACAGATTGGCAATGACCGCGACAACCAGCACGACAAAGCCTGCCATCATCATACCGGACAGGAAAGACATGTCTTTACGGGTGGTTAAAACATAGGCCGAACAGCAAAAGAAGACTAATGCGGTGCCGCCCAGTGCCAGCATCACGATGTCACCTGCGCCAGACGTAATCAGTGAGTTCAGGATGGGGCCAAGCGTATATCCCATAAAACCGGTGAGTGCGAACGTGGCCAGGATGCCTGCCGGACTATTTGCCAACTTATGGGTCAAAAACATCAGCCCATAAAAACCAACCAGCATTAACAGCAGGCCAGGGGCCGGCAAATTAAGTACGGTACTCGCGGTTGCTGTAACCGCAGAGAATCCCAGGGTCAACGACAGCAAAAAATAGGTATTACGCAACACCTTATGCGTACTGAGTAACGAGCTTTCACGTGTAGAAGAAACAATAATTCGATCCATATTAGCGACTCTCTCTATCAGGGTGCCATTATCCAACTTCAAAGAATAAATAGTTACCAAACGTTATTAAAGGGGGTTTACCCTTCTTTACGCTGTAAATCGCTATATTTATGAACACTATGATGATTTTGCGGGCATTTAAATCTGAGGCGATTATTTTTCAGGCAATTGAACGCAACGACGCTTTACAAGACTCAGCACTCTGTTTATAGTGCGCGTCATTGCGGAGGAGTGGCCGAGTGGTTGAAGGCACCGGTCTTGAAAACCGGCGACGCGAAAGCGTTCTAGAGTTCGAATCTCTACTCCTCCGCCAATCAATTCAATGGGTTAGCTTAGGCTAGCCTCTTTTTTGCTAAAAGATATAAAAAGAATATTCCGAAAGAGCATGGTATTTATCATTGTGCTATTTATTCCCGACTGCGAAAATGGATGTTGTTGATTTTGAAATATTCTTTCCTTATCGGGTGTTGGTCATTATTATCTGCTGTTTAAATAAAAATGACATTGTCCTTCTCTATCAAAGACTGGCAATATTGATTCCTTTTTAATGAGTTAATTTGTAGTTTTTGATGTTAATTAGCTCATGAGGATATATGAAACATCCGTGTGTTGACTTCATCTCTGTGTTTCCTCTTGATTAACCAGATTAAGAGAGTGGCATTAAATCTTTGGCTGAGGTTTTCAATAAAACCTCATTATTTATCAGCTATAAAGTAGTCTTTGTTATTGATGATAGGCAGGTATGCTCTCACCCATTCATTGCCCTCGACCATTTCCCAACTGTGTCCTTCGCCATGGGTATCTTCCGCAAGAAGTACGGTTCCGGGGGAAAGAATAAATGTAGAACCGTCGCTGACTTTAAATTTCAATTTACCTTTCAGTGTGAGGACATACTGTTTTCTTGGGGCCGGATGAAAACTTTTTTCCCAATCTTCAGTGGCGTTATTGATCCAGAATTGTTGTGAAGGGAGCTTTTCTAATGCTGGGATGCTTCCTTTTAAAAAAGCAGAATGGTTGCCTGTCGTATTGATTAACTTAATTGCAGGTATCCGCGCAGTATCATGGCTCGCTGCTTTTGATGATTCTCCATGCCCAGCCATTGGCATGGATGAACTGGCGATGACTGATAATAGAAGTAACGTTGTTTTTTTCATTAACTGAAACCCTGTGTAATATGTTTTTACTTGTTGAATCTTTTTGTGAATTACTGTACTTCTGAAGCGCGTTGGTCGTGTTTTATAGTGTGCAGGATGTTACACCGTTTTTCTCCGATTTGCCATGTACAAGGCGATGACGTCTGGCAGGATAACGAGCGATTGAATTATGTTAATATCTGTGGAGAGGCCTGCTGGAGTGAACTTATTTTAAATAATAAACGAAAAGCTGTGAAATCTTTTACGTCGTTTCATTCGCAATTTGAAAAATGACGAGCTTATATCATAAGAATAAGAATGTATCTCTTTGATGAAACTGTTATTTTTAACTCGCGTCAGAGGGAAATTAAATGACAACGTCATCCTGTGTTTTATGGACGACCAACTCCAGCAAGGCCCGGTATTTGTTTAAAATTAATGTATCTGTTTCTATATCAATCTTATGTAACAGTTTTGAAATAATGGCTTTATTGGTCACCGCATCGCCACCCTGGATTATTTCATCAACGATATGACCCAGTATCGTAATGTCATCCATCTGATTTTCAGCATATGCATAGGCTGCTTTATCTTTATTTGTCTGGGGTGTGTCTTCGCGCATCGATGATCCTCCAGAGTGAGGTCCGTATTGTCTTGGTTGGCAACTGATACCAAGCTATTAGGATATTGAGAAAAAAACAGATCGCGGCCAGCCCGTTATGGGATGACTTATTAATTTTAGCGCATATCGGCTATAACACCCAAAATTTGAAGATAAAATATTGGTAAAGCCAGTAAGCGAGATCGTTTGGAAAAGATTAACAATAAAATATCAGATTGATAAATAAGTGTTTTTTATGTGGAAAATTTCTTATTCCCGGCAATGCTGTCGATATATATAACGCAGGAAGTCTCGATAAAGTAGTGCGGTCATTGATACTCGCGTCGGCGTTATGAACGAATTGAGTTTCACCGGACTGGGCTGTCGTCCAGAGGAGATCGTCACCGCAAGTTTTTTCCATGACATTATGTTTATAAAAGTAAACAAGATCATCTTTCTTTAACGCAAGGCACGCTACGCTTTTATTACAAAAAGGTCATTAGAAAGGGGGGCTGTCATGTACACAACCATTTTAGTGCCCGTTGATCTTGGCGAGGAGTTGTTAACCAAGAATGCGCTTATGCACATAGTAAGAATGGCAATAATATCAGGTGCCACGTTGCCTCTTTTCATGCGCGCTCGGATGTGTCCGCTCTTTTAACCGCCTATTGTTTTGGGATTAATGCGTTTGAGAACGAGGCTTTTGTCAAAGCTAATGATAAGCTGAAAGCACTGTTGAAAACCTTTGATCTTCCGGTATCAAGGTTATCATTCAGCATGAGTTTTGGTATGCCGCAGGAGGAAGTCTTGCAGATGGCGGAAAAAATAAATGCTGACCTGGTGTTAATAGATATCTTCTCGACTCGAAAGCGGCTGCCATAGTGCGGCATGCCAAAACATCGGTGTTGAGGCGTTCGCTAGGCTGCCGTCGGTGTTTTCAGGTTTTCTGAGCACGCTGATATGTGTTCAGGCATGCATTCTCTGCTGCTGCCCAATCAAACGCGCTCATCATTAGAAAATGGAGAAGAGCAATACAACGGGGAAGCTTAAAGGCCAAGTCAGCCCGACCAGTAGCGAAGCAAGTAATCGGATGTGCAATGATTTGTCTTTGCTTAGCAGCAAAGTGACCAGTACTGATATCGCAAAACCGATGAAGTAAATGAGCTTAATCAGCTCCCACTCGGAGTGAGGTGGCACGTTTTTTTCCTTATGTTCTCAAAGCGGCTGCATTCTATGCCGTTAATATTTTATGATCAATTTTTTAACTCAGTCATCTTATACGCTGACTAAATCTGCTTCGTCACTCCGCGGAAGCATCACGAACGGGCTACTGATCCTGTTCTGGAGCATGAACACGACGTCTAGACGTCTATATTAGTGGCTGCTACCAGCTTCGTTTAATATTATGGCTTAATCATTTTATTTTTCTGATGAGTCAGTCATAGAAAACCTAATCCAGGTGTTAATTTTGTTGATCCGGGGAGATTATCCTTGTTTCTCTAGTTCTGCATGTTTAATAAACATAGCGGTTGGCGCGGGCAGAGGGATAGCGTTCTATTGGCTATAAAATGAAGTGACAAAATAAATGATCACTAGAGGGAGGAAAAGCAAAGGCCATTAATTGATATTGTGATAATAAGCAAGCATATTATATAAGTTGTTTTCCGGCAAAAAAGTAAAACCAATTAGAGTGAGATAATCAGCTATATTTTATATGACAAAAATATTAAATTTTTGTTTCAGTATGGACTTTGTATAAAGAGTGTCATAGTTTGGTGTTTTATCCCACGAGAAAGGTAATAAAATGAGTGAGATATCTAGTCTATCGTTGAAAATCCCATCGGATTTGAAAGAGAAAATCAAAGCTTCTGCCCTTGAGAATAAAGTATCAATCAGTGCTGAAGTTTGTGCTCGATTACTCAGAAGCTTTGATGAAAATGACATTTTATCTGTGCCTTCAGTAGAATCTGTTGATAATCAGGGCACCGAAGAAGTGGCAGAGACGCCACTGTCGCAGAAAGAAATAAAAAAAATCAGAGAGTTACTTAAAGTTAAGCCTAAGCGCATTTCAAAGAAAAAATAACCCTGCCTATCAAGTACGCCATGACGCGATGCCCACACAGTGTCATGGCGTACTAATTTTATGTAATAAAAATCACCTATTGTAATTCAGAGCATTATTTTCCCCTTTTTTTTGCCGATAAACGCTATTCATGTGATATATGGAGGGCATTATGGTGAGGGGAACATTGAAGGAAACATTAATATTTTTGCAAGACAATACATCAGAATCTCATCGATATGAGATTTACAAGAGTGAGAGTAAAGATGGCTATTTTATAGTTATCTATACACAAAGAAACATTATTTATGATGGTTCCTCGTTAGTAATCTGGATAATTGACAATCCTCATTACTGTCTTAAATCACATTATATTCCCAATGCCCGGATGGAATGTGAGTCTCACTGGAAAGAAAATTATCTTAATCTGAATGTTTTGTAAAGAGAGGATATTTAGCCACCACAGATATTTTATCTCTTTCTGTTTTAATAAATTAACATTATTAATAATGAAAGGTTTTTTAATTACGAGAATTAATTAGAAATAAAATGTTATAAATTATTCCAATCATTTCCTGTTAAAGTTATTATCCCATCGATTGATAATAACATCATTTATTAAATAAATGGGTTAATTAATAAAAAATGATCGATTAAATAGATATGTTGATGATTTTTTTTTAGAATAAATAAAAAATAAAGATTATCGATTACGCGCCGATACTCCTTTCAGTGCTAAACGGATTAAGTCGATTCCCCAATTCTCGTCCAGAGTGAATAATTAATCTTCATTCTAGACATAATGGTTGGATTTTCTATGCCAACAGGCAAAGTTGGTTGGTTAAATATAAATAATTTGTTTGCTAATTGTTTTGGGTTTGTGTTATGGCGTCGAATTCATTAACCACTATGTTTAGCCTTGGAGTATAAATTATATTATTTATCAGTTGGTTGGGAAGTTTGTGTGTCGCTATTCGTTTTTCACTGTTGGCTATGTTGTTCAGTGATGTTGCCGCTCGGCGATTGTTTCTATTTATCACCAGGATTCATACATGCCAAGCCTTGGATTCATGGGTTTTAATAAAAGTGGTTCATTGGACTATAAGCACTGACCAATAACGGCATTCCATTTTGTTGTAGGAATGAAGTGGGACGAATTGGTCCTGATGCAGATAGAAAGGACGAGTAAAGGAGAATGAAATGAGTTTAGCTAATTGGCGTATAGGATATCGGCTAGGGGCTGGTTTTTCTTTTTTGATATTAATGTTGTTGATTGTCGGCAGTATTACCATTTCCAAGTTGACTGATTTTAACCGTAAAATGGAAAGTATTGTCTCTGAAGTTTATCCATTGACGGTGAAGGGGAATCAGCTCATTGAGGAGTTGAGTCGATATCTTAATAACCAGCAATTGCTTTTATTGCTTGAGTCGGAAGCCGAGATCAAAAAGCAATTAGAAGTGACCAAAGAAAGCACACCGAAAATATCCAGATTAATGGATGATCTGCAAAAATCTGTCAGTGATGATGAGTCACAAGCGATTTTACAGAGTATCGCGGAGATACGGCGTGATTATCTTGCTTCGGCAAATAAGCTCATTGCATCAATTGTTGAGAGGAATATTAGCGCTGCTTCAAATGAATACTTCAATGTTACCCGCGTTACTCAGCAAAAATACACCAAAAAGGTCAGTGATTTTATTGATGTGCAGAATGACAAAATGGCCGCCTCCGCAAAAATGGTATCGACCAGCTACCGCGAAGCGCTGATTCTGCTGACTATCATTATGGCTGTCAGTGTGATTGCCTGCCTGATTATCGCTTCGCTGATTACCCGAAGTGTGACGCATCCGATAAAAGAAGCGCTGGTGGTGGCCGAAAACGTCGCTCGGGGTGATCTGACATCCGAAATTCGGATCAACCGTAAAGATGAAACGGGCATGCTGCTTGCGGCGTTGCATCATATGAATACCAGTTTGCGGCAGATTGTCAGTCAGGTCAGGGACGGTGCCGAAACCATTTCAAGCGCGGCGTCCCAGATTGCGGCGGGTAACCAGGATCTTTCGGCCAGGACGGAGGAGCAGGCAAGTTCACTGGAAGAAACGGCATCATCAATGGAGCAATTGACATCAACCATCAAAAATACGGCAGATAATACCCTTCAGGCAACCGAGTTGGCGGCGAGCACATCTGAGACGGTGAAGAAAAGCGGCGATATGATGGCCAGGGTGACACAGGAAATGCGTGGTATCAGAGATTCCTCGCAGCGTATGTCGGAAATCATTGGAGTGATTGATGGCATTGCTTTCCAGACCAACATTCTTGCCCTGAATGCAGCGGTGGAAGCGGCACGTGCTGGTGAGCAGGGCAGAGGATTTGCCGTCGTGGCCAGTGAAGTCCGCGCGTTGGCTCAGCGAAGCGCAACGGCCGCAAAAGAGATCAAAGAGCTGATCGATGATTCTTTTCATAAGGTTCAGGCGGGTATGGGGCTGGTGGAAGAGACTGGCGTCACGATGAATTCGTTAGTGATGAATGTTCAAGGTGTCAACGGCATCATCAGTGAAATTTCACAAGCAAGCCGCGAGCAGAGTGATGGCGTTAACCAGATCAATCTGGCGGTCGGTCAGATTGACACCACCACCCAGCAGAACGCGGCGTTGGTCGAAGAATCCGCCGCTGCCGCACTTTCCTTGCAGGATCAGGCGCACAGCCTGACGCAGACGGTCAGCCTTTTCAAACTGGGTACTGGTTATACGGCCTCGACTGTCGTGAAAAAACCGGAAACACCAGTCGCTCCAGTGTTGCTGGCGGCTAACGGTGCGGCGGGTACGCGGGAGAAAAAGGCAGGGGATTCAGCAGAGTGGACATCATTTTAATCTGATTTACCTGTATTACTCAGTTAGCGAGACCGCCATTGAATCACTCATTGGCGGTATTTCTTAATTATATCCCTTCAATATTGATTTACTCGCTACACTTGATTGATTCACTCGCTACACTTGGGGTTAGGTTTGATTAATTTTATTTCAATCTTGTTGGCATCATCGAATTAAGATTTTTCCTATTCTGCATTTTCGGTGTCGTAAATATTCCGATTTTTTCAGGCAATGAGTCTTTTGCCAACTGGCACGGATGAGGTAATGGCCAGCTCTTGAATGGCCTGCAACGGTAGCTGTTTGGGATTGCTGCTTATTTGCCGATATTCTTACAGGTTGGCCGCTATAGACGATATTCGTTATTAATTTTTCTGACCCGATTTATCCTCTTTTGATGTTCTTGTTGCTCAAACACTGACCTATTATGATGAACCATCTCTTTATCAAGTTGTCGGAAAGCTAACTTATCCATTAGTATGGATTTTAATTGATTGAAGCACACATACAGGGGGAGTTGTGCTGGTTAATAAATTTGGAATTAAACAGCGAGTTGCCAGTCTTGGCTGGATTTCAGCGATGGTTCTGTTGTCTTTAAGTGCAGCACCGACTTGGGCATTTACTATTGACGATGTGGCGCAAAAGGCAGAAAAGCTGGCGGCTAAGAGTTTTGAGACGCCGAAAAGCAATCTTCCGGCACAATTTCGTGATATGAAGTTTGCTGACTATCAGCAGATTCATTTCAATCACGAAAAATCATACTGGAACGCGTTAAAAACGCCTTTCAAGCTCCAGTTTTATCATCAAGGGATGTATTTCGATACACCGGTGAAAATTAATGAAGTGACGGCAACCACGGTAAACGAGATTAAATATTCAGCCGATTACTTTAATTTTGGCTCCGTCAACCATGATCCCGAAACCGTGAAGAACCTCGGCTTTGCCGGTTTCAAAGTGCTTTACCCAATAAATAGCCCGGATAAGGACGATGAAATCGTCAGCATGCTGGGTGCCAGCTATTTCCGAGTGGTCGGTAAAGGGCAGATTTATGGATTATCATCGCGTGGTCTGGCCATTGATACGGCGCTACCTTCTGGTGAAGAGTTTCCTCGCTTCCGTGAGTTCTGGATTGAACGGCCCAAGCCAAACGATAAGCATCTGGTAATTTTCGCATTGCTGGATTCGCCTCGTGCGACAGGCGCATATCGCTTTATCGTTTATCCGGGACGCGATAACGTAATTGATGTTCAAGCGAAAGTTTATCTGCGAGACAAGGTGGGCAAGCTGGGCATCGCGCCGCTGACCAGTATGTTTCTCTTTGGGCCAAATCAGCCTTCTCCGACGCTGAACTATCGCCCGGCGCTGCATGACTCTAACGGCTTGTCGATTCATGCCGGCAATGGCGAGTGGATTTGGCGGCCGCTGAATAATCCCAAACATCTCTCTGTCAGTACTTATGCCGTGGAGAACCCAAAAGGGTTTGGTCTGTTGCAACGTGGCCGCGATTTTTCCGCTTATGAAGATCTTGATGACCGCTATGACTTACGTCCAAGTGGCTGGATCGAGCCGAGAGGCGAGTGGGGCAAAGGTAAAGTCGAGCTGGTTGAAATCCCGACGGCTGATGAAACAAACGATAACATCGTTGCGTTCTGGACGCCGGATGTGTTACCGGAAACCGGTAAGCCGCTGGATATCCGGTATCGTTTGCACTTCACCCGCGATGAGGATCTGTTACATTCACCCGATATCGCCTATGTTCAGCAAACCCGTCGTTCTACCGGCGATGTGAAGCAGTCCAATCTGATCCGTCAACCTGATGGCTCTATCGCTTTTCTCGTCGATTTTGTTGGTCCGACGCTGAAAGAGATGGATAAAGCGACGCCAGTGGCATCGCAGGTCAGTATTGGCGAAAACGGTGAAATTGTTGAGAATAGCGTTCGTTACAATCCTGTGACTCAAGGTTGGCGTCTGACACTGCGTTTGCGTGTGAAAGACAATAAACAGCCAACGGAAATGAGAGCGGCCTTGGTTAATGGTGAGACAACATTGACTGAAACCTGGAGTTATCAGCTACCTGCTAATGAATAAGTCAACTTCTCTTCTCGATTATATTGAGAAATTGCCCTTGTCTGCTGAGGAGGCAGGGGCACTGCGTGAAAAGCTACCGCATTCCGCTAAGGTCGAACAGACCGTTTTGCATCAGGTATTGTCAGAAGGTGAGCAGGTCAATGTTCAGGTGGAAGAAGATGTTTCGCTGAACTCGGTTAAAGCCCGGCTGGAAATGGCTTGGCCTGATGCGCTGAACGATGGCAAACAACTGGGTAAAGACAGGGAAGGGCGAACGGCTTTAAAGGCCATGCCGACAATCACTCGTGCGTCCATGTTTCCTGATATTTGGCGTACTAACCCGCTGGTTCGCTGGTGGGAAAGTCTGCTGGGTCGTTCTGCGCCACCTCGTTTCCAAACCAGTCCTGAAGAACGGATCGCTGAAAGCCGATGGCGCATGGTCGGAACGATCCGACGTTATATTCTGTTGATACTGACGCTTTTCCAAACGGCTATTGCAACATGGTACATGAAGACAATCCTGCCTTATCAAGGCTGGTCGTTGATTGATCCGTTTGAAATGGCCCATCAGCCTTTGACGCGTTCGCTGATGCAGATACTGCCTTATGTTCTGCAAAGTGGCATTTTGGTTCTGTTTGCCGTGCTGTTCTGTTGGGTTTCCGCCGGGTTCTGGACAGCCTTGATGGGATTCCTGCAACTGCTGATTGGACGCGATAAATACAGCATTTCGTCTACTACGGTCGATAATGAGCCGCTTAACCCGGACCATCGTACCGCCCTAATCATGCCCATCTGCAACGAAGATGTCGAACGCGTGTTTGCCGGGCTGCGTGCTACCTATGAGTCCGTTGAAGCAACCGGCATGCTCGATCACTTCGATATCTATGTGCTGAGCGACAGTAACGATCCTGATACCTGCGTTGCAGAGCAAAGAGCTTGGATGGAGCTTTGCCGGGATGTGGGCGGTGCGGGGCGTATTTTTTACCGCCGCCGCCGCCGCCGTGTAAAACGTAAAAGTGGCAACATTGACGACTTCTGCCGTCGCTGGGGCAATCAGTACAGTTACATGGTGATTCTGGATGCCGACAGCGTCATGAGTGGCGAATGTCTGACATCACTCGTCAGGCTGATGGAAGCGAACCCGAATGCAGGGATTATCCAGTCCTCTCCGAAAGCCTCTGGCATGGACACCCTTTATGCGCGCTGTCAACAGTTTGCCACACGTGTATATGGACCGCTCTTTACCGCCGGGCTCCATTTCTGGCAGTTAGGTGAATCCCATTACTGGGGACATAACGCCATTATCCGGGTGAAACCGTTTATTGAACACTGTGCGCTGGCGCCGCTGCCAGGCGAAGGCTCATTCGCCGGCGCTATTCTTTCCCACGATTTTGTTGAGGCTGCGCTGATGCGTCGCGCCGGATGGGGAGTCTGGATCGCCTATGATCTGCCGGGTAGCTATGAGGAGTTACCGCCGAACCTGCTGGATGAACTGAAACGCGACCGTCGCTGGTGTCATGGTAATCTCATGAACTTCCGTCTGTTCCTGGTCAAAGGGATGCATCCGGTGCATCGTGCCGTATTCCTTACCGGGGTCATGTCGTATCTTTCCGCGCCGTTATGGTTCATGTTCCTGATGCTATCGACGGCTTTGCAGGTAGTGCATACCCTGATGGAACCACAGTATTTCCTGCAACCCAGACAGTTATTCCCTGTCTGGCCGCAATGGCGGCCCGAGCTGGCAATCGCACTATTCTCGACCACGCTGGTATTGCTGTTCCTGCCAAAATTGTTAAGCGTGATTTTGATTTGTGCAAAGGGCGCGAAAGCCTACGGGGGTATGTTCCGCTTATTCATTTCGCTTCTGGTGGAAGTGCTGTTCTCGGTGCTTCTGGCGCCGGTCAGGATGTTGTTTCATACCGTGTTTGTGGTCAGCGCGTTCCTTGGGTGGTCTGTTCAATGGAAATCGCCTCAGCGTGATGATGACGCGACATCGTGGGGTGAAGCATTTGTCCGTCACGGTTCCCAGTTGGCGCTGGGGTTGGTCTGGGCGATCGGCATGGCGTGGCTGGATCTGCGTTTTCTGTGGTGGCTGGCGCCAATTGTGTTTTCATTGATCCTGTCGCCGTTTGTCTCTGTTTATTCCAGCCGGGCCTCGTTGGGGCTGGCGTGTAAGCGCGCCAAACTGTTGCTGATCCCGGAAGAATACGAACCGCCGCGTGAGCTTGTCGCAACGGATGAATATTGCCAGTTGAACCGCCAACGCAAATTGGAGAACGGGTTCATTCAGGCTGTGTTTGACCCTTCCATCAATGCGCTTGCCAGTGCGATGGCAACAGCACGCCATCGTTTCAGTCGGGCTATTGAAGAGGCGCGCGAGCAGAACGTCCTTGACGCGCTGAGTCGCAAACCAGAAGAGGTAGGTGATAATCAGCGTTTGGCGTTACTCAGCGATCCGGTGACGATTTCCCGCCTGCATTATCTTGTGTGGCAGAAGCCTGGCGAGCATGCCGCGTGGTCCGACTACTATCGGAGAGTCTCGGCGCCTATAATCAAAGGCTGATCTTTCTTCAATCGGTATGCGAAAAGCAACAGTCCTGACTGTTGCTTTTTTTGTTGTTGTCTCTATTGCCATTCAGCTATCTGCCGGGGAGAGTGTTGCGTGCGTCAGCCTGACGTTTCCTTTTTTCCTCATCATTCAGGTTTTGAAGTACGCCGTTGTAAACTCCTCCAGGAATAGATGACATTGATCAAGACGACCAGAGCCGTCACGATAAATACCGCGCGGAAGCCATAATTAGCTGAAATGGAAGCGCCGATGATGGGGCCTGTGACGTTACCGACATCACGGAATGACTGGTTATAGCTAAAAATTCGTCCCGCTACCTGATGGGAGGAATGATAAATCAACAGCGTTTGCACGGCCGGGAGCAATGCGCCGTCCGCAGCGCCTAACAGGAAACGCAGTATACCCAGTTGCCAGGGCGTCTGAACAAAAGCCATGGGAATGAGCAGCAGAACGGACATAATCAGCATGGCAATCAGAATACGTTCCGGGCCGATTTTATCGCCCAGCTTACCTAGCCTGGGCGCGCAGAGCAGTGCTGAGACACCTGGAATGGCGGCGATCATGCCGCTAATAAAGGCGAGATTCTGTGTCGTCCCAGCTAAGTCGCGAACAAATAGGGTAAGAATGGGGATAACCGAACCCGATGCAACCTGAATGATTAACGTCGTTATGAACAGACTCAAAATCAGCCTGGGGTTCTTCAGAGATGTAATCACCTGACGACCGCTCAGCATGTCCTTTTTACGTACCGCGGTAAAACGTTCCTGCACAAATAGCAGTGTGATCAGAAAACAGATAAACAGCACGCCGGCTGTGATAAAAAAGACGGGACGTAATCCATAAACATCCGCCAAATATCCCCCAATCAGCGGGCCGATTAGTGCCCCACTCACCGCACCTGTGGATAGTGTTCCCAAGGCCCAGCCACTCTTATTGCGAGGAACCTGCGTAGCGATCAAAGCGTTTGCATTGGGAACAAAGCCCCCCAGGACGCCAAGTACTGCCCGAAGGCACAGGAATTGCCAAATGTTTTGCGCTAATCCCATCAAAACCATAACAATACACATCCCAAGCGCAGAACGCAGCAGCATCAGTTTGCGCCCTTTACGATCGGCGAGTCGTCCCCAGAAAGGGGAAGCGATGGCAGAAAAAAGAAACGTGATGCTGAAAACAATCCCCGACCACATGTTCAGCGCACTGTGGCCCGTGATGCCGAGCTGTTCAACATAGAGGGGAAGAAACGGCATGACAAGGCTGAATGCGGCACCGGTGAAAAAGCAACCCAGCCAGGTAACATAGAGGTTACGCTTCCAATCAATCGGTTCCGTTTCTGGTGTCATAATTTTCCGAGCTTGTTATTGCTATTTTTGGATGGACGGCAATTGGTGAGGCGAAAAGAAAATATTACATAGCAGACAATGTAATTAGTATGAGCCGCTTACCCTAGCTCGGCAAGGCGTAGATGCTTGATTAGCAAGAATCGTTCAATTTTTCAGACAGATGGTATGGAGGGGCGGTCTCCTCCACGACAATGGCATGGAGGGGAAGACCGGGACGATTAATACAATGAGGGCTCGCCTTCCGGGCGGGTCTTAAAACGACGATGTAGCCACATGTATTGATCGGGGGCTAACAGAATATTCTGCTCAACGATTTTGTTCATCCATGCCGCTGTCGCCGCTTCGTTTTCCACAGGAATATCCAATTTTGCTGATTGGATCAGCAGTTCGTATCCTTTCCCGTTCGGTAGACGGCGGGGAACGAAAGGCACGATAGCCGGGCGGGCCGATTTAGCCAGCATATAGCTTCCTACCGTGGTTGCCGCTTTATCTACCGCAAACAGGGGAACGAACACACTACTGCGCGGACCGTAGTCGTGGTCGGGCGCGTACCAGATAATTTCGCCTTGTTTTAGCGCCCGGATCATGCCCTTCAGATCTCTACGGTCCAGCATGCTTTTATTCGACCGCAGTCTGCCCCAGGTTTGGAGCCAATCAATTAATTTATTATCGTTGGGGCGATAAACACCGATCCCCGCGTTTCTTATACCGAAGATGCGCGCACCGAGTTCCAGCGTCAGAAAATGCAGTCCGATAAGCAGAATACCGCAGTTTTGTTCACGCAGGCGGGTGATATGCTCGACGCCTTTGACAGTGAACCAGCGCTCAATACGCCAATCCGGCCAGAACCACGCCATACCGGTTTCCAGAATCCCCATCCCGACGGCCTCGAAATTTTTTCTGACCAGTTCGTTTCGCTCCGTCAGCGGCATATCGGGGAAGCAGAGTTCAATATTGCGGGTGGTAATCTCGACACGGCGCGGCAACAGACGCATGGACAGATGTCCGAGTCGGGTGCCTATCCAATAAAGAAAGGGATAGGGTAACAGGACAATGAGATAAAGCATTCCGATACCCAGCCAGGTTACCCAGTAACGTGGGTGTAACAGTGAACGATTAAACGAGGGGATCTGTGTCATGGCCTTAGTATCAATATTCCGGTGCTGATCAGCACACGTACCGTTAAAAGGAATGAATAAAATTTTACTCAGCAGGATAGATTATTGCGGTAGTTTCTTGAGAAAACAAACTGGCAACGTCTTTCAGCCTGATTTTTATACAAAAAATGGAATTGGCATAATAATATCATCTTCTGATGATGTTTTTTGACCCATGGTGACATCAACGCGGTGGTGAAATGGCGATCAGTGAGGATCGCCAGTCATGAATTACTGTCTGAATATATCCTCAACGTAGTGAGGTTTACCGCGCCAGAACTGTGGAGGCGCGCTTACTTGAGCGCCCAGCCTGGCAGCCGCATGCCACGGCCAACGTGGGTTAAAGAGGATCGCACGAGCCAGCCCGACCGCATCGGCTTCGCCCGTCGCAACAATGGCTTCTGCCTGTTCAGGTTCGGTGATTAGCCCGACCGCTATCGTCTTCATGCCGGCTTCCTGTTTAATGCGCTGAGCATAAGGAACCTGATAGTTTGGCCCCGGACGAATTTGCTGGTTCGCAGACATCCCGCCGCTGGAAACATGAACAAAATCGCAGCCTAGTTTATGTAAGGCTTTACAGAGCTCGATGGATTGCGCCAAATCCCAGCCGCCGTCAACGCCGTCTGTTGCCGAGATTCGCACACCTACGGCTTTATGGGCGGGGAAGACGTCACGTACCGCCTGATAAATCTCTAGGAGCAGACGCAGACGGTTCTGCAATGAACCGCCATATTTATCCGTACGTTGATTGGCCAGCGGAGAAAGAAACTGATGCAGTAGGTAGCCGTGGGCGGCGTGCAGTTCTATCAGGTCAAAGCCGAGACGATCTGCACGTTTTGCCGAGTCGACAAAAGCAGCCGTCAATTCACGAATCTGTTGCTCCGACAGCGCCTGCGGAGCGTCATCAGTATCATGGTAAGGGATCTCTGAGGGCGCCACGGTCTGCCATCCTCCTTGTTCTAGACGCAGAAAATCGCGTCCTCCCCAAGGAACATCCGTTGACGCCTTGCGCCCGGCATGCGCAAGCTGGATGCCCAGCGGCATATCTGAATAGCGTTTCACCGCCTGAATAACAGGCGCAAGAGCCTGCTCCGTTATGTCATCCCATAATCCCAAGTCTTTGGGAGAGATGCGGCCTTCCGGTACCACTGCCGTCGCTTCGATGATTAACAACCCCGCACCTGAGTGCGAAAGGTTACCTAAATGCATGGTGTGCCACGCCGTTGCTTTACCCTCATCCGCGGAATATTGACACATAGGCGCAATGATAATGCGGTTAGGCAACGTAAGTTTACCAAGAGAGACGGGAGAGAATAGCTGACTCATAGTGACGACCTTAGATTGTGGTTTTCTCATAAGATCTGGAGGAGAACGATCCAGGTTAAAAAACATGATGCTCTGCGTACAATGAGATCACTATTTCATATTATGCCGCCTATTTCACGTCCTGACAGCGGCGACGCTATCAGGTATGATGCCGACGGTTTTGTCCGTCAGATCAGGTTGGGACGGCGGAAAGCAATGATTAGCCTTAATGAAGACAGGAAGAGTACACCATGCCAGTGTTACATAACCGGGTTTCCAATAAGGAACTGAAAGCGCGTATGCTTGCAGAAACCGAGCCGCGCACAACAGTTTCTTTCTACAAATATTTTACGGTTGATGAGCCGAAAGCGTTCCGCGATCGTCTGTATATTCAATTCCAGCAATTAAATGTGTTTGGTCGCGTCTATATCGCGGCGGAAGGTATTAATGCTCAAATCAGCGTGCCGAATAATCATTTTGACGCGTTTAAAACGGTATTGTTCAACGCACATTCCGCGCTTGATCGGATTCGCCTGAATATTGCTCTGGACGATGATGGAAAATCGTTTTGGGTTCTGAGAATGAAAGTCCGTGAGCAAATTGTTGCGGATGGGATTGACGATCCCACGTTTAATCCGGCGAATGTCGGCCAATATCTGAAAGCCGAGCAGGTTAACGCGATGGCCGAGGACCCTAACACGCTATTCGTTGATATGCGTAATCACTACGAATATGAGGTCGGGCATTTTGAAAATGCAATAGAGGTGCCCTCCGATACGTTTCGCGAGCAGCTCCCGATGGCGGTGGAAATGCTTAATAATAAGCGTGATAAAAATATCGTCATGTACTGCACCGGGGGGATTCGGTGCGAGAAAGCGAGCGCTTTTATGCTGCATCATGGTTTTGAAAATGTTTACCATGTTGAAGGCGGTATCATTGAATATGCTCGTCAGGCGAAAGCGAAAGGATTACCGCTGAAATTTATGGGTAAAAACTTTGTTTTTGATGAGCGGATGGGGGAACGTATTTCTGATGATGTCATCGCCCATTGCCATCAGTGCGGTACCTCTTGTGACAGCCACATTAACTGCCGTAACGAAGGCTGCCATCTGTTATTTATTCAGTGTCCGTCCTGTGCTGAAAAATATGAAGGGTGTTGTAGCGCTAACTGCCAGGAAGAGATGAAGCTTCCGTTGCCGGAACAGAGGGTAAGGCGCAGCGGCCGCGAAAATGGAATGAAAATTTTTAATAAATCTAAAGGGTTATTGAAATCTAACTTGCATATCCCTTCTCCTTCTTCTGATGAAAGTATGGAATAGGTTCAGTAAAAAGCCCTTTCATAACAGAAAGGGCGGGTACGGTAATCCCGGTGGCGCGTCAGCGTCACCTTATTTCTGACGAATGCCTTCAACAGAAATAATCAATTCCACTTCCTGAGATGCAGGGCCCAGGTCGGTCGTAATGTTGAAGTCTTTCAGCTTGATTGTGCCTTCAGCTTCAAAACCGGCACGGTAATTACCCCATGGATCATCACCCTGACCCATTAGTTTTGCATCCAGCTTCACTGGTTTAGTGACCCCGTTGAGGGTCAGATTGCCGGTGATATCGAATTCATCACCGTCTTTTTTCACTTCCGTCGATGTAAATGTTGCCTGCGGATATTTCGCCACGTTTAAGAAGTCCGCGCTGCGGATGTGTTTGTCACGCTCAGCGTGATTGGTATCGACGCTATTAGTATTGATGGAGACACTCACTTTATCTGCCGCAGGGTTCTTTTCGTCGAAAGTAAAAGAACCGTCAAAATCATTAAAACCACCATAAAGCCAACTGTAACCGAGGTGTTTGATGCGAAATTCGATAAATGCGTGCTGGCCTTCTTTATCAAACTTGTAATCTGCCGCAAGTGCAGAACTGGCGGAAGCCAATAAAGAAAGAGCAGTCAGGCTGAGCAGGGTTTTCTTCAGCATTGGTTTTTCTCCATAAATTTATAAGGTTAAGAGATGTTGCGACCCAACATCCGTTTCAACGTCGTATCACCATCAATAAAGTGGTGCTTTAATGCGGCTAAACCGTGTAGTGCTGAGAGAGCTACTACCACCCAGGCAAGATAAAAATGCACGGTGCCTGCGATATCGGCTTGTTCCGCCAAACCGCTTACTATGGCCGGAACAGAGAACCAGCCAAAAACTGAAATAGGTTGGCCTTCCGCAGTAGAAATCAGATAGCCGCTGATTAAAATGCCAAACAGCATGACATATAAGGCGATATGTACCAGCGTGGCACTGACGCGGGTAAAGGTAGAATAGCTGCTTAATGGCGTTGGCGGCGGGGAAATAAAGCGCCAGAAAACCCGGAAAATGATCGCAGCGAACAACAGGATACCGATGCCTTTATGAATTTCAGGCGCCCGGTGATACCACACGTCATAGTAGCCTAATGTCACCATCCAGAGTCCCAACGCAAACATGCCGTAAATAGTCAGTGCGGATATCCAGTGAAGAAGAATGCTGATATGTCCGTAACGGGAAGAGGTATTGCGCCAAAGCATGATGAGAGCTCCTCTCATAAAGATAACGTTATCAACTAGCCAAAAACTAAACATGAAAAAAAGCAAATGCAATATAAAATTTCAATTCGTTACGCTATTGCGATGTCGGACAATTTTTTTGAATTTAAATTCATGTTTTATTCAATACAATCAACATAGATGACGGAAAAATAAGTCCGCCATCGAGAATCATTTTAATAGCGTAAGGCGGGTAACCGCCTTTATGTGAATAAATTGTCCCATTAATAATTTATTTATTAGCTGATTAATGATGCACCCTGTGATTATTTTTTATGCTGTGACGAGAGATATTAACAGCGCATAAAATAACAACACCGTCATGAGGACGGTGTTGTTATTAATCATGGAATGAGATAAATCTGGTATTAAAAATATTAACAAGCGATATCAACAACTAATGCTTACGATAATCACTGGACTGGTAATCAGTTGATTCGATTTTAGCAATGCCGGCTTCAAGTATGTATATCAGTTGCCTGGCCACATCGGTTGTTAACCATAACGTCCGGTCAACTTGTGCTTCGTCTGGTGTTTGATCCGCAGTGGATAAGTAGTGTAAACGGATCATCATGGCATCATAACTGTCAACGGTGCTGATGTCCCAACCTACAAGAGGATGTGTCTGAATAACTTCACTTTTTCTATCCATAATTACCCCTTAATGACTAGTTACTAACATGAGTGACTAACGAGGTTTAAGACGTCCCCTTATTTAGAAGGGCCGCTTTAGTATATCGTTGCTTATTTAATTTATGGAAAATATTTTCAAGTTTTTTGCAAAAAAATTGGCGGAGGACAATTAAAGCGTTTGGGACGAATACCCGCTTGCCCCAAACGATAATGCGATAGAAGAGAAAAAACATGAAAACACTACTCGGTATTTAGACCTGCATTTTTCTCTAATGTATCAACAAAACGGGCAAGACTTTTTTTCATCAAAGGGTCACGGGTTTCGTTTTGTGATTCCAATTCCAGCTTATGGATCATAAGTTGGATCTCTTTTTCATCAAGACAGAACACCAGGGACGAAAATGCGAGCTCCAGAACATCGATTTTTCGCTGCTGTTCAGCGATTAACTCGAGCAGTTCACCGAATGTCATCGCTTCTTCTGGCTTTTCAACTGTCATAATAGGTATCCTCCGTCCTAACACATTGGCGAAATGCCCATATTAACTCACTGTACATTTATCGGGTATAACTTATCATCCAGCCAAGGCTCTCGACAGACGGAACACCATGCTTGTGGGTAAAGCATAGGTGGTGCTGTAGAAATCCTATGTATTAACACGCACAGTCAGTTTTTTCTTACTCATTCGGGTGTAAACCAGTCATCGGCACTTTCCCAGGTTTCTTGCAGAATCTCAGAAATATGGTCTTTATCATTTTTATTCGCCCCCAAGACAGACAGGTTATTGACGCCGGCATAGCGTACCTGAACAGGCGTATCGGGATAATGCCTATGAATGCGCTGCGCCAGTTCACGTCGCAGCGCTTCTAAGGCACCGGTAGGTAAAGGAGATGACTTTGAAAGGGTGATTTCGACACGCATAACTGCCTCCAAATTTTAACTGTTTATTTATACAGCTCATCATGGGAAAGAACAAGCTATGCAGGAAAATTCAACCCATTACCATGAGATTGATAGAGGGATGTTCTATCGAACAGACCAATTCAAGCTTTGTCCAGCCATGAAAGGAATCAATGACTCACTCTCCATCGATATTTCTTCCGGGAAGGCGGTTGGCTCTCGGTAAAGCTCGATCCAGTCTTCATTGACCGGTAAACCGTAGAAACGCGGACCATTCAGTGAGCAGAAGGCTTCAAGTTTTTTCAATGCGCCCATTTCCTCGAAAACGGTAGCATAAGCGCTTAAAGCGGCGGGAGCGTTAAAAACGCCAGCGCAACCACAGTTTGATTCTTTTTTGTGTCTGGTATGTGGTGCCGAGTCGGTGCCGAGGAACAATCGTTCACAACCGCCAGCAACGGCTTCGCGTAAGGCTTGCTGATGGATATTCCTTTTAAGAACAGGCAGGCAATAAAGATGCGGGCGGACGCCGCCAACCAGCATATGGTTACGGTTGAACATCAGATGCTGAGGCGTAATGGTCGCCGCAAGATATTCGTTACCTGAGACAACATACTGCACGGCTTCTTTGGTGGTAATGTGCTCAAAGACGACCTTCAGTTCGGGAAACTGTTTGCGCAAAGGTTTCAGGGTTGATTCGATAAATCTCGCTTCGCGATCAAAAATATCAACGGACGGATCGGTAACTTCGCCATGGATCAGCAGAGGCATGCCGATCTCCTGCATCTTTTCCAGTGTAGGTGCAACATTGGCTATGTTTGTAACACCATGGCTGGAGTTGGTTGTGGCATTGGCCGGGTATAGTTTGGCGGCGGTGAATATGCCTTGCTCAAAACCACTCACCACTTCGGTGACATCCAGGGTGTCCGTCAGATAACAGGTCATCAGAGGATGAAAATTATCGCCTTCTGGAATAGCGGCAAGGATACGATCGCGATAGGCAATGGCGCTGGCTACGCTGGTAACCGGTGGCGTCAGGTTTGGCATGACAATAGCACGGCCGAAAAAACGACTGGTATAGGGAAGAACCGTTTTCAGCATCAGATCGTCACGCAAATGAATGTGCCAATCGTCAGGACGGCGAATTTTAAAAAAAGTGGGCTGTGCGGTCATGGAAT
Source organism: Brenneria rubrifaciens (assembly GCF_005484945.1). Taxonomy (NCBI): domain Bacteria; kingdom Pseudomonadati; phylum Pseudomonadota; class Gammaproteobacteria; order Enterobacterales; family Pectobacteriaceae; genus Brenneria; species Brenneria rubrifaciens. The sequence continues at coordinate 1,521,212 of NZ_CP034035.1, forward strand.
AGCGCTCCGGCGGTCAGTAAGAATACATCATCTGTCAGTGGATTGGGGACTAATACGGCGGGGAATAAGAATAAGCGCAAAGTCTTTAGAATGCATCCGTTTGTTGCTGAATGCTTGAAATTAAGGCGCAATTGGACTTTCATAATGGCACTTTTTAATCAATTGAATAAAGGACTATCATGGAAATTCGGATCGTTGCCAGTGTACAAGCGAAAGCGAAGTTTGTTGAAAATGTGACCGCCGCGGTGAAAAACGTTGTAGAGCCAAGCCGTCAGGAGCCGGGTAACCTCCAGTATGATCTCCATAAAGAGGTCGATATACCGGGATCTTTTGTGTTTATTGAACGTTGGAAAAGTCAGGAAGCACTGGCGGAACATGAGCAAACCGCGCACTTTAAGCGCCTGATTGTTGAACTGGAGGGTAAAACGCAAAGCCTGGTGATAAGACGGCTTAATTACCTGGGATGATGAGACGTTTTGGGATTAGTAAAAAACACCCGCCAAATTCGGCGGGTGTTTTGCATGATGACAGGCGGATGTATCTTATTCGCTGGCGGCGGTCGGTTTGGTTGCGGGGGCCGTTGCCTGATTAACCGCAGCGTGGCCGCCTGCTGCGCCTTTCCCTGTGAATTGATACTCAGGGCGGACCCAATCGCTATGACGTACTTGCTCCGGCTGATAATCCGGTGCCGGCGCTTTAGTCATCGGTGCTGTCGCAAGATGTTTGTAACGAGGAGAATCAACGGCGTTAGCCAAAGGTCGGGCGGCTGTCACGACCGGTTCTGGCTGGCTGATGGGCTCTTCTGCCGGAACTGCTGCTGCGGTTTTGAGGATGTCCGCCGCGTCGTTAGAAACGTTTGCCGCGGGACTGACGGTTTCACCCTCTACAGTATCGCTCACAGTAGTCTCAGCAGCTTTCACGTCATCCTCTGCCGCTTCAGTGACGCTGGCTTCCTCAATCGTTTCTGCAATGGTAGGCGCTTCAGTTGACTCCGCAGCAATGATCGGTTGTCCATCCGACGATTGAGAGGGGGTGTCTTCCTGTGCCTGAGGTTCAGGCGTTTGTTCAGCAGAAAGCGCATTCCCATATTCTAGCTCGTCAGTTTCTGAAGAGGCTGAGGCGGTTGCGGGTGTTTCACTAACCGCCTGAGCGAGTGGCGAGTCCTGCTCGACGGTTTCAATAACCGGCGCGATATCTTCAACAATGGCGGGCAGAAGCGGTGAGGCTGAAATCGCCACGTCATCTTCTTGCAAGGTACTCTCAGCCTGATCCAACGGATAAGCTTGTGATACAGGGTAGCTTACCCACACTTTGCCTGACGCCATTTCTGGCGATGCGGCCGCGTATTCCAACGGCATCGGCGATTGTAACGGGTAACGTTCATCACGGTAACGACGGCGACGTTGGCCACTGACGCGCAGATGTCGAGGGGAACGGCGTGAACGGCGCGGCATACCGCCACTCTCGGCGTTCGCACGGTTGGTGTCCGTTGATTGCTCACTGCCGGTTTCGTTACTCTCTACCGAATTAACGGATTCCACCGCAGGTTTAATTGGTGCAGGTATGGCTTCAACCATTACGGCTGGCGTAGCGTCAGCGGCGGTATCCAGATCGCTTTTAGATTGAATCCGAACTTTTTGCGTCAATTGACGGCGCTGGCGGCGCTGCATAATCGGTGCGGGCTTCTCCTGCTCGCCGATGCTGTCTTCGGTTTCCTCGACTATCGCGTTTTGCGCTTTGGCTTCCTGCTGTGGCTGACGTTTTTCATCCTGACGACGACGCTGACGTTCTGCACGGGGCTCCCGGCGTGGTTGCTCGTCGGATGCGGTTTTCTCCGTATCATCCGCAACACGTGTTTCAATGACGGTTTCAGGCGGTTGACGCTTGTTACGGCGCTGATCTTCGCGCTGTTCACGATGATCGCGGGAACCACGATCGCGGCGATTATTACCCTGACGACGCGGATGGCGACGCTCCTGTCGTTGACTTTCATCCGCGGTGGCAGGTGCGCTGTCATCGGCAGCGGCGTTGGCTGTTTCGGCAGGCGCATCGGGTGCAAAAATGCCTTTCAACGAACTCAGAATGCGGCTGATAATACCAGACTGTGCCGCTGTGGCTGGTTTTACTGCCGGCGCGGTTTTCGTTACGACAGATTCTGTTTCTTCTTCGGCCACAGGCATATCTGTCATAGTGAATGTCGCCAGTGCGGGCTGTTCAGGCTGCTTACGTTCAACAGTCTGTTCTTCCTGCAATTGCTGCGTCTCGGTTTCTAGTCGCTGGGGCAACAGGTAGCTGAGCGTCGTCTTTTCTTCACCTTTCCGCACCCGCACCACAGAGTAGTGCGGTGTCTGCATGCCATCGTGCGGAACGATAATGGCGCGTACGCCACCTTGACGCATCTCAATGGCATTTACGGCATCGCGCTTTTCATTCAACAGATAGGAAGCGATAGGAACGGGAACGATCGCGTGAACTTCTTTGGTGTTCTCTTTCAGCGCCTCTTCTTCAATCAGACGCAGAATAGAAAGGGAGAGTGATTCATTATCACGCACGGTGCCGGTGCCGCTGCAACGAGGGCAAACGTGATGGCTTGATTCGCCCAATGAGGGGCTCAGGCGCTGACGTGACATTTCCAACAGGCCGAAACGTGAAATACGGCCAATCTGAATGCGAGCGCGATCCTGCCGCACCGAGTCACGCAGGCGATTTTCCACTTCACGCTGGTGTCGAACCGGCGTCATGTCGATAAAGTCGATAACGATCAAACCGCCCAAGTCGCGTAAACGCAACTGTCGGGCGATTTCATCGGCAGCCTCCAGATTGGTGTTGAAGGCTGTTTCTTCAATATCACCGCCGCGTGTGGCGCGGGCCGAGTTGATATCGATTGCCGTCAACGCTTCGGTGGTATCAATGACGATAGACCCTCCGGACGGCAGACGCACTTCGCGCTGGAAAGCCGATTCGATCTGGGATTCGATTTGATAATGGCTGAACAGAGGAATTTCACCACTGTACAGTTTGATTTTGCTGCTGAAATCTGGACGGCCAAGCGCGGAAATATGCTCCTTGGCCAGATCGAGGACTTTAGGGTTATCGATCAGGATCTCGCCGATGTCAGGACGTAAATAGTCGCGGAATGCGCGTACAATGACGTTGCTTTCCTGGTGGATCAGGAAAGGCGCTGAGCGACCTTCCGCCGCTTTCTTGATGGCTTCCCAATGCTTCAGCCGGAACGCCAAATCCCATTGCAGCGCTTCGGCGGATTTGCCCACGCCCGCGGTGCGAACAATTAATCCCATACCGTCCGGTAACTGCAACGAACCCAGCGCTTCTTTCAACTCTGTGCGGTCATCACCTTCGATTCGGCGGGAAATACCGCCGGCGCGAGGGTTGTTTGGCATCAAGACCAGATAGCTGCCGGCCAGACTGATAAACGTTGTCAGTGCTGCGCCTTTATTACCTCGCTCTTCCTTATCGACCTGAACAATGACTTCCTGACCTTCACGCAATACATCTTTGATGTTAGGGCGGCCATGAGAGGAATAGTTGTTGGGGAAATATTCGCGAGCGATTTCTTTAAGGGGGAGAAAACCGTGTCTTTCTGCGCCGTAATCGACGAAAGCGGCTTCGAGACTGGGTTCAATACGGGTGATTTTACCTTTGTAGATATTTGCTTTCTTCTGCTCATGACCGGGACTTTCGATATCCAAATCATACAGCCGTTGACCATCAACCAAAGCAACACGCAACTCTTCTTGCTGAGTTGCGTTAATCAACATTCTCTTCATCTTTAACTTACTCGTTATTTTTACTTGCATTATTGATAGAGCTGCGGACAAAAAGAACCGCATGACCGGAATGAACCGATGGCCTCGTGGCTTATCGCAGGGACGTCAACCTCCCGGTTGTCGCCTGCATAGAGACGCATGTTTCGGTAGCCTGTATTTCCTGGTGGAAAACAGCGCATTTACTGAGGGAACAGCTTCTGAATAATGTTGCCAGATCTGATTCCATTAGCCGGCCAAGCTGCAATCCGCAGCCCGCTAACTGCTTGATTACACATTACGTCTTACGCCATTGCTGCGTGTGTGTGTCATCAGGCAAACTTAATAATTCCGCAATTTCCCTTGTTTTGGTGAAAATCAGCATGGAAAACGCAAAAGCATTATTCCATTGCTGACACTGTTATAGCAAGGTGACTTTGCCTGTCGGTATCAAGATAGTTGTGCTGCCATCACTCAAACTGGTAGTGGTTGAAACTAAAATCAGCCAAACCTGCCGATGTAACAATATCTTCATAGCTCAGACACACAGTTAAGCACAGAAAAAGGAGTGGCGCTATCCGGCCGCTCTATTTAGAATCGCGCATCATGAAAACAGACAATCCTTCAGTACAATTTGTGACGATCTCCGCCGATGAGGCCGGGCAGCGTATTGACAACTTTTTGCATACCCATTTAAAAGGTGTGCCTAAAAGTATGGTTTACCGCATTTTGAGAAAAGGTGAGGTGAGAGTAAATAAAAAGCGGATAAAGCCAGAATACAAATTGCTGGCCGGGGATGAAATCCGGATTCCCCCCGTCAGACAGGCCGAGCGTGATGAAACGCCGGTTTCGGCCAGTCTTGGAAAAGTGGCCGCGCTGGTTGATTGCATCATCTATGAGGATGACCATCTGATGGTGCTTAATAAACCGTCAGGTACGGCGGTACATGGCGGCAGCGGATTAAGTTTCGGCGTGATAGAAGGCTTGCGGGCGCTGCGCCCTGAAGCCCGTTTTCTTGAACTGGTTCATCGTCTCGATCGTGACACATCCGGTGTACTGCTGGTGGCCAAGAAGCGTTCGGCGCTGCGTTCGCTGCATGAGCAGTTGCGTCTCAAAGGGATGCAAAAGGATTATCTGGCGCTGGTTCGCGGGCAATGGCAGTCGCACTGTAAAGTGGTTCAGGCGCCATTGCAGAAAAATATGCTTCAGAGCGGCGAGCGCATTGTTCGTGTGGATAGCGAAGGTAAGCCGTCGGAAACGCGGTTTAAGGTTGAAGAGCGTTTTGATGAACTGGCGACATTGGTTCGCGCCAGTCCGGTAACCGGTCGGACCCATCAGATCCGCGTTCATACTCAATACGCGGGACATCCGATCGCCTTTGACGATCGCTATGGAGAGCGGGAATTCGATCGACAACTGGCAGCGACAGGGCTAAAACGTCTCTTTCTGCATGCGTCGGCGTTACGCTTTGAGCATCCCAATACGGGGGAAACACTCAGAATTGAAGCGCCGCTGGATGAACAACTGCGCCGTTGTCTGCAAGTATTGCGCAATGCAAAAGCCTAATCTCGCCATCCTTTCAGGATACCCAGGTGTTAAAGGTATCCTGAGCGATTAGCCTCTAGTCAGCGGATTTATCCCCTCTTTTTTCAGCATCTCTGTCAGTGCAATCAGTGGTAATCCCATCAGCGTATTAGGGTCGCGGCCTGATAGCCGCTCAAACAGGGCGATACCTAAGCCTTCGCTTTTGAAGCTGCCAGCACAGTTCCAGGGCTGCTCCTGTTCCAGATAACCCTCAATTTCATCATCGGTCAGCGTTCTAAAGTGAACCTCGAAAGGTTCGACAATGTGTTGCATACGCTGCCGGGCACTATTAAACAGTGCCAACCCGGTATAAAAAGAGACACATTTCCCGCTGGCTTCACGTAACTGTCGTACCGCGTTAGGTTTATTATGTGGTTTTCCTGTAATAAGATTTCTCAATATGCACACCTGATCGGAACCAATGATCAGATGATGAGGATAGCGTTGGGCAAGGACTCTGGCTTTGCTTTCAGCAAGGCGGGCAACCAGTGCGACGGCTTCTTCACCAGGAAAAGAGGTTTCATCAACCTCAGGATTCGCGCAGATAAAAGGGATGCCAAGCTTTTCCAGCAGTATTTTTCGATAAGGCGATGTGGAAGCAAGAACGATCTGATGCATAATTTTTTATAAACCATAGCGTAATGATAAAAGGCATTTTAAACTGTGCACCGCTCTGGAAGCGAATATTGGTGATGAGGTTGTGCTTCACAGCCTTTTTCTTTGACTCTATGTCGTTACAACGTTAATATGCGCGCCCTATGCAAAAGGTAAAATTACCCCTAACCCTTGATGCGGTTCGCACTGCCCAAAAGCGTTTGGATTATGTCGGTATCTATACGCCCGAACAGGTGATGCGTGTCGCTGCGTCAGTGGTGAGTGTGGACAGTGATGTTCAGGCTTCTTTGTCTTTCAATATTGATAATCAACGCCTGGCGGTGATTGACGGTAGCGCAGATGTAAGGGTGACATTAATGTGCCAACGCTGCGGAAAGTCATTTGAGCATCAGGTCCACACGACGTTTTGTTTTAGCCCGGTCATCAATGATGAACAGGCCGAAGCGTTACCGGAAATGTATGAGCCGATCGAAGTTGACGAGTTTGGCGAAGTCGATCTGCTGGCGATGATTGAAGATGAAATTATTCTAACGTTGCCTATCGCTCCGGTACATGATTCTGAACACTGTGAAGTGTCCGAAGCGGACATGGTGTTTGGCAAGTTGCCTGAAGAGGCAGAAAAACCAAATCCGTTTGCCGTATTAGCCAGTTTAAAGCGTAAGTAATTAAGGAGTAAGGTCCATGGCCGTACAACAGAATAAACCTAGCCGTTCCAAACGTGGTATGCGTCGTGCTCACGATGCGCTGACCACTTCCTCTGTATCCGTAGATAAAGTTTCTGGCGAAACTCATTTGCGTCACCACATCACCGCGGACGGTTACTACCGCGGTCGCAAGGTCATTGCCAAGTAATTCTTGCAAATTATTTAGCAAGGCAATACCTTGACACGCCTAACTCTGGCGTTAGATGCGATGGGCGGGGACTTCGGTCCCCGCGTTACAGTGCCTGCTGCATTGCAGACACTGGCTTCTAATCCAGGACTCAGTCTGTTATTAGTCGGCGATCCTGCTGTGATCGCGCCATTACTAGCCAAAGTCGATTCTGAACTGTTATCCCGGTTAGAAATCGTTCCGGCCGAATCGGTTATTGCCAGTGATGCTAAACCGTCGCAGGCTATCCGCGCCAGTCGCGGCACCTCGATGCGTATCGCACTAGAACTGATTAAAGACGGGAGAGCAGAGGCTTGTGTCAGTGCGGGAAATACCGGCGCGTTAATGGGATTGGCTAAGCTCTTGATCAAGCCAATTGAAGGAATTGAGCGTCCGGCGCTGGTTTCCATTTTGCCTCATCAGCGGCATGGCAAAACTGTCGTGCTCGACTTAGGCGCCAACGTTGACTGTGACAGCACGATGCTGGTTCAGTTTGCGGTTATGGGGTCAGTGATGGCGGAAGAGGTGCTTGAACTGAAAAATCCCCGGGTCGCGTTGCTGAATATTGGCGAAGAAGAGAGTAAAGGCCTTAATAATATCCGCGATGCAGCAAGCCAATTAAAGATCACGCCGTCAATCAACTATATTGGCTACCTCGAAGGCAATGAATTGTTGACAGGGAAGACGGATGTCATGGTCTGTGATGGTTTTGTCGGTAATGTCACGCTGAAAACCATGGAAGGCGTGGTAAGGATGTTTCTGTCGTTGTTGAAATCCTCTCCCCCTAATACCGACCACAAGCAAAAACAGTCCTGGTGGTTGAAATGGCTGGGACGTTTGTTACAAAAGCGCTTATCAAAGCGTTTCGGACATTTGAATCCAGACCAATATAATGGCGCATGTCTGTTAGGATTGCGGGGAACCGTAATCAAAAGCCATGGCGCAGCGAACCAGAGAGCGTTTGCTGTTGCCATTGAACAGGCAATGCAGACGGTACGACGGCAGCTCCCGGAGCGAATTGCTGCCCGTCTAGAAGACGTATTACCCAAAAGTGACTGAGCGTACATGTATACAAAAATAATCGGAACGGGCAGTTATTTGCCAGAACAAATCAGGACGAATGCTGATTTAGAAAAGATGGTGGAGACCTCTGACGAGTGGATCGTTACGCGTACCGGAATTCGTGAACGCCGCATTGCAGCCCCAGATGAAAATGTCGCTACCATGGGAGGCCATGCCGCGAAAAAAGCGCTCGAAATGGCTGGCATTGATAAATCGAAGGTCGGTTTGCTGATTGTTGCGACGACGTCATCGAGTCATGCGTTTCCAAGTTCTGCCTGCCAGATTCAACAGTTGCTCGATATAAAAGATACCATTGCATTCGATCTGGCTGCCGCTTGCGCGGGTTTTACTTATGCATTAAGCGTTGCCGATCAATATGTCAAACATGGCGCGGTTGATTATGCGTTGGTTGTCGGTTCCGATACTTTGTCACGTACGCTTGATCCTGACGATCGCGGTACGCTTATTCTGTTTGGCGATGGTGCCGGTGCTGTCGTATTGGCGGCATCGGAACAACCGGGGATTCTGTCCACACATCTGCATGCGGATGGCCGCTACGGTCAATTACTGACGTTGCCTCATCAGGATCGTGCCAATCAGGAGACACCCGCTTATCTCACAATGTCAGGCAATGAAGTCTTCAAGGTCGCGGTGACTGAACTGGCGCACACCGTTGAAGAAACGTTACAGGCCTCACAGTTGGATAAAAGCCAATTAGATTGGTTGGTCCCACATCAGGCCAATTTACGTATTATCAGCGCGACGGCGAAAAAGTTAGGTATGGGAATGGATAAAGTGGTGGTGACGGTGGAACGTCATGGCAACACTTCTGCTGCTTCTGTTCCGTCTGCTTTGGACGAAGCGGTGCGTGACGGACGTATCAAGCCTGGGCATCTGGTCTTGCTGGAAGCCTTTGGCGGCGGCTTTACCTGGGGTTCCGCACTGGTTCGTTTTTGATTAAACAGGATTTTATATGACGCAATTTGCAATGGTTTTTCCCGGTCAGGGATCTCAAACTGTCGGTATGCTGTCTGAACTGGCCGCAGAATATCCGATTGTGGCTCAAACTTTTGCTCAGGCTTCCGAGGCCTTAAGTTATGACTTGTGGCAGCTTACCCAGCAGGGGCCTGCCGAAGCGCTAAATAAGACCTGGCAAACCCAGCCTGCGTTACTGACGGCGTCTGTGGCGATCTGGCGTATTTGGCGTCAGCAAGGTGGTAAACTGCCCGCGCTGATGTCCGGCCACAGTCTGGGTGAATATTCCGCGCTGGTTTGTGCAGGTGTGCTGGATTTCCAGCAGGCCGTCCGCCTGGTTGAATTGCGTGGCAAACTTATGCAGGAAGCGGTGCCGGAAGGGACGGGGGCAATGTATGCGATCATTGGCCTCGATAATGAGTCGATTGCCAAAGCGTGTGAAGCGTCTGCGCAGGGGCAGGTAGTTTCACCCGTAAACTTCAACTCTCCTGGACAGGTGGTTATTGCGGGCAACAAAGAGGCGGTGGAACGTGCTGGCGCGGCGTGTAAAGCGGCTGGCGCCAAGCGTGCATTGCCGTTGCCGGTCAGTGTACCGTCGCACTGTGCGTTGATGGAGCCTGCGGCACAAAAACTGGCTGCTGCGCTTGAATCTATTGAATTCCAGACGCCATCAATTCCTGTGGTCAATAATGTTGACGCGCGTATTGAAACGACGCCAGAAGCGATCCGCAGTGCGCTGGTGCGCCAACTTTACAGTCCGGTTCGCTGGACTGAGTCTGTCGAGTTCATGGCATCTCAAGGTGTCGGGTCACTGCTGGAGATTGGTCCAGGAAAAGTTCTGACGGGGTTAACTAAGCGAATCGTCGATACTCTGACTGCCGCTGCGGTGAACGATCCTGCGTCGCTTTCAGCGGCACTTGAGAAATGAGAATGGGGGAAACAATGAGTTTTGAGGGAAAAATTGCGCTGGTTACTGGCACCAGTCGAGGCATTGGACGTGCGATTGCCGAGACATTGGTTGCCCGGGGCGCAAAAGTCATTGGGACCGCAACCAGCGAAAAAGGTGCTGAAGCAATCAGCGCCTGGTTGGGTGAGAACGGTAAAGGCTATATGCTGAACGTCGCAGATGCGGCGTCAATCGATAAAGTATTGGCGGATATTCGTGCTGAATTTGGTGAAATTGACATTTTGATTAATAACGCCGGAATTACTCGCGATAATCTGTTAATGCGAATGAAAGAAGATGAATGGCAGGATATTCTGGATACGAATTTGACGTCCGTATTCCGGTTATCCAAAGCTGTAATGCGCGCTATGATGAAAAAACGTTTTGGCCGTATCATTACTATCGGATCAATTGTTGGCTCGGTAGGCAATGCCGGACAGGCAAACTACGCGGCGGCGAAGGCTGGGCTGATTGGTTTCAGCAAATCTCTCGCTCTTGAAGTGGCTTCTCGGGGTATTACGGTTAATGTTGTCGCACCGGGTTTTATTGAAACGGATATGACTCAGGCGTTGACAGAAGAACAGCGAGCAGGCATTTTGAGCCAGGTTCCTGTTAACCGGCTTGGTGATGCTAAAGAAATCGCCAGTGCTGTTGCATTTTTAGCCTCTGATGAGGCAGGTTACATTACCGGCGAGACATTGCATGTCAATGGCGGCATGTATATGATCTAAAAAGCACGAAATTATTTGCGTTATTTGCTGCGATGACCGCAAAATAGCACAAAATCGTGGTTCGACCAGCCGGGATTTTGTTGCATCTTTTTCAACATTTTATACACTACGAAAACCATCGCGAAAGCGAGTTTTGATAGGAAATTTAAGAGTATGAGCACTATCGAAGAACGCGTTAAGAAAATCATCGTTGAACAGCTTGGTGTTAAGCAGGAAGAAGTCGTAAACAATGCTTCTTTCGTTGACGACCTCGGCGCTGATTCTCTTGACACTGTTGAGCTGGTAATGGCCCTGGAAGAAGAATTTGATACTGAAATTCCAGATGAAGAAGCCGAAAAAATCACGACTGTTCAGGCAGCCATCGATTTCATTCAGGCAAACCAGCAGTAAGCGAACATATCTAGGCGGTCATTCGACCGCCTAAGTTTTTTGTCCCGCAGTGTCATATTTTTCCCTCCCTGGAGGACAAGCGTGTCTAAGCGTCGAGTAGTTGTGACCGGACTGGGCATGTTATCTCCTGTCGGCAATACAGTTGAGTCCTCCTGGAGTGCTCTTCTTGCCGGTCAGAGTGGCATCAGCCTGATCGACCATTTCGATACTAGTGCCTACGCAACGCGTTTTGCTGGCTTAGTAAAGAATTTTAATTATGAAGAGTTCATTTCGCGTAAAGAAGCACGCAAAATGGATGCCTTTATCCAATACGGAATTGCGGCGGGTATCCAAGCCATAAAAGATTCCGGTCTTGAAGTAACGGAAGAGAATGCTCAGCGCTTCGGTGCGGCGATTGGTTCCGGTATTGGCGGACTGGGTCTGATTGAAGAGAACCACAGCTCTCTGGTAAATGGTGGCCCGCGTAAAATCAGCCCGTTTTTCGTTCCTTCAACCATTGTGAATATGGTTGCTGGTCATCTCACCATCATGTATGGCTTGCGTGGTCCAAGTATCTCTATCGCCACGGCCTGTACGTCAGGTGTGCATAACGTCGGCCATGCCGCGCGTATGATCGCTTATAATGACGCGGATATCATGGTGGCAGGCGGGGCGGAAAAAGCCAGTACGCCATTAGGCGTGGGGGGGTTTGGCGCCGCTCGCGCTTTATCCACCCGCAACGATAACCCACAGGCGGCATGCCGGCCGTGGGATAAAGACCGCGATGGTTTTGTGCTGGGTGATGGCGCCGGTATGATGGTGCTGGAAGAATATGAGCACGCTAAAAAACGCGGCGCCAAAATTTACGCGGAACTGGTCGGATTTGGGATGAGCAGCGATGCCTACCATATGACGTCTCCGCCGGAGAATGGCTCGGGTGCTGCGCAGGCGATAGAAAACGCACTGCGTGACGCAGGGGTATCACCTTCTCAGATCGGTTATATCAACGCGCATGGGACTTCTACGCCCGCGGGTGATAAAGCCGAAGCTCAGGCCGTCAAGACTGTCTTTGGTGAGAGTGCCAATCGCGTATTGGTCAGCTCGACAAAATCGATGACCGGGCACTTATTAGGGGCGGCAGGGGCGATTGAATCTATTTTCAGCATCCTCGCGCTGCGCGATCAGGCTGTCCCGCCAACCATCAATCTGGATAACCCGGATGAAGGCTGCGATCTGGATTTCGTACCTCATGAGGCACGTCAGGTCAGCAATATGGAATATACGCTGTGTAACTCCTTTGGTTTCGGCGGAACAAACGGCTCTCTGTTATTCCGTAAGGTTTGATCATCGTTATCCTATGAAAAAAAAGCCCGGTTTCCGGGTTTTTTTTTGCCTGTATAAAATCAGATATGGCTGCTTGTTTAGCGGTTTGGTTTACTGGCAGGCTGAGGGCTCTTGGTTGAATGGAAGGAAAACATGCACTGGATAAATGGACAACAGCAGGAAATGTTATCGGTTTCAGATCGTGCTACCCAGTTTGGCGATGGCTGTTTTACGACGGCCAGAGTTGCTGACGGTCAGATTATCTGGCTTGAGCGTCATCTCACCCGTCTGCAACAGGCGGCCGAACGTCTGATGTTACCGCCATTCGATTGGACGCTGCTGACGGAAGAGATGAAACAGGCGGCCCAGGGGCGTCAGCGGGGTGTGGTAAAAGTTATGCTGACGCGGGGAGAAGGGGGCAGGGGCTACAGCAGTCAAGGCTGTGAGCAGGTGACGCGTATTGTCATGCAGACTGACTATCCTGCCCACTACACTCGCTGGCGTGAGCAAGGCATCAGTTTAAATCTGAGTCCGGTGGCGTTGGCTAAAAATCCGCTGCTGGCGGGAATTAAGCACCTCAATCGTCTGGAGCAGGTGTTGATCCGCATGCATCTTGATCAGGCGCCCGGTGATGAAGCGTTGGTGCTTGACACCTCCGGGGCACTGGTGGAATGCTGTGCGGCTAATTTATTCTGGCGTAAAGGGAATCAGGTTTTTACGCCGGATCTATCTTATGCCGGTGTTGATGGCGTCGCCCGGCAGCATATTCTCTCGCTATTGGCCGATACAGATTTTGATATACATATCGTCACTGAACCGCTGGCGGTACTCGCGCAAGCTGAAGAGGTATTGGTCTGTAACGCATTGATGCCGGTGATCCCCGTAAACCAGGCGCACGTCTGGTGTTATCGCTCCAGAGAACTGTATCGGTTTCTGAGCCCTAACTGTTAGTCGATGGTTGATTTATGAACGGAAAGAAGGTTGGTGTTCTGGTTGTCGCTTTAGTGTTGTCGGCGAGTCTGTTTCTGTGGCAAAAATTACAGCATTTTGCCAGTTCGCCACTTGCGATTGAACAAGAGACGATTTTCACGCTCCCTGCCGGCACTGGGCGCGATGGATTGGAAACGTTGTTACTGGATCAAAAGATTATTACCAAAGGGACTTTCTTTCCCTGGCTGTTGCGAATTGAACCAGAACTGGCAAAGTTTAAAGCGGGAACATACCGATTAACCACCGGAATGACCGTCCGAGAGCTGCTGGCTTTATTATCCAGTGGGAAAGAAGCGCAATTCTCCATTCGTTTTGTCGAGGGATCGCGCCTGAGAGACTGGCTCGAAACGTTGCGGCAGTCGCCCTATATTAAACATACGCTGGCGGATAAGAGTGTGCAGGAATTGGCGTCTGAACTGGGTATAAAAGATAAACCCAACCCGGAAGGGTGGTTCTACCCGGATACTTACCTGTACACGGCGAATACAACCGATTTGGCCTTGTTGCAACGAGCTTATCAGCGTATGAAGAAGACTGTAGATGAAGTATGGCGGGAGAAAGAAAACGGATTGCCATACAACACGCCGGATGAGTTGCTTGTCATGGCGTCTATCATTGAAAAAGAAACGGCGGTCAACGAAGAGCGTCCCCAGGTGGCTTCTGTTTTTGTTAACCGCCTGCGTGCCGGTATGCGTTTACAAACCGATCCAACGGTTATTTATGGCATGGGCGAAGATTATACCGGGGCGATTACCCGTAAAGCATTGGATACGCCAACGCCTTACAATACTTATATCATCTCGGGTTTGCCGCCCACGCCAATTGCCGTGCCGGGCAAAGCCTCGTTGGACGCTGCTGCCCATCCGGCTAAAACGTCATATCTCTATTTTGTGGCTGACGGCAAAGGCGGACACAGCTTTACCACTAATCTTGCAGATCATAATCGTGCTGTGAGGGTGTACCGCTCAGCGTTAAAGGAACGGGATGAACAATAAATTTATCGTTATTGAGGGTCTGGAAGGCGCGGGGAAAACAACGGCTCGTCACACTGTCGTTGAGACGCTGCGGGCTTACGGCGTGCAGGACGTTATTTTTACGCGAGAACCTGGCGGTACGCCGCTGGCCGAGAAGCTGCGTGAGTTGATTAAGCAGGGCATGGCGGATGAAAAGGTGACCGACAAAGCAGAAGTGCTGATGTTGTATGCCGCCAGAGTGCAACTGGTCGATAACGTGATCAAGCCTGCGTTGGCCAATGGCCAGTGGGTGATTGGCGATCGGCACGATCTTTCCTCCCAGGCTTATCAGGGCGGAGGACGGGGAATCGATCAACAGCTGTTGTTGTCGCTGCGTGATACCGTGCTCGGCGATTTTCGCCCTGACCTGACCTTCTATCTTGATCTGCCTCCTGCTCTTGGGTTGCAACGCGCGCGGGCGCGCGGCGATCTGGATCGCATCGAACAGGAGTCTTTGGCTTTCTTTGAACGCACTCGCGCGCGCTATCAGGCGCTGGCTGCGGAAGATCGTACCATCGTCACCCTCGATGCCTCCCAGCCGCTGGAAAGCGTCAGTCGTGATATTCAGGCAACGTTGCGGGAATGGCTGCCACAGCAGGGATTACATCGGCAAGATGCGCCGCCGGCGACACTTCATCAGGGGCGTGGCTGAGATGGAGTGGTATCCGTGGCTTAACGCGCCTTACCGTCGGTTGATCGGCCAATATCAGGCGGGCAGAGGACATCACGCCATTTTGCTGCATACATTACCGGGTATGGGCAATGAGTCGCTGGTCTATGCGTTAAGCCGCTGGCTGATGTGCCAGCATCCTGAAGGGATGAAAAGCTGCGGCAAGTGTCACGCCTGTCATTTGATGGTAGCGGGTACGCACCCCGACTGGTACATGCTCAGTCCTGAAAAAGGGAAGCAGAGTCTGGGCGTTGACGCGGTGCGTGACGTGCTGGATAAGCTTTACCAGCATTCTCGGCAAGGGGGGGGCAAAGTGATTTGGCTGCCGTATGCCGAGATATTAACGGAAGCGGCGGCCAATGCGTTATTAAAGACTTTGGAAGAGCCGCCGCAAAGTACCTATTTTTTGTTCGGCTGCCGTGATCCCTCCCGCCTGTTAGCGACGATGCGAAGCCGCTGTCTGTATCACTATCTGGATGTCCCTGACGAAACCCAGAGCGTGCTGTGGTTGAGTGCGCGTCATCGTGATGATACGCAGGCGATACGGACCGCGCTGAGACTACAGGCAGGCGCGCCGCTGGCGGCTGAGATCCTTTTGCAACCGGAACGTTGGAAACAGCGTAACGCATTGTGTCAGGGACTTTTCGCCGGGCTCGCTTCACACGATTTGCTTTCGTTAATGCCATTGCTGAATCATGAGGATACCGATGAACGTATTCACTGGCTGGCATCCTTGCTGCTGGATGCGATGAAATGGCAGCAAGGGGCAGGCGCGTATCGGGTTAATCTGGATCAGACCGCGCTGGTTGAGCGGTTGGCGCATGAATCTGCAAACACTCAACTACAGTATGAATTGCGCCAATGGCTGGTTTGCCGGCAAAAATTATTGACGGTGACTGGCGTTAACCGCGAACTGCTGTTGATGGAACGGTTGCTTGATGCTGAACAGAGCCTGTCCGCCACGGTTCAGCGGCACTTTCACTCATTCTCTGTATAATCAATTTTGAGTAAATATCATGTTGTTAGTTGATTCTCACTGCCATCTCGATGGTTTGAATTATGAGTCGTTACACAAAGATGTCTCCAGTGTTCTGGATAAGGCAAAAGACCGCGATGTGGGTTTTGTTTTGGCGGTAGCGACGACGCTGCCGGGTTTTCGGGCCATGAAGGAACAGATTGGTGAGCGGGATGATGTGGCGTTTTCCTGTGGTGTTCATCCATTAAATCAGAATGAGCCCTATGATTATGCCGAGCTGCGTCAATTGGCTGCCGCCAGTCAAGTGGTGGCGATGGGGGAGACGGGACTGGATTATTACTACCAGCAAGACACCAAAGCGCAGCAGCAGGCGTCTTTCCGCGAGCACATTCGCATTGGCAATGACTTGAATAAGCCGGTCATCGTGCATACGCGTGCGGCAAGGGAGGATACCATCGCCATTCTGAAAGAAGAGCAGGTAGAAAAGTGCGGCGGGGTGCTGCACTGCTTTACAGAAGATTTGGCCACGGCCAAGACGTTGCTGGATATGGGGTTTTATATTTCATTTTCCGGTATTGTCACGTTCCGCAATGCGGAAGCGCTGCGTGACGTCGCCCGTTATGTCCCGTTGGAGCGTATGCTGATTGAAACCGATTCTCCCTGGCTGGCGCCGGTGCCTTTCCGCGGGGAGGAAAACCAGCCTGCCTATGTTCGCGAGGTGGCCGAGTATTTATCGGTGCTGAAAGGGACGACGCTGGAAAATCTGGCGGCGATGACGACGGATAATTTTTCCCGCCTGTTTCATATCGATCCCGCGCGGTTGACCATCACGCAATAGTGGTTGAAAATGGCCGAGTTTTTTTTATCTGTGTAATTAATAGCGGCTGATGGCCATCCTTGCTGAGTATCCCCTCGTCAGGAATGGTCATTTTTAAGCAATAAATCACAAATGAGCTTAATTTATGTTCTGTTTCAACTTACCGGCTCATGGAAACGTGATGGTTATCAAACATTAGGCCGTCTATTTATTTTAGTCTGCGTAAAAATTAAAAGGGTCAGGACACCCTGAATTGTTAAGGATAGTCTCCCACCTTTTCCTATATGAAATATCAGCAGTAAAAGCACTATTACTCAGGAGCACATTCAATTATGTTTAAGAACGCATTCGCAAACCTGCAAAAAGTAGGTAAGTCGCTAATGCTGCCGGTATCCGTACTGCCTATCGCAGGTATCCTGCTGGGCGTCGGGGCGGCAAATTTTAGCTGGTTACCTGCGGTCGTTTCCCATGTTATGGCGGAAGCCGGTGGGTCTGTTTTTGCCAATATGCCGTTGATTTTCGCCATCGGCGTGGCACTGGGCTTCACCAATAACGATGGTGTATCGGCTCTGGCGGCAGTTGTGGCCTATGGCATCATGGTGAAAACCATGGCGGTGGTCGCGCCGTTGGTTCTGCATTTGTCTGCGGAGGAGGTTAAAGCTCAGTACTTAGCGGATACCGGTGTATTAGGCGGTATCATTGCTGGTGCCATTGCGGCTTATATGTTTAATCGTTTTTACCGCATTCAGCTTCCTGAATATCTTGGCTTTTTTGCTGGAAAACGCTTTGTGCCGATTATTTCCGGTCTGGCGGCGATCATTCTCGGGGTTGTCCTGTCATTTATCTGGCCTCCGGTCGGGAAGGCGATTCAGGCTTTCTCTCAATGGGGCGCGTATCAGAATCCGGTTCTGGCCTTCGGTTTGTACGGCGTTATTGAACGTTCACTGGTGCCTTTCGGTCTGCATCATATCTGGAACGTTCCCTTCCAGATGCAGATTGGTGAGTTCACCAATGCCGCAGGTCAGGTGTTCCACGGGGACATTCCTCGCTATATGGCGGGTGACCCGACTGCGGGTAAACTGTCTGGTGGCTTCTTGTTTAAAATGTATGGCCTGCCAGCGGCGGCTATTGCGATTTGGCACTCAGCCAAACCGGAAAACCGCGCCAAAGTGGGCGGTATCATGATCTCTGCGGCGCTGACCTCTTTCCTGACCGGGATTACCGAGCCAATTGAGTTCTCTTTTATGTTCGTCGCGCCGATACTGTACGTGATCCATGCGATTCTGGCTGGTTTGGCATTCCCGATTTGTATCCTGCTGGGTATGCGTGACGGTACGAGCTTCTCTCACGGCCTGATTGACTTCGTCGTACTGAGCGGAAACGGCAGCAAGCTGTGGTTGTTCCCGATCGTGGGCTTGTGCTATGCGTTGGTTTATTACTCCCTTTTCCGCGTGCTGATCGTTAAGCTGAATCTGAAAACCCCGGGTCGTGAGGACTCTTCTTCTGACGAGGTTGCTCAGGACAGCACGGAAAAAGCGGAGGCGCTGGTCAACGCCTTCGGTGGTAAAGAGAACATCACTAACCTGGATGCATGTATCACTCGTCTGCGCGTTAGCGTAGGTGATATATCAAAAGTGGATCAGGCTGCTTTGAAACAGTTGGGTGCTGCTGGTGTGGTTGTCGCAGGTTCTGGCGTTCAGGCGATTTTCGGTACTAAATCCGATAACCTGAAAACGGATATGGACGACTATATCCGTAATCACTAATCGGTTGTTGGGAAGAATCAAGGGGCGAAAGCCCCTTTTTTTCGGCAAGCGTCATCCGACCGCGGCGGTAAAGCGATTGAATCGCTTTGGGTAATTTGGGGTAGAGACGATAACGTTGGAGGGAATACGGGAAATCACGCGCGGAAATCCTGTCGTATTTTAACCATCCATGTCTGAAACAGGCTAAAGAAGGTTGAAAGAAATAGAATATGTCACTCATACTGCCTACACGACTTTGGATTCGCGTTTGTTAAAAAAGGAAATCTAACATGGCTGAAGAGACCATTTTTAGTAAAATTATCCGTCGGGAAATTCCGGCCGATATCGTTTATCAGGATGATCTGGTAACCGCATTTCGTGATATTGCACCGCGGGCGCCCACACACATCCTCATCGTTCCTAATGTATTGATCCCAACCGTTAATGAAACCGCTGCGGAACATGAAGCCGCGTTAGGACGCATGATCACCGTCGCAGGGAAAATTGCGCGGCAGGAAGGTATTGCAGAAGACGGCTACCGTCTGATTATCAATTGTAATCGTCATGGTGGGCAGGAAGTCTATCACATGCACATGCACCTGCTGGGAGGCCAAGTACTGGGGGCATTACTGGTTGACTAGCGGAGTTGGCGATGCGTAATTCCATGATGCGATGTTTGTCATTCTTGCTGATGGCCTGTGTACTGGCCGCGTGCAGCCCCCCAACGGCGCTGACGATCAATGAAAGACAAACATTGATACTGGATGCGCCTTTGCTCTCGGCCGGGATTACCGCCGGCAATCCTTCTCTTGATTCAGAAAATGGTAAACGACGCGCGTCTTCCGTCGTTAGTAACCATACGGAACAGGCTGTCACCGTGCATTACCGTTTCTATTGGTATGATGACAATGGGCTGGAAATCTTGCCGTACGATGATGCGCAAACAGTGGTGGTTCCGCGTGGGGCGGAGATAAACATTTTTTCAACGCGTAGTAATCCTGATGTGCGTCAGATCCGCCTTCATCTATTTTTGTAATGGTGTGTTGAGAGAGTAAACATGAAAAAGTATCTAGGCATAGCGCTGGCCGTGCTGGTATTGACGGGCTGTCCGAGTCGCCCGCCTGAACCTGTTGAACCCCCTGTGACCATTGAACCGGCAGAACCGCCGGTGCCGGCAACGCCACCGCCTGGAGAGCAGGTTCCGTCGCCGCCTAAAATCCAACCCCTAAACTGGGAAGCCAGTATCAACCCGCTGGTGGCGCAAATGTTAAAAGCAAACGGTGTGACGCAGGGCAGTATCTTGCTGCCGGATAGCGTTAAGAACAACACCAACGGATCGCTGCAAACGGAGAAAGCCAACAACGCGTTGTATAGCGCATTGTCATCTGGTAACGCCTTCACGCTGGTGCCTCGCGAGCAGTTGGCTGTGGCGAAACAGACGTTGGGATTATCCGTGGATGACAGCTTGGGGTCACGCAGCAAAGCAATCGGGCTGGCGCGTTATGTCGGTGCGCAATATGTGTTGTACAGCGACGTGAGCGGTGATGTGAAATCACCGCAGATCGATATGCAACTGATGCTGGTGCAAACCGGCGAAATTGTCTGGTCGGGTAATGGAAGCGTTCAACATTAAAGGGCAGCTCACCGAGCTTGTTCATCAATATTTTCCGGCGGTTGATACCGCCGGTTTTCATTTCAAACCTGTCAGCGGACTCAGCAGTGAAAGTTGGCGCATCCGCGGGCCTGATATTGAGTGGCTGGCTCGCCCTCAATCGGCGTTCGGACGCCAGACAGGAACCGATCGCCAGCGCGAGTATCATCTGTTACGACAGATGGCCGCTGTCGGATTGGCTCCGCGCCCGCTGTTATGGCGGCGTGATTGGTTGATCATTGAATGGGCGCCGGGACGTATTGCCACAGCGGATGAGTTTGCCGCCTTTTTGAGCCGTGGCGCCCTGGCGGGTTATTTATCCCGAATTCATCAGCAGCCATGCAGCGGTTATCCGCTGGATCTGCGCAAGCTGTTTGCCCGACACTGGCAGTTGATGGCTCCGCATCGTCGTTCTCCGGCGCTGCTGCGGCTGCATCAACATTTTCAACGGTTACCATTACCTAAGCCGTTGGCTTATGCGCCGTTACATCTGGATGTACATGCGGAAAATCTGTTGATAACCCGGAATGGTATAATGCTTATCGATTGGGAGTACGCGTCAGATGGCGACATCGCTTTTGAGATGGCTTTCATCTTTCGCGCAAATCAGATGGATTCGCCAGCGCAGATGAGATTTTTAGAAACCTATCAGCAGCATCGTCCCGGGTTATCTGCCAGACAGATTTATCGGCACGTCGGGCCGTGGTTACCCTGGGTTGACTATCTGGTGATGATGTGGTTTGAAGTCCGCTGGCAGCAGACGCGGCAGGACAAATTTTTGCAGGCGCTCCCATCGTTGCGCAGGCAACTGGGGTTAAATTAGGCGTCCCTGTCGGATTACATGGGGACGTTTTCAGACTGGCGAAACAAGCCATATAGCCTAAATATTCGAGTTGCAGGAAGGCGGCGGCACAGCGAACCCCCAGTCGCTTACACCAGTAAGCGACTGGGGTGAGCGAGAAAGCCAATGCACATGCAACGTGACGTATGACCGGTATAAACAGTTAAAGAATGAGGTTGATGTGGGTCCGGTAATGTTAGATGTTGCCAGCTATGAGCTGGACGCTGAAGATCGTGACGTGTTGGCGCATCCGCTGGTCGGCGGCGTGATTTTATTTACCCGTAATTTTCATGATGTGGCGCAACTGCGTGAACTGGTGCGTCAGATCCGCGCTGCATCACGCACCCGTCTGGTGGTGTCGGTTGATCAGGAAGGCGGGCGCGTTCAGCGTTTTCGCGAAGGGTTTACCCAGTTGCCAGCTGCGCAGGCGTTTGCCGCCTTGAACGCGGAGGGGGAGGCGCGGCGGCTTGCCGAGGAAGCCGGTTGGCTAATGGCGGCGGAAATGATTGCCATGGATATCGATATCAGTTTCGCCCCGGTACTGGATATCGGCCATCAAAGCGCGGCGATTGGCGAGCGTGCCTTTCATGCCGATCCGCAGAAGGCGCTGATGATAGCGCAAAGCGTTATTCGCGGTATGCACAGTGCGGGAATGAAAGTGACGGGCAAACATTTCCCCGGACACGGCGCTGTCAGTGCGGATTCCCATCATGAAACGCCACGCGATCCTCGTCCGCTGGCGACGATTCGCGCACATGACATGTCGATTTTCAGCCAGTTGATCCAGCAACAGCAACTGGATGCGATCATGCCCGCCCACGTGATTTATACCGAAGCCGATCCGCGTCCCGCCAGTGGTTCACCGTTCTGGTTAAAACAGGTTTTACGTCAGGAACTGAATTTCAGCGGCATTATCTTTTCTGACGATCTGTCTATGGAAGGCGCTGCCGTGATGGGAAGCTACCCGGAGCGCGCTCACGCCTCACTGGATGCGGGATGCGACATGATTCTGGTTTGTAATAACCGGCGCGGTGCGGTGAGCGTGTTGGATAATCTGTCCCCGGTCAAAGCACAACACCTGTCCAACTTATATCATCAGGGGACGTTTTCTTACAGGCAACTACTGGATTCGCCCCGTTGGAATCAGGCGAATCAGTCGCTTACGGCGCTTACTGAGCGCTGGCGGGCGCATCAATCCGCCTGACTCCACGGTGAATCCCTAAAACAGTGGTGAGGATAGAGATGATTATCTATTTACATGGTTTTGACTCGACCAGCCCTGGGAATCATGAAAAAGTGTTGCAGTTACAGTTTATTGACGAAGATGTTCGGCTGATAAGTTACAGTACCTTGCATCCACGTCACGATATGCAGCACCTATTGAAGCAGGTCGATAAAATGATTCAGCATTGCGACGATGAGCGGCCACTGATTTGTGGGGTGGGGCTTGGCGGTTTTTGGGCAGAGAGGGTCGGGTTCCTTTGCGGTATCCGGCAGGTTATCTTCAATCCTAATCTGTTTCCGCAGGAAAACATGATCGGCAAAATCGATCGTCCAGAAGAGTATCTGGATATCGCCACCAAGTGCGTGGCGAATTTTCGCGAGAAAAACCGCGACCGTTGTCTGGTGGTGCTGTCTCGCCAGGACGAAATGCTCAACAGTCAACGTAGTGCTCAGGTGCTGGGCAACTACTATAAAATCATCTGGGATGAGGTTCAGACACACAAATTCAAGAGCATTTCCCACCATCTGCAACAAATGAAAGCCTTTAAAATACTGGGTTGAATCCCGCCATCGGCGAAGATAGCCCCACGAAACGCCGCGGTTGCCGAACCGTCACGGCGAGTAAATCCATGCTTAAGCGATTGGCTTAGGGCGATCGCCAATTTATTTACTTCTCTTAGGGTTAGCTTTTTATCATCGAAGCGTGATGGCTTCTCCGTTTACTCCGCGAAATACCTCTTAATCGGCTGAAATGAAAATGAAATTTCGATGGAGAGCCGCCTTTGCCTGAAAATAAATTGATATATATCAATTTTGGTATGACCAAATAACCTGTCGTGATATTCTTGCAACAGATTATCGAGTTTAACTTACGCGAACTCTATGTAATATAAGGATATTATTATTTTACCCTTTTTTAACCATTGGTTCACATTTAGGGGGTCATTTTGACATCACCAACCAAGAAAATCGTTATTGTCGGCGGGGGAGCCGGCGGACTTGAGCTGGCGACCAGCCTGGGTCATAAGTTAGGCCGCAAGAAAAAGGCGGAAGTGACGCTGGTGGATCGTAACCACAGCCACTTGTGGAAACCGCTGTTGCACGAAGTGGCAACCGGTTCTATGGATGACGATATGGATGCGCTGAGCTATCTGGCGCATGCCCGTAATCATGCCTTCCAGTTTCAACTTGGCATGCTGACGGATATTGATCGCGAACAGAAACATATTCAGTTGGCTGAGATTCGTGACGATCAGGGCGAACAGTTGGTGGCCGCCCGAAAAATTCCTTATGACATCCTGGTGATCGCGCTGGGCAGCACGTCGAACGACTTCGGTACGCCGGGCGTAAAAGATCACTGTATCTTTCTGGATAACCCCAAACAGGCCCGCCGTTTCCATAATGAAATGCTCAACCTGTTCCTGAAGTTTACGGCTAATACCGATGGAAAAGAGCGGATAAACATTGCGATCGTGGGCGGTGGCGCGACAGGCGTTGAACTGTCCGCCGAACTGCATAACGCGGTGAAACAACTCCACAGCTATGGTTTTGACGGTCTGGATAAAGAAACGCTGAATGTGACGCTGGTTGAAGCAGGAGAACGCATCCTGCCTGCGTTGCCGCCGCGTATTTCAGCGGCCGCACATCAGGAACTGACCAATATCGGCGTTCGCGTGCTGACCAAAACGATGGTCACCAGCGCCGAGTCTGGCGGTCTGAATACCAAAGACGGCGAGTTTATTGAAGCCGATCTGATGGTCTGGGCCGCCGGAATTAAAGCACCGGATGCCATGAAGGAGATTGCCGGTCTGGAAACCAACCGCATCAACCAGCTTGTGGTTGAACCGACGTTGCAAACGACCCGCGACCCTGCCATTTTTGCCATTGGCGACTGTGCTTCCTGTCCGCAGGAAGGCGGCGGCTTTGTGCCCCCGCGCGCGCAGGCGGCGCACCAGATGGCTTCCCGCTGCCATAGCAACATCGTGGCGTTGTTGGCCGGGCAGTCGCTGAAACCTTATGTGTATAAAGATCACGGCTCGCTGGTGTCGCTGTCCAAGTTCAGCACGGTAGGTAGTTTGATGGGTAACCTGATGCGTGGTTCGGTGATGGTGGAAGGGCGTATTGCCCGTTTTGTTTACATCTCTTTGTACCGCATGCATCAGATTGCACTGCATGGCTACGTAAAAACCGGTTTGATGATGTTGGTTGGCGGCATCAACCGGGTTATCCGTCCGCGTCTTAAACTGCACTAATGTCGACTCACCGCCCGCGGATCGCTGGCGGTGGTAACGTGCGTCTCATATCCCACTTTATGCAGTATAAAATATCGTTCTATTACCTGTTCACTTTAAGATAATTCTCAAATGATGGTTTTATGTTACTAAAATGACAAATTTAGTTAATTTGTCTTATTGCGGGGGCAATAAACATTGTGCAGACTGCACTCTGTTTACAGGCGGCGTAGCGCGCACGTCGCAAATCCTGAATGAAAGGCATTCAGGAGGGAACCATCGGATTCATCGCGTTACACGCGAGTCGTCGTAAAGATAAGGCATCTTTAGCACGGGATCGCTGATGGGGAATGCGCGGAAATATATTCGGGAGGTATCCTGTGAACAAGTCAATGTTAGCGGGTGTAGGTATCGGTGTCGCAGCGGCCTTGGGTGTAGCGACAATGGCGAGTATGGATGTTTTTTCATCTAAACCGCAGTTCGCACAGGTGCTTACGGCGACACCAATAAAAGAAACGGTTAAAACCCCGAGACAGGAATGTCGTAACGTTAATGTTACAAATCGTCGTCCGGTTCAGGATGAAAATAAAATCGCCGGGTCAGTCCTGGGTGCGGTGGCGGGCGGTGTGCTGGGTCATCAGTTCGGCGGGGGGCGCGGTAAAGATGTCGCGACGGTCGCCGGTGCCTTAGCGGGCGGTTATGCCGGTAACAAGGTACAAGGCAGTATGCAGGAAAATGATACCTATACGACGACACAGCAGCGTTGCCAGACGGTCTACGATAAATCGCAAAAAGTCTTGGGTTATGATGTGACCTATAAAATTGGCGACCAGCAAGGAAAAATTCGAATGGATCGCGATCCCGGAACACAGATTCCGGTAGATAAAAAAGGCCAGTTGATTTTGAATCAGCAGAGTTAATCTTTCTGATATTTCTTCTTTGCGCTGACATCCTGTAATAAATAAAGCCGCGGGAAACCTGAACAAGGTTTTCGCGGCTTTTTTACGGTTTCTGACGATGCAGGCGTCTTTAGGCCTATCACACTGTAATGCATACTTATTAATAGATTTAAATGATCAAATCGTCGCTTATTGATCGATGGTGACGATCGTATTGTGATAGGTTGTTCATGCCAACGCAGGGAAACACTACAATACAATACTAATAAGCGCATCTTTATGATGGCGCTTTGATAGCCACTATATTTGTTAATTTTATCTATTAATTAGAAGTATTTTTAACAGGGTAAAACAGGCGTTCATGAACGTTGACGGGAAGAGATGTTGGATTCTTACTTATCCTCAGGAATCCAACATCTCCCGAACAACGAATTGGCGAGCCGTGGTTTGGTTGTTTTACGCCGCCAGCGTATGTTGAGCCATACTGGTTAATAACGATTCGATAAACTCAATACGTAGCGGACGGGCGCTCAGGTCTTTAATAAACTTCAGACGCGCCGGGCCGTCCAGTCGGTAGGTGCCCGGTTCGCGTTGCAACAAACCAATCAAGTGGGATGGGTCCACGCGATTCTTTTCACCGAATTCGATGAAACCGCCTTTCTCGTTGCCTTCAATACGTTTGATTCCCAGCGCCTGCGCCTGCTGACGCAGCGCCGCGACCTGCAACAGATGGCGCGTGGCATCGGGCAGTTTGCCGAAGCGATCGATTAGCTCAACTTTGAGTTCGTCCAGTTCACCCGTATTTTTCGCACTGGCAATGCGCTTGTAAAAGGATAAACGCGTATTGACATCGGGAATGAAATCTTCCGGCAGCAGGGCTGGCAACCGGAGTTCTACGTCCGTCTGGCTGCTGATTAAATCTTCCAGCGAAGGCTCCCGTCCGGCTTTCAAAGCGTCAACGGCGTTTTCGAGTAGTTCCATATACAACGAGAATCCGACGCTGGTCATCTGCCCGCTCTGATCTTCACCCAGCAGTTCACCCGCGCCACGAATTTCCAGATCGTGCGTGGCTAGGGCAAAGCCCGCGCCTAAATCCTCCAGTGAGGCGATGGCTTCCAGGCGTTTGTGTGCGTCGGTGCTCATGGCTTTGGGGTTTGGCGTCAACAGGTAAGCGTAGGCCTGATGGTGCGAGCGTCCTACGCGGCCGCGTAGCTGATGCAATTGTGCCAGTCCGAAGTGATCGGCCCGTTCGATAATGATGGTATTGGCGCTGGGAATATCAATCCCGGTTTCAATAATGGTGGTACATACCAGCACGTTGAAACGCTGGTGATGGAAGTCATTCATCACGCGTTCCAGATCGCGCTCGCGCATCTGCCCGTGACCGATGGTAATACGGGCCTCCGGCACCAGTTCAGCCAGCCGCTGCGCGGCTTTTTCGATATTCTCCACATCGTTGTAGAGATAATAGACTTGGCCGCCACGCAGCACCTCGCGCAGAATCGCTTCGCGAATTACCAGATTATCGTATTCGCGAACAAAGGTTTTCACCGCTAAACGGCGTGCCGGCGGGGTGGCGATAATCGATAGGTCGCGCATGCCGCTCATGGCCATATTCAGCGTACGGGGAATCGGCGTGGCGGTTAGCGTCAGAATGTCCACGTTGGCGCGCATCGCTTTTATTCGTTCTTTGTGGCGAACGCCAAAACGGTGTTCTTCGTCCACGATCAGCAGGCCGAGATCGTGCCAGCAGACGTCGCTCTGCAACAGTTTATGCGTACCGATCAGAATATCGACTTTACCTTGCCGCGTTTCTTCCAAAATTTGGGTTTGCTCACGCGCGCTGCGGAAACGGGAAATCATTTCGATTTTCACCGGCCAGTTGGCAAAGCGATCGCGGAAGTTATCGTAATGCTGCTGAGCCAGCAGCGTGGTGGGCACCAGCACGGCCACCTGCTTATGGTTTTCTACCGCCAGGAAAGCGGCGCGCATGGCCACTTCGGTTTTACCGAAGCCTACGTCGCCGCACACCAGCCGATCCATAGCCAGCGGCTGGCACATGTCGCTCAGGACGGCATTGATGGCCTGAGCCTGATCCGGCGTGGTTTCAAAAGGGAAACTCTCACAGAAAAGCTGATACTGCGTTTTGTCATGCTTGAATGCGAAACCGCTTTTGACGGTCCGTTGCGCATAGATATCCAGCAGTTCCGCGGCAACATCCCGCACTTTTTCCGCCGCTTTCTGCCGCGCGCGCGACCAGGCATCGCCGCCGAGTTTATGCAATGGCGCGCTTTCGTCAGCGCCGCCCGCATAGCGGCTGATGAGGTGCAGTGAAGACACCGGGACATACAGCTTGTCTTCCCCGGCGTAGGTCAAAATCAGGTATTCGGCTTTAATGCCGCCGGCTTCCAGCGTCGTCAATCCGGCGTAGCGTCCCACACCGTGTTCCAGATGCACCACGGGTTGACCTGAGCTGAGCTCCGCCAGATTGCGGATCAATGTGTCAGTATTGATGGTTCGCCGATTGTCCTGACGGCGGCGGCTGACGCGTTCGCCCAGGAGATCGCTTTCGCAGATCAACGCGCGTTGACGCTGAGTGTCGATAAAACCATGTTCACTGGCGCCGATGATTAAACTGGTGGTTCGATGCTGCGCCTGTCCCAGACGGGCAATCGGCGTAGGATTCAGCTTGATGCGCGCCAGCAGTTCCTGAAGGGTTTCTCGCCGGCCTTCACTTTCAACGGAAAAAATCACTTGTC